>CAYTMV010000003.1:0-86985 GCA_964439015.1 uncultured Gemmobacter sp.
GCCGAAAGTTCCTTGGCCACGCGCGGCATTTTCAGCGCCCTCTATCCTACCCGCCTAAAAATATGCGCCCAAAAGCCACAAATTGCAACGGCTTGCACGGCTCGCATCCTATACTTCTGGGGGTAAGATATTGACCTAAAATGACATTTTGCGACGAGTTGCCATTTGTCGCATCCTAATTCTGGCGGCTTCCGGGACCGCCAAATTCCTGATCAGTTTTAGCCCGGTTCCGGTTAACCTTGGTTTAACCATTTCAAGCCTAGCCTGCATCCGAAAGGGTGCGCGATGGTGGATTTCCGGTTTTCCCAGCTGGCAAGCGGCGCGGTGGTCGCATTTGATCCGGTTGCGGACCGGCTGTTGTTTGATGTCTCGGCCCATGCGGCAGGGCTGCGGATCTTGCCGCAGGCGCATGGGTTGCGCCTGACATTGGGTGGCAAGACGGTGGTTCTTGCGGGACTGAGAGCTGAGGATTTGCCGACTTCCGCGCTGGGCTTTGCCGATGGTTCGATCGTTCACCTTGGCGACGGCGCAAGAGGGACTACGGCGGATTGGCGGGGCGAGGTGCTGTATCTTGCCGCATCCGGGCGGGGCCATTTCGTTGATGCGGGCGGCGGGGCAGACCATGTGCAGACGGGGGCGGGCGACGATTGGCTGATGGGCAACGCGGCCCTTTCGGCGCCGATCCTCATCAGTCAGGCAGGTGGCACCGGCAGCCCCACGCCAGCAATCGCCCCGACGCTGTCGGCAGATGGCGCGGCGGTGGCGTTTATTGGCGGATGGAGCGGGTTTGGCAGCGCAGCGGGCTCTCGCGATCCGCTGCTTTGGGGTCCGGCGGGCGTCGTAAACCTGCATCTGGATGATCTGGGCGCGGTTGCGGCGGGCATGGCGGGCGGTGCGGCGCTGTCGGCAGATGGTCGTTTTCTGGCCTTTGACAGCGATGCCGATCTGGGGGCGGGACCGTCCGCCGGGCGGCAGGTCTGGCTGATTGCCACGTCGGGGGGGCCGGCACAGCTGGTCTCAGCGGCAGCGGATGGCACGCCGGCCGATGCCGCCTCAGACGGGGCGGATATCTCGGACGACGGTCGGTATGTGGTCTTTGCATCGGCTGCGACCAATCTGGGCCCCGCGGGCGGCAGCGCGGCCCAGACCGATGTTTTCCTGAAAGACATGGCCACCGGCGCGGTGGTGCGGCTGTCTTCGGCCGCGACCGGCGGCGACGGGAACGGCGACAGCGGCGGCGCGGCGATTTCAGACGACGGTCGGTATGTGGTCTTTGCCTCGACCGCCACCAACCTCACCGCGGGCGCGACCGGTGGCGGGGCCAGCGACATCTACCTGTGGGATGCCGTCTCGGGTCAGCTGAACAACCTGACCGGCGGACGCGGCGGGGCAGGCGGGGCTGACCAGGCAGCGCTTGCCCATTCAGGTGACGGTGCAGGCATGGTGGTGTTTCGCACCGAAAAGCGCCTGCTGGCTGCGGATCAGAACGGCTTTGCCGATATCTACGCCTGGGACATGGCGAGCGGTCGTTTCTCGCTTGTGTCAGCCGGCGCGACCGGCGCTGGCAATGGCGCATCGGATGCTGCAGCGGTGTCGGCGGATGGGCGGTTTGTGGCCTTTCGTTCGGCTGCGGCCAATCTGGTGGCGGGCGACACCAACGGGCTGGCGGATATCTTCGTCAAGGATCTGCAGACAGGTGCGATCGCGCGGGTCTCCGCCCCGGCGGGCGGGCAGGCAAATGGCGCCGCAGGCGGTGGCGTGGCGATCTCGGCCGGCGGCGACTGGATCGTCTTTGACAGTCTGGCCAGCAATCTGGCCGGGCCGAACGGCGCGGGCCTCGACATCTTTCGGGTCGCCAACCCCCTGCTGCGGGACACGCTGGCGGGGGGCGCGGGCAATGACACCTATGTGCTGCATCGCGCCGATCAGGTGCTGGAGGCCGCGGGCGAGGGGCAGGATACGATCCGTGCGAGCCTGTCCATGACACTTCCCGAGCATGTCGAGGTTCTGGTGCTGACCGGCATGGGTCATCTCTCTGCGCATGGCAATGCCGCGGACAACCTGCTGGTGGGCAATGGCGGCAACAACCTGCTGAACGGGCAGGGTGGGCAGGATGTGGCCAGCTATGCACAGGCCGGGCGCGGGGTGCAGGTCAGTCTGGCGATTGCGGGCTGGCAGGCCACCGGCGCGGGCAACGACCGTCTGCTGTCGATCGAAAACCTCGTCGGCTCGCGCTTTGCGGATCGATTGAGCGGGAACGGTGCCGCCAACCGGCTGGATGGCGGGCGGGGGATTGACACGCTGATCGGCGGTCTGGGTGATGACATCTATGTCGTGGACCGCCCTGGCGACCGCGTGACAGAAGGTGCGGTCGCCGGAACGGACACCGTGATTTCGGCGGTGGACTGGGTGCTGGCGGCGCATCTCGAGGATCTGCAGCTGACCGGGGCAGCGATCACCGGCACCGGCAACGCGGCCGCCAATCGCCTGACCGGAACGGAGGCGGGCAACCGGTTGGCGGGCGGTGCCGGCAACGACACGCTTGATGGCCGGGCGGGCCGGGACACCCTGGCAGGCGGGCTGGGACACGATCTTTATCTGGTCGATCACGCCGGAGATATCCTGTCAGAGGCGGGCGGGAACGGGATCGACCGGGTGCAGGCCGCGGTCAACTGGCGGTTGGCCGCAGGGTTCGAGCATCTGACGCTGACCGGCGCCGCGCGGAACGGTATCGGCAATGACTTGTCGAACCGCATCACCGGAAATGCGCAGGATAACTGGCTGTCGGGTGCCGCCGGGGCGGATACTCTGTCGGGGGGCGGCGGCGATGACCGGCTGGCCGGGGGCGCCGGGCGTGACCGTCTCGCAGGTGGCGCGGGGGCAGATCGCTTTATCTGGTCAAGCCATGCCGAAAGCCGGCCTGGCTCGGGGCGGGATGTGATCGACGATTTCGACCCCGGCGCGGACGTGATCGACCTGTCGGCGGTTGATGCCTCGGTCAATCATCAGGGCCTGCAGGACCTGCGCTGGGCGGGGTCTCTGCCGCAGGCCAACTCGGTCTGGCAGAGCTTTGACGGAACCAATCTGACCGTTCATGTCGATGTCACGGGCGACGTGACGGCTGACATGCAGATCCTGCTCAGGGGGCTGGCGATGGTCAGCGGGGTGAACTTTCTGTTTTGAACCTGCGCTGGAAGATGCCGGTCAAATATGCCCGATCCGGGTCAGGAAGGCCGACAACAGGGCGGCAAACGGCTGGGGGGCATCCACCGGGGGCAGATGCCCCGATCCCGGTAGCAGGTGGAAATCGGCGTCGGGGATCAGGGCCGCCGTCTCGCGGACCAGATCGGGCGGTGTCGATCCGTCATGGCCGCCGGCAATCACCATCACCGGCAGGCGCAGCCCGGCCGTGGGAGTGTAGAAATCCGTCCCCGCAATCGCCGCGGCACAGCCCATCCAGCCCTCGGGGCGGCAGGCAGCCAGTCGCGCGGCCCAAGGGCTGTGGCGGTTTTCAGCGCGAAAGCGGCGCGAGAACCACCGCTCCATCGTCGGCGCGATGATTGCCTCCATCCCGCCGGCTGCGACCTTGGCGATCCGGTCGTGCCACAGCGTGTCATTGCCGATCCGCGCGGCCGTGTTGGACAGCACCAGACCGCGCACCAGATCCAGCCGCTTGACCGCCAGCCCCTGCGCGGTCAGCCCGCCGATCGACAGGCCCACGAAAACGGCATCCTTGACGCCCAGATGATCCAAAACCCGCTCGGCATCGCGCACCAGCGCCCCCATGGCATAGGGCGCAGGCGGCGTGTCCGATCCGCCATGGCCGCGCATGTCCAGCCGGATCAGCCGCAGACCGGGCGGCAGCAGCGGCAGCACCGTGTCCCACATCGTGGCATCCAGCCCCAGCGCATGGGCAAAGACCAGCGCGGGCCCGTCCTTGGGCCCATCCTCCAGCACGTTCAACCGCAACTCGGGCAGGTAGATCAGCATGACACGTTCTTCAGCCAGTGGCGGATCGCGGTGAGGGATTCGCCCTCGTCCAGAAAGGGGATGTGGCCGCGGTGCGGCACCTCGGCGCGGATCATGTCGGGGCGGCGGCGCGCCATCTCGTCGGCGGTCGCGCGCGACAGCAGGTCCGAGTTCTCGCCCCGGATCAGCGCCAGCGGCAGCCCCGCGCAGTCCTCGAACCACGGCCAGAGGTCGAAATCCGGGGCCTTCAGCGCCGGCATGAAGGCGTCCCGCAGCGTCGGGTCATAGGTGATCTGCAGGCCGCGCCCGCCGGGGCGGCTGTGCAGCGCGGCCTCTTGCAGCCAGCGGTCCTGCGGCACGCCCGGAAATTCGGGGTTGGCGGCATAGACGGCGGCCAGCGCCTCGATCGTGCGGGGGGCGGGGTGGCGGCCCAGATAGTCGCCGATCCGCTTCAGCCCCGCGGACTCCAGCAGCGGGCCCACGTCGTTGAGGCACAGGCCCATCAGCCGATCATGTGCGGTGGCGGCCAGATACATGCCGATCATCCCGCCGCGCGAGGTGCCGATCACCGCGGCCCGCGCCAGCCCCAGATGATCCAGCAGTGCCAGCGCATCCGCGCCCTCCTGCACGATGGTATAGGTTTCGGGTCCGGTCCAGTCCGATGCGCCGCGGCCGCGGTAGTCCATGCGGATCAGCCGGACATCGGGCAGATGCGGCGCGAGATAGTCGAAATCGGCATGGGTGCGCGTCAGCCCCGAGAGGCACAGCACCGGCAGGCCAGCGCCTTCGTCGCGGAAAAACAGGTTTGCGCCATCGGCAGCGGTGAATTGCGGCATGTCGCCCTCCGTCCTGATCGGGCGCAAAGTGGCATGGGTCGCGGCCCGGGGAAAGGGGGCGGATGCATCCACGCTTGCCCCATACGGCGCCACAGCCTAAACACACCAGACAGTTAACGGGGGACAGCATGGCCAGAGGGGAAGCATTGCCGGATCGGCCGGCGACGCGGAAGGTGTCGGCGCTGCGGGGCCTTTGGCCGTTCATGCGGCCCTATCGGGCGATGGCGCTGGCAGCATTGGCCGCGCTGACGCTGACCGCCACGGTGACGCTGGTGCTGCCCATCGCCGTGCGCCGGGTGGTGGACGGTTTCGCCGCCGGCGATGCCGGCCGGCTGGATCAGTATTTCGCCGGGGCGCTGCTGCTGGCCGCATTGCTGGCCCTGGGCACCGGCGCGCGCTACTACCTTGTGACCCGGTTGGGCGAGCGGGTCGTGGCGGATATTCGCCGCGCGATGTTCGACCGTCTGATGGGCCTTTCGCCGGCCTTTTTCGAGCGGATGATGAGCGGCGAGATCGTCTCGCGGCTGACGACCGACACCACGCTGATCCTGTCGGTGATCGGCTCGTCCGTCTCGGTCGCGTTGCGCAACCTGCTGATGCTGTTGGGCGGCATCGCGATGCTGCTGATCACCTCGGGCAAACTCACCGGGTTGGTGCTGCTGATCGTGCCGGCGGTGGTGGTGCCGATCGTGGTGCTGGGCCGGCGTCTGCGCGCGCTCAGCCGCGACAATCAGGACTGGATCGCCCAATCCTCGGGCCGCGCCGCCGAGGCGCTAGGCGCGGTGCAGACCGTGCAGGCCTTCACCCGCGAGACCGAGACCCGCGCAGCCTTTGCCGGCGTGACCGAAAATGCCTTTGCCTCGGCCGACCGGCGGATGCGGACCCGCGCGCTGATGACCATCATCGTAATCTTCCTGGTCTTTGCCGGGATTGTCGGCGTGCTGTGGGTCGGCGCCCGCGACGTGCGCGATGGAATGATGAGCGGCGGCCAGCTGGTCCAGTTCGTCATTTATGCGGTGATCGTGGCGGGCTCGGTCGGTTCGCTGTCCGAAATCTGGGGAGAGTTGCAGCGCGCCGCCGGCGCGACAGAGCGGCTGGTCGAGCTGCTGGAGGCCACCGATCCGGTGCAAGACCCTGCCCAGCCGGTGGCCCTGCCGCGCCCGGCGAAAGGCGCGATCGTGTTTGACGAAGTGCAGTTCCATTACCCCTCGCGCCCAGATGCACCAGCCTTGGAGGGGGTGGACCTCGTGGTCTCGCCCGGCGAGACGGTGGCGCTGGTCGGCCCCTCGGGCGCGGGCAAATCCACGGTGCTGACGCTGCTGCAACGGTTCTATGACCCGCAGGCCGGGCGGATCACGCTGGATGGGATCGACCTGCGCGCAATGGCGCGGGCCGATTTCCGCGCCGCGATGGCGCTGGTGCCGCAGGACCCGGTGATCTTCGCGGCCTCAGCGCGCGAGAACATCCGTTTCGGTCGCCCCGAGGCAAGCGATGCCGAGATCGAGGCCGCCGCCCGCGCCGCCGCCGCGCATGATTTCATCATGGCGCTGCCCGAAGGGTATGACTCGCAACTGGGCGAACGCGGCGTGATGCTGTCGGGTGGCCAGAAACAGCGGATTGCCATCGCCAGGGCTATCCTGCGTGACGCCCCGGTGCTGCTGCTGGACGAAGCAACCTCGGCCCTCGATGCGGAATCCGAGCGCGCGGTGCAGGCGGCGTTTGCACGGCTGTCCGAGGGTCGCACGACGTTGGTGGTGGCCCACCGCCTGGCGACGGTGAAACGCGCCGACCGGATCGTGGTCTTCGATCAGGGCCGGATCGTCGCGCAGGGCACCCATGACGCGCTGGTGGCCGAGGGCGGTCTTTATGCGCGGCTGGCGCGCCTGCAATTCACCGACGGCGCCTGACCCTCCAAGGCGATTTTGCCGTGGCCGCGCGGGAACCAAAAGGCCGTCGCAGGCGTTGGTTTTGATGCTAAGATGATAGGGTCGGGCAGAGGTCCGGCTTTCCAGTGAGGGAGTTTGCCATGGGAATCTGGTCCTTCGTGAAGGATGCGGGTGCATCGCTGTTCGGCGGCAAGGCCGAAGCGGCCGAGGTGCAGGAAGAGGCGCTGAAGAAAGAGATCGAAGGTCTCGGTCTGGATGCGAAGGACGTCCAGCTCAAGGTCGAGGGCGATACCGTCAAGGTCACCGGCACCGCCCGCACTGCAGAAGATCAGGAAAAGCTGATCCTCGCCGTGGGCAATGTGGCGGGTGTGGCCAAGGTCGAGGCCGAAACCAAGGACGACGCGCCCGCGCCGGTTTTCTATACCGTCAAGAAGGGCGATACCCTTTCGGCCATAGCCAAGGCGACGCTGGGCAATGCCAATCGCTATCCCGAGATTTTCGAGGCCAACAAGCCGATGCTGAAACACCCGGACAAGATCTATCCGGGCCAGAACCTGCGTATCCCGCAGAAATAAGGTTAGGCAAAGTCAGTGACGCGAAGGGGGGCTTTGGCCCCCCTTTTCACTGATATGCCGCCGCTTCGATTGACAGCATCGCAGGGCTGCGCGATAGCCCAAGCATCCGTCCCGCCCTTCCGGAGGCTTCGATGACCCTGCCGCTTGACCGCACCTTGCCCGAGGCCCGCATCCCCGAGCTGCCGAACCCCTATTTCGGCAAGGTCCGCGATTGCTACGACCTGCCGCCCACCGCAGATGTGCCCGAGGGGCGGCGGATCCTGATCGCGTCGGACCGGATTTCGGCCTTTGACCGCATCCTTGCCGCAATCCCCTGCAAGGGTCAGGTGCTGACGCAGGTGGCGCGCTGGTGGTTCGAGCGCACCGGCGACATCTGCGGCAATCACGTTCTGACCTATCCCGACCCCAATGTGGTGATCGGCCGCCGTCTGACCATCCTGCCGGTCGAGGTGGTGGTGCGCGGCTATCTGGCGGGGACCACCGGCACTTCGGTGCTGACGCTTTACAAGCAGGGGCAACGGCAGATGTATGGCCACACCCTGCCCGAGGGCCTGCGCGACAATGAGGCGCTGCCGCAAGCGATCATCACCCCCACCTCCAAGGCTTTCGACGGCGGCCATGACGAGCCGCTGACCGCGGCCGAGATCGTCGAACAGGGCCTTCTGACCCGATCGCAGTGGGACGAAGTTTCCGCCAAGGCGCTGGCCTTGTTTGCCCGCGGACAGGCGCTTGCCGCCGAACGCGGGCTGATCCTGGTCGATACGAAATACGAATTCGGGCTGGATGCGCCGGGCAATATCCTGATCGCAGACGAGATCCACACCCCGGACTCCAGCCGATACTGGCTGGCGGACGGCTATCAGGCGGCACTGGAGGGCGGCACCCGCCCGCCCAGCTTTGACAAGGACGTGATCCGCGCCTGGGTGGCGGCGCGCTGCGATCCCTACAAGGACCCGATACCGGAAATTCCGGCCGAGATGATCGCCCGCACCGCGCAGGTCTATGCTGATGCCTATCAGGCCATCACCGGCGAGCCCTTCGTGCCGGACCTGTGCGGCGCGACTGTGCTGGACCGGGTGCGCGCCAACCTTGCGCCTTGGTTCACGGCCTGACCGATCAGCCCTTGCTTATCGGAATGCGTGTCGATTTTGGCGCCTCAAGCGCCTTTTTCGGCACGGTCACGGTGAGCAGCCCGTCCTTCATCTCGGCTTTGACCCCGGATGCGTCAGCATCCTGCGGCAGCCGGAAACTGCGGCTGAAACTGCCGAACTGCCGCTCGCTGAAATACCAGCTTTCGCCCTTTTCCTCGCGGCTGGCCTTTTTCTCGCCCTTCACCGTGACCACACCATCGTCGACGCTGAGGTGGATATCCTCCTCGGCCACACCGGGCAGTTCCATGGCAATGCGATAGGCCCCATCGTCCTGCGAGGCCTCGGCTGCCGGTGACAACCAGTCTGCAAGCCGTGTGCCCGCCTGCCGAAATGGTTCGAACATCGCGGGCCAGAAGCCTGTGGGGGTGTTTTTCTCGACCATCATTTCCTCCTCTCGATCAACATGACCCCAGCCGAAAGTTAGTGATTCGAAGCCCGTTTCGGTCTGACGCAGATCAAGGCATCCGCCGAGAGGAGGCACGAATCACGCCATTCCGCGATGCCAACGCGCCCGAAACATGGCGCGGTTGCAGATGCAGCCGCCGCGCGCGATAAGGCCCCGTGGAAAACACAGCCAACCGGTGGTGGAGGCATAGGCTTTGAGAGCAGTGGTCCAGCGCGTGTCCCGCGCAAAGGTGACGGTTGATGGTCAGGTGGCGGGCCAGATTGATGCAGGCCTGATGATCCTTGTCTGTGCGATGCAGGGCGATGGCGAGGCCGAGGCGGATCGCCTGGCTGCAAAGATCGCCAAGCTGCGCATTTTCAAGGACGCGGCTGACAAGATGAACCTCTCGGTCAAGGATGCAGGGGGCGCCTGTCTGGTGGTCAGCCAGTTCACGCTCGCCGCCGACCTGCGCGGCAATCGCCCGGGCTTTTCGACCGCCGCCCCGCCTGCCGAGGGAGAGCGCCTCTATTCCTATTTCACCGACCGGCTTCGCGCCGAGGGGCTGACCTGCGCAAACGGCATTTTCGGCGCCGACATGGATGTGGACCTGCTCAATCAGGGGCCCGTCACAATCATTCTGGACACGGCTACGATGTAACGATCGGGCAGGGGGGGCGCTGCCCCCCTCCGGCCTTCGGCCGCCCCCCCGGGATATTTACACCTGAATGATGGCGCGGTTTTTCATCATTTAGGCAGAAATATCCCGGGGTGAGGCGCGACAGCGCCGAGGGGCAGAGCCCCTATCTACCTCATTGGGTCATGTCCCAGGGGACGGTGTAGGCGCCCAGCACATGGCCGAGGCGGTCGCGATCGATCGCACCCTGCAGGGCGATCTTCGCCACCAGACCGCGTTTCTTGTCCTCGACCACATCGGCCACACGCGCCGGAAGCTGTGCTTCGGCCAGAGCGGCATCGAGAACGCGGGTGATGGCGCGTTTGCGCAGGTCGGGCTTGAACACCTTGCCGACGGCGGTCTTGGGCAGTTCGGGCAGGATTTCCAGATGCTTGGGTTGGGCAGCGCGTTCGGGGATATGAGCGCGGGCATAATCCATCAGCGCCTCGGGCGTGACATGGGCGTCCTTGACCAGTTCGACATAGACACAGGGCAACTCGCCCGAATGGGCGTCGGGCTGGCCTATGGCGCCCGCGAAGGCCACAGCCTCGTGGCCCATCATGGCCTCTTCGATGATTGCAGGGTCGATATTGTGGCCGCCGCGTATGATCAGATCCTTGGCCCGCCCGGTGATGAACAGATAGCCGTCGGCGTCTAGCCTACCCAGATCGCCGGTGCGCAGAAACCGGCCTTCGGCGAACAGACCCTGGTTCTTGTCGATCTCGGTATAGGTCGATCCCTCATAGACGCCGGGATTGGCCACGCAGATCTCGCCAACCTCGTCCACCGCACATTCGCGGAAGCCGTCGGCCGTTTTGTGCAGGATCCGCACATGGGTATGCGGGAAAGGCAGGCCGACCGAGCCGATCTTCTTGGTGCCGCCGGGCGGATTGACCGAGACGAGGCAGGTGCATTCCGTCAGGCCGTAGCCTTCGATGATCTCGATACCGGTAGCTTTCTGAAACCGGGCGAAAAGTTCAAGCGGCAGGGGGGCCGAGCCCGAGAACGCGCCGCGCAGGGTCGAGATATCGGCATTCACCGGGCGCTGCATCAGGGCCGACAGCGCGGTGGGCACGGTGATCAGATAGGTGCAGCGCCACTGTTCGATCAGTTTCCAGAGATTGTCGAACACCCCATCGCCGCGGTATCCGGCGGGCGTTGGCAGCACCACATGGCCGCCGGCCTGAATGATGCTCATCACGATCGGGTAAACGGCGAAGACGTGGAACAGCGGCAGCGGGCACATCACGCTATCCGTCTCGCGGAACAGCAGCCGCGAGCCGAGCCAGCCGTTGTAGATCATGCCCGAAACCTTGTGCTGGGCGACCTTTGGCATGCCGGTCGTGCCACCGGTGTGGAAAAAGGCTGCCACCCGGTCCTCCTCGGGATCGGCGAAGGTCAGGCGGTCGGAGGGGTGTTTTTTCAGTTCGGACGCGAACGAGCGGATATTGGCCACATGCTCTACCGCCACCTTGGGCCGCACCAGCGGCACGATCCAGCTTTTGGGAGGGGCGAGGTGGCGCAGCAGGTCCACCTCCAGCACGGTCTTGACGTTGGGGGCATGGCGCACCGCCTCGGCCACCTTCTGGGCCAGATCGGTCTTGGGGAAGGCGCGCAGCGTGACCACCACCTTCGCCTTGGTTTCGCGCAGGATGGCGCTGATCTGTTCCGGCTCCAGCAGCGGATTGATCGGGTTGACGATCCCCGCCACCATGCCACCCAGCAGGGTCACGGCGGTGTCGGTGCAATTGGGCAGGACGAAAGCCACCACATCCTTTTCGCCCACGCCCAGCGCGCGGAACATGTTGGCCGCCTGAGTCACGCGGGTCAGAAGCTGCGCCCAGCTGAGCGTTTCGGACTTGGAGCCCGGCTTGGACAGCAACTGGAAGCTCAGCGCGGGGCGGTTGCCATGCGCCGCTGCAGTGCGGGCTACCGCCCGGTGGATGGTCCGCGGCACGTCGCGCGCGTCCCATGCCATTTCGGCCTCGATGGCCTGCACATCCGCCTTGCTGGCAAAGCCCGCCGCCATTTCCACCATGGTTGATCCTCTCCCTTTTTCTCCGCCGTCATGCAGCGGTTGTTTTGGTCAGGATGGGGGCAAAAACCCGCCGAAACAAGGCTGTGTAAGGGAAGCAACGCTACGTCAGAGCTGTCTGGACGTGTGGTCAAATCTGGGGGTCAGAACTGGTCGAGCAGCGTCGGGTCGGAGGCCACAGCCACCAGTCCCGCGGCGATCAGCAACAGCAGCACCGCGAAGGCGATTTTCCAGGCCGACCAGGGGCGCTCGCCTTGCACTTCGCCGGTCTGGGCATTGACCACGAAGCGAAAACTTTTGCCGCGATAGCGATAGGCCGCCATCCAGACCGGCAAAAGGATGTGCTTGAAGGTCTCGTCCGACCAGTCGGTGTCCACGGCGTCGATCCGCTGCTCATCGCCGCCAATGTCGTGGCGCACATCGGACTGGATCACCTGCGCCATCTTTCGACGGGCCAGATCATGGCCATCGGCCAGCGCAACCGTATAGCCCTCGGCCTGAAAGCCGGACAGGTATTCGGGGCTGTAGGGCACCAGATCGGCAAGATCCCAAGGCGTCAGATCATTGCCGATCCGTTCGGGCAGCGAGGCCGAGGCCATCACCAGCACATCGTCGAAATCCCGTGCCACCCGGCCTGAAACCCGGGTCCAGCGGATCTTTCGCACCTGTTCCTGGCGCCGCTCGTTGCGGCCGTTGACGTTGACCGTGACGGTGCGGGTCTCGTAATAGGCGTCGCCGCGCTGGCCGTGATAGCTGGACCGCGTATCGGCGTCGAAGGTCCAGAACGGCACATAGATCCCTGTCATCGCCCGGCCCTTGCGGGTGAACTCCAACAGCCGGTTGGGCGCAAACCACAGCCGGCCCAGCCAGGCGGTCAGGGCCGCTCGGGCCTCGCGTTCACTCAGGCGAAACGGCACCAGAGCCTGCGGCTTGATATGGCGATGGGTGCCGGTGTCGACCACCACCGGCGTCGCGCAGAACGGACATTCGGTGGCATGGCTGGCCCCCTGAAACTCCACCACCGCGCCGCAATTGGGACAGGTGGTCGAGCGGACCTGCTCCACCGCATCCGCCGGCAGATCGTCGCGCAGGCCGGCCGCCAGCGGAATTTCCCCCAAGGCGCGGCGTTGGCGTGGGGCGGCGGCTTGGGGGATAGTCTGGACGTGGCCGCAATGGTCGCATTTCAGAACGGTCTGGCCGGGGGCAAAGCGCAACTCTGCCCCGCATTGCTGGCACGGGTAGCGGTGTTCGGCTATGGGCATCGGCCCTGGCCTCAGGGTGCGGGCGGCGGCGGCGGCGGCGGCACCTGCGCGAACAGGCGCTGCAAATCGGTCTCGGCCGCGGGTTTCCAGCCGTCCTGACCGGCGGTCCAGACAAGCGATGTGCGGGCCAGGCTGCCCGATTGCACCATGGCCGCCAAGGCGGCCTCGTCAAACGGGCCTTTGGTCGCGCCGTTTTCGGCCAGGTGCCATTGCTTGCCGGCAGGCGACGGCGGCGGAGGCGGCGGGGCGGCGGCGGCAGGTGCTGCGCCCCAAGGGCCGGCGGCCATGCCCTGACCCATCGCCATGCCCATGCCGGCAGCCATGCCCGCACCCATCGCGGCCCCCGCGCCCGAGGCCGGGTTGGCCATGCCTTCCGCCGCGTTGAACTGCATGTATTTTTGCAGGTCGCCCGCGATCCCCATCGAGGTGCGCTTGTCCAGCACCTTCTCGACCTCTTCGGGCAGGCTGATGTTTTCGATATAGAATTCGGGCAGCGCCAGACCGTATTCGGCCACCTTGGGCGCGATCGCGGTCAGGATCAGCTTGCCCAGATCGGCGGTATTGGCGGCCATGTCCAGCACCGGAATGCCCGAGGAGGCCAGCACCCGCGCCGCCTCTTGCACGATCACGTTGCGGATCTGGTCCGACACCTCATCCGAGGTAAACTCGCCATCCGTCCCCACCACCTCGCGCAGGAAGACGCCGGGATCCGCGACCCGCATCGAATAGGTGCCAAAGGCGCGGATCCGCACCGGTCCGAACTCGGGGTCGCGGCACATGATCGGGTTGCGGGTGCCCCATTTCTGATCGTTGAAGCGGGTGGTGTTGACGAAATAGATCTCGGATTTGAACGGCGATTCAAAGCCGTGATCCCAATGCTGCAGGCTGGTCAGGATCGGCAGGTTGTTGGTTTCCAACATGTAGAGGCCGGGGCCGAACACATCGGCCAACTGCCCCTCATGCACAAACACCGCCGCCTGCCCCTCGCGCACGGTCAGCTTGGCGCCATATTTGATCTCGTGGCCCTGCCGCTCAAAGCGCCAGACCATTGTGTCGCGCGTGTCATCGACCCAATGGATCACGTCGATGAATTGACCCTTGATGAACCCGAAGACCATGGCAATCGTTCCTTCATGGATGGGGGCGCGCCCCCGGTGGACTCTGGTCGGTGAAATCTTCAGCTGCCGCCCGGCGTGCTTGCTCCCATCAGCCGCGCGGCCAACATCCGCACGATCGGCTCGGCCTCTGCCAGCGACATGCCGGGACGCAACTCGGGCGAATAGAGGATGCGCAGCATCAGCTCGTCCTGACGGGTCAGCAACGCGTATTCCTCGTCATCGTTGAAGATCGAGGGGCGCGCGCGCGGGCTGTCATTGGCCAGACCCAGACCCTGCGCGATTTCCTCGTGCAGGCAGGACAGGCGCAAAAGGTCCGGATGTTCGGCGCGGATCACCGCGAAGGCGCGGTCATAACCCTCGCCGCCCGGGGCCGAGAGGGCGTAGACGATGCAATAGGTAGACCGCGGCAGATCGGTCAGCCCGGCGACCTCAGGCCCGCTGAGTTCGGGCAAGGCGGTGCGGATCACCGGGCCAAGCGCGCGGCGCTCGTCCTCGTTGACCACATGCAGCCAGAAGTTCGGCGAGGCGTCAGACAGCGCGATCGGATGCCCGGTCAGACGCGCCAGCCTTTGCAGATAAGAGGCGATCCGCGCGCGGTCGGTCGCCGCCTGCTCGGCCGGGACCGAGGGGCCAAAGCGCAGACCCACCCGCACCGGCACCACCCAGCGGCGCAACTGGCTGACGCTTTCGCGCTGCACCAGACCGGTGGCGGTGGGGGTATATTCGTCATACAGCGCCACCCGCAGGAAGTTGTCGGCCAGCATGCGATCGGTGAAGGGCGCGTCCTCGCCCCCCGCATCGGTCCGCAGCAGGCCCTGCGACAGCAGGTCGGCCTGCACCCGGGCGTAATACATCTCAAGGGCGCGGCTGGCCGCCGAGGGCTCGGCCGGCGCTGTGGGCGTGGGGCGAGGCGGCGGCGGGGCGGTGGGTTTGACCGGGGCCTGCGCGGGGGCGCAAGCCACAAGCCAAAGGCAGGCCACGGCCCAAAGCCGCGCCCGAATGCCATCCATGATCGCCCCACCCGTCAAGATCAGCCTGCTTTCTGCGCACTGGTGGTGGACGAGCGGGCGCGGGCTGCCGCCAGCGTATCGCGCAGCTCGGCTTCCATTTTCTGCAAGTCGGTCTCGGCGGCGGCGCGGCGGCGCTTGCCCTCGTCGGCGATCGCGAGACTTTCGTTGATCGTCGCGATCAGCGTGGCATTGGCCTGCTTGACCGCCTCGATGTCGAACACGCCGCGCTCCATCTCGGTGCGGACCACGCGGTTGGTTTCCTGCAGGTTCTTGGCGTTGGCGGTCAGCAATTCGTTGGTCAAGTCGGTCGCAGCCTTGATCGATTCGGCCGCCTCGCGCGAGCGTTGGATGGTGACGGCCTGTGCCAGTTGGGTTTCCCACAGGGGCACGGTGTTCACCAGAGTCGAATTGATCTTGGTAACCAGCGACTTGTCATTTTCCTGCACCAGCCGGATCGAGGGCAGCGACTGCATGGTCACCTGACGCGTCAGTTTCAGGTCATGCACCCGGCGTTCCAGATCGTCGCGGGCGGCGCGCAGGTCGCGCAACTCTTGCGCGCGCAGCACCTGATCGGCCTCGGGCGCGGCTGACACCGCGGCCTCAAGCGCCGGAATGTCGGTCTTGTCCAGTTCGGCCAGCTTGGCCTCGCCGGCGGCAATGTAGAGCGCCAGCTCGTCATAGAAATCGAGAGTTTTCTCATAAAGGACATCCAGCGCCTTGATGTCCTTCAGCAGCTTGTGTTCATGGCCCAGCAGGTTTTCGGTGATGCGGTCGATCTGACCCTGCACCTCCTCATACCGCGCGACAAACTTGGCAAAGGGCGCGGCGCGCCCCAGCAGCTTTTCCCACCACGACCGCTGCCGGCGCACGTCGAGTTCCGACACCGAAAAGCCGCGGATCGTGGTCACGATCGAGGCCAGCCCGTCGCCTGCCGGACCCACATCCTTGTTTTTCACGTCATTCAGCATTTCCTGGCTGATGACCTGCAATTCCGCCTGCGCGCGCGAGCCGAAGCTGATGATCGACTGGGTGTTGGTGATGTCGATCTCGGCCATGCGACGGCGGATCTCGCCGGCCTTTTCATCAGGCGCGGCCGACAACGGCACCACCTCGGCACCCGGCTCAGGCAGGATGACGGCCGTCACCTGCTCGATTTCGGTCAGGGCCTTGGCGGCCGCTTCACGCACGGTGGTATTCGTCATGGCACTTTCTCCGATGGGGCGCAGGGCGCGCACGGGTCAGGATTTCGGCGTCTCATAGGCGAGACGATCACGCAGAACCTGGATTTCGATATCCAGATCCTGATGATCGTCGGTCAGAAGGGCGCGGCTGCGGTTTGCAAAGGTCGTCTCCAGATCATTGAGAAGGGCCTCATACTCAACCCGCGCCGCGGTGGTGCGGTTCCGGGCATAGATATCCGCAAATCGCGCGGTCGCGTCGCGCGCGCCCATCAGATAAACCGACAGATACTTGCGCGCCGCGGTCAGATCGCCCGGATCGCTTTCGATCTGGCGAAACAGCGCCCGGGCCGTGGCGGCAAAACGGTCCACCCGGGCCTCCAGCCCACGGTCACGGGCGCGCAGGATCGCATCTTTCATGGCGGTCAGATGCTTTTCGGCCTCGTCCACGGCACGGGCCATGCGGTCGGATTGAAACTGGTCGATCCCTTCCGCGCCCTTGTCGCGCAAGGGGTCAAGGCCAAAAGCCGCCAGATGCAGCCCCGCTGCAATCGCGCCGTAAACGGGCGCCAGCGCTACGCCCAGACCCAGCGTCCAGCCGGCCAGCGCCACGCCGGCCCCCAGGCTGACGGCGGCAAAGATCTTGCGCGGGATGGCGGGGCGGCGCGCGACCTTGCGTGCCTCATAGGCCATCCCGGCCCGAATACCCTCGCGCGTCAGCCACGCCGCCAGCACCGCCAGCCCCGAGGCCGCCAGCAGAAACGGCAGTCCGACCGGGTCGACGGTAAAGGCGCGGAACGCGAACAGCAGCGGGATCAACCACAGCAGATTGGCGCGCGCCCCCACCCGGTCGCGCCGCTTTTCGTCAAACGGATGTGGCGCGTCGAGGCGCGGGCGATCATTGTCACCGCTGCCTTGGGGTGAATATCTGCCACCGTAACGCTGGGCCATCCGTCACACCCCCTGAAAACCGACATAGGCGACCAATGCCATCAGCAACATAAACGCCAGCAGCCGCAAACCCTTGGCACTCATGGCAGTCCCCCTGCAATCCGTGCCGGGCGGCACATCCCAGCCGCGAGGCGGCCGAGGCCGTTTCGCAGATGCGGCGACTATAGGACAGGGCCGGGGGGGCTGCCAATGGGCAAGCGGTCAGGCGCGGGGCGGAATTTCACCCCTACCTTCCCCCTTGCCTGTCGCTCAGCCGCGGGGTTTGCGCGGGCCGGGTCCGCCCTTGCCGGGCGGGGCGGCGCGACCTGGCCCAGATCCTTCACGCGGGCCGCCGGCGGAGGGTGCCGAAGACGGTTTGCCTCCGCTGCGGCCTGTCGGTTTGGACCCTGTCGGTTTGGACCCTGTCGGCTTGGATTCTGACCACTTGGAGCCTGAAGCCCTGGAACCTGCCGCCTTGCCGGGCGCAGGTTTGCCAAAGCCAGGTTTGGCAGAGCCTGCGCGCGGGCCTGCCGCGGGGGCAGCCTTTGTGCCTTCGCCACCACGGCCCCGTGCTGTCGGCTTCCCCTCGGCATGGGCATGGGCACGGGCTGTGGTGCGGGCCGGCGCGTCCCTGTCCGCCTCCCGCGTGCGGCGGGGGAAGGGGGCTTCGTCGCGGCCGGCCTGCGCAGGCTTGCGGGGCGCGGGGCGCGGGGCGCGGCCGGTCATTGGCGCGGGGCGGCTGCCATCCTCCAGCCCCAGTTCGGCGGCGGTCAGGCCCAACTGGTCGCGCAGCACCGTGGGCCGCACCTCCTCCACGGCGCCCTCCGGCAGCTCACCCAGCCGGAACGGGCCATAGCTGACCCGGATCAGCCGGTTCACCGTCAGGCCGATACCACCCATCGCGCGGCGCACCTCGCGGTTCTTGCCCTCGCGCAGCCCGACTGTCAGCCAGGCATTGGCCCCCTGCACCCGGTCGAGGGTCACATCCATCGGCTGAAAGCGCGTGCCCTCGACCTCGATCCCGCGGCGCAGCGGCTCCAGGTCGGGATCGGTGGGATTGCCGTTCACCCGCACCCGATACTTGCGCAGCCAGCCGGTTGCGGGCAGCTCCAGCCGCCGCTTCAAATCGCCATCATTGGTCAGAAGCAACAACCCTTCCGAGTTCAGGTCCAGCCGCCCCACGCTCATCACTCGCGGCATGCCTTCTGGCAGGTTTTCGAAGACGGTGGGCCGGCCCTGCTCGTCCGCCTCGGTCGTCACAAGGCCCAGGGGCTTGTGATAGAGCCACAGTCGCACCGGCTGCTTGGCGGGCAGCGGCTTGCCGTCGATCAGGATGCGGTCGCGCGGACCCACATCCAGCGCCGGGCTGTCGATCAGCTTGCCGTTCACCCGCACCAGACCGGCGGCGATCAACCGCTCGGCCTCGCGGCGCGAGGCGACCCCGGCGCGGGCCAGCACCTTGGCGATCCGCTCGCCGCCCTTGCCTGTCGCCGCCGCTGAAGTGGGAGAGGGCAGGGCAGGGCTTGCCTTTGCCGGGCGCTTCGCGGCAGGTTGGCGCGGCAGCTCCGCTGCGGGCTTGCGGGGCGGTTTGGGCGGTTTGGTCATGTCAGCCTTCTCGCCCGACGGGGCGCATATGCTACGTGCCGGAGGCCAGCCGCCTCCGATCCGTCAAACTATGGGGCCGGACAGGATTGGGCAAGGCATGACCTTCAAAAGCCACATGCAGGCGGCACTGGATGAGGCCCTCGCCGCCGCCGCGCGGGGGGAAGTGCCGGTAGGTGCGGTGGTGGTGGACGCGCAAGGCCGCATCGTCGCGCGCGCCGGCAACCGCACCCGAGAGTTGAACGACCCCTCCGCCCATGCCGAGATGCTGGCAATCCGTCAGGCCTGCGCCGCCGCCGGGTCCGAGCGTTTGCCGGGCCATGACCTCTATGTGACGCTGGAACCCTGTCCGATGTGCGCGGCCGTGATTTCGGCGGCCCGGATCGCACGGCTCTATTACGGCGCATCCGATCCGAAATCGGGAGGCGTGGCAGCGGGCGCGCGGGTGTTCTCGCATCCGCAATGCCACCACGTCCCGGAAATCTACGACGGGATCGCGGCAGCCGAAGCCGAGCGATTGCTGAGGGTGTTCTTTTCCGACCGCCGATAGGGGGCGCTGCCCCCTCGCGCTGCCGCGCTCACCCCCGGGATATTTTAACCTGACTGATCGGGGCGAGCGTGTCCTCATTCAGGCCCAAATATCCCGGGGGAGTCGCGGCACGCGACGGGGGCAGCGCCCCCGCGCCGGCTGATCACAGATCGATCGGCTCAAGCACTTCGGGCTCGATCAGTCGGACATTGGTGGGCAGGCCTGCGCGCAGCGCGCTCGCGTCCTGTGCGAGGATCGGGAAGGTGCGGTAATGGCAGGGGATGACGACGCGAAAGTCGAAATACTTGCGGCAGACAAAGGCCGCGCGGTCCATGTCCATCGTGTAATGGCCCCCGCAGGACAGGATGCCGATATCCGGTTTGTGATATTCGGCCATCCAGGCCATGTCGGCCATGATGTCGGTATCGCCCGAGAGATAGATCGTGCGTCCCTCGCCGGCGATCATGAAGCCCGCGGCCGATCCCGCCGGCAGCAAGGCCCCTTGAAAGTCGATCGAGGCAGAATGGGTTGCGTTGACCATCGTCACCCGTGTACCCGCCAGATCGACGGTGCCGCCTTTGCCGAAGCCGATGGTCTGGGCGCCCTTGGCGGACAGCCATTCCGACATTTCATGAATGCAGACCAGCGGCGCGCCCGTTTCGGCCGCCAGTGTAACGGCATCCGCGGCGTGGTCGCCATGGCCGTGGGTCAGCAGGATATGCGTGACGCCTTGCAGCACCTCTGCCCGGCGATCTGCGGGAAACATCGGATTGCCGGTCAGCCACGGGTCCACCAGCAGCACCGCCTGTTCGATTTCGAGGCGGAAGCCGGAATGTCCAAGCCAGATGATCTTCATCGGGTCTCCTTTCTGTTTTCGGTCAAAGTCGTAACCTAGACTGCTCACCGGCTTGTGACAGGCGAAACCCCGCCTCTGAGCGGGTTTCCGCCGCCTTGCGCGGACCGGCCCCTGCGGCTAAACGGAAGGCGACACGACTGAAAGGGCTTGCCGATGTCGATCGACACGGAAACCGCGCGCCGGGTTGCAAAGCTTGCGCGCATCGAGGTGGATGAAAGCGACCTGCCGGCGCTGGCGGTTGAGCTTTCGGGCATTCTGACCTTCATGGAACAGCTGAACGAGGTGGACGTCGCGGGCATCGAGCCGATGACCTCGGTCACGCCGATGCGTCTGAAGCGGCGCGCCGATGTCGTGACGGATGGCAACATCCAGGACTTGGTGCTGAAGAACGCCCCGGATGCCCGCGAGGGCTTTTTTGCCGTGCCGAAGGTGGTGGAATGACCGCGCTGAACGAACTGACGATTGCCGCCGCGCGGGATGCGCTGGCCAAGGGCGAAACGTCCGCCACCGATCTGACCATGGCCTGTCTGACCGCCATCGACGCGGGAGACGCGCTGGGCGCCTATGTCCACAAGACCCCGGAACTGGCGCTGGAGCAGGCGCGGGCCGCCGATGCCCGGCTGAAAGCCGGCGATGCGCCCGCGATGTGCGGTATTCCGCTGGGGATCAAGGATCTGTTCTGCACCCGCGGTGTTCCCAGCCAGGCGGCCTCGAACATCCTGCGCGGCTTCAAGCCCGAATACGAATCGACCGTGACCACCAAGTTGTTCGATGCCGGCGCGGTGATGCTGGGCAAGCTGAACATGGATGAGTTCGCGATGGGTTCGTCGAACGAGTCCTCTTGCTACGGTCCGGCGGTGAACCCGTGGCGCGTCGATGATCGCGAATTGACTCCGGGCGGCTCCTCGGGCGGGTCGGCCGCTGCCGTTGCGGGCGATCTGTGCCTTGCCGCGACCGGGACGGATACCGGCGGATCGATCCGTCAGCCGGCGGCCTTTACCGGCATCGTCGGCATCAAGCCTACCTATGGCCGGGTCAGCCGTTGGGGCATCGTGGCCTTCGCCTCGTCGTTGGATCAGGCGGGGCCGATGACCAAATCGGTGCGCGATGCGGCGATCATGCTGCAGGCCATGTCGGGCCATGACCCCAGGGATTCGACCAGCGCCGACATCCCGGTGCCGGATTTCGAGGCGGCGCTGACCGGCGATATCCGCGGCAAGAAGATCGGCATCCCACGCGAATACCGTCTGGATGGCATGCCCGCCGAGGTTGAAGTGCTGTGGCAGAAGGGCACCGAGATGCTGCGCGATGCCGGGGCCGAGATCGTCGATATCTCGCTGCCGCATTCGAAATACGCACTGCCGGCCTATTATGTGATCGCGCCGGCCGAAGCCTCCTCGAACCTCGCGCGCTATGACGGGGTGCGCTATGGCCACCGCGCCAAACTCGCAGCCGGCGATGGCATCACCGAGATGTATGAGAAGACTCGCGCCGAGGGCTTCGGCGCTGAGGTCAAGCGCCGGATCATGATCGGCACCTATGTGCTGTCCGCCGGCTTTTACGATGCCTATTACAACCGGGCGCGCAAGGTGCGTGCGCTGATCAAGCGCGACTTCGATCAGGCTTTCGCGGCCGGGATCGACGCGATCCTGACCCCGGCTACGCCCACTTCGGCCTTCGGTCTGGGCGAGATGTCTTCGGCCGACCCGATCGAGATGTATCTCAACGACGTGTTCACCGTGACGGTGAACCTCGCGGGTCTGCCGGGCGTTTCGGTCCCGGTTGGCCTCGACTCCAAGGGACTTCCGATGGGGCTGCAACTGATCGGTCGCCCGTGGGATGAGGCTGGGCTGCTCAATCACGCCTATGTGCTGGAGCGTGTAGCAGGCTTTACGGCCAAGGCGCAGAAATGGTGGTAAGACCGGTCTGAAGGGAGACAGGGTGATGCGGTTCAGACTGGGATTTGTGGCAATGACGGCTTTGCTGGCGGGCTGCATGACGCCGGTGCCGGATTCGTTGCCTGAAACGCAGGCGCGCGTGGGCGTGGTGCAGGGGGCGGCGCCGATTGCCGGCCCGGCCACGACCACCACTGCGCTGTCCGGCGCGCCGTTGACCTCTGCCCCTGCTGTCATGCCCGCCGCCCCTTCGGCTGGCCCGGCGGCGGGAGCATCGACCTTCTCGACCGATGCGCTGGGCGCCGCAATCGACCGCGCCGCCGGGGCGGCGCCCGCACCTGCGCCGGTCATGGTGCCCGACCAGCCGGCAGCGGTGATCGGCGCTGATCCCGCGCCGCAACCGACCTCTTCCGCACCGCCGCTGTCGGCGCTGGAGGTGCCGCCGGTGCCGCCGGTCGCGCCTGCCGGCGTCGATCCCACGGTCGATTCGCTTGACCCGCTTCTGCATGGTCAGCCGGCTGTTCTGGGTGTGGCAGCACCGCAACCCGCCGCTCCCACGCCGCCAGCCGAACCTGTCGCGCCCGCTGCCGCCGAAGTTGCCCCGGTCGCTGCCCCGGTCGCTGCCGAGGTCGCGCCCCCAGCCGCACCGGTGCAGCCGTTGCCCATGCCGGAAGGCGAGGGTGCCAATGTGGTGAAATTCGCCCTCTCGACCAGCCACGCCAAGGGCACGCAGGTCTATGAGCGCTCCAGCTTGCAGCTCGGCAGCCCCAAGGCCGCCTGCGCGCGCTTTGCCTCTTCTGACAAGGCGCAACAGGCGTTTCTCGAGGCGGGCGGACCCGAGCGGGACCGCAAGGGCCTGGACCCGGATGGCGATGGCTTTGCCTGCGACTGGGATCCGGCGCCGTTCCGGGCTGCCCTCCAATAACGTGCGCGCCAGCGATCACCCCTCGCCCAATTGCGGCCCGCGCCGGCGGGGCGCGCTGCCGGACATGGTGGTGATCCATTATACCGGCATGGCTTTCGGGGCCGAGGCACGGCTTTGCGATCCTGACGCCGAGGTTTCCGCGCATTGGCTGATCACGGCCGATGGCGTCATCAAACCGCTGGTGCCCGAGGAACTGCGCGCCTGGCATGCCGGGGCGGGCAGCTGGGGCGCAGTCACGGACGTGAACTCGCACTCCATCGGGATCGAGCTGGACAATCCCGGCGACCGACCGTTTGCCGCGCGGCAGATGGCGGCGCTAGAGCGGTTGCTGGCTGACATCCTGCATCGCTGGGCGATCCCGCCTGAACGGGTGATTGCCCATAGCGACATGGCCCCCGCCCGCAAGACCGACCCCGGCCCGCGTTTCGATTGGCAACGGCTGGCACGACGCGGGTTGGCGGTCTGGCCCGAACCGGACGGCGAGGAAGGCAATTTCGTCATCAATGCCCATGCCTTCGGCTATCCGCAGGTCGCGTCCGAGGTCATGCTGGCCGCCTTTCGGCTGCGCTTTCGCCCCGGCGTGACCGGCCCCGAGGATGCCACGGACCGCCGCCTGATCCGCAATCTCGCCACCCGCTTTCCTGTTGACGCAAGGCTGGCGCGCGCGTAAGCCCACAGCGCGCGGATGGCCGGATGACCGCGAGGGGCAACCTTCGAGGAAAGTCCGGACTCCATGAAGCAAGGGTGCCGGGTAACGCCCGGCGGGGGTAACCCCAGGGAAAGCGCCACAGAGAAAAGTCTGCCATGGGTTTCCATGGTCAGGGTGAAACGGTGGGGTAAGAGCCCACCGCGGACCGGGCAACCGGGACGGCACGGCAAGCCCCACCCGGAGCAATGCCGAATAGGGGCCTCGCGCGGAAAGGTCCGGAGACCGGGGGCAACCCCGCCGGAGACCTCCGCAAGGGACGCTTCAGCCCAAGAGCGCCCGGGTTGGCAGCTTGACCCCGCCAGCAATGGCGGGGCTAGAGGAATGGTCATCCAGGGAGGGAAACCTCCCGGACAGAATCCGGCTTACAGGCCATCCGCGCAAATTCCGATGACGGAGACGAAGGGGGCGCTGCCCCCTCGCGCTGCGCGCTCACCCCCGGGATATTTCAGCCTGAATGATGGAAATTCGATGCCTCTATCATTCAGGTGCAAATATCCTGGGGGAGTCCCGCAGGGACGGGGGCAAAGCCCCCTCAGTCTTCGGCCAGCATATCCCAGCCGTCGGGAAAGAAATCGGATATCAGCGCGATTTCGGTGGCGCGCTTTTCCTGTTCCCAGATGGCTTCGGGTGTGACGGGGATCGGGCCGATCGCGGCGTCGATCATGCCTTCGTCCTCGTCGCGCTCGACGGTGAAGCCCGCGGCACGAAGAGATTTTTCGGCGGTCTGCCAGTCGGGTTCCATCTCTTCGGCAAAAAACAGGAAATGGATTACCGCCTGTTTCGGCAGGTCGGGTTCCTTTCGCAATTCCTCGAAGGTTTCAAAGGTTTCGCGGCGCTGGGCTTCGTAATCGTGAGGCATGGTCTCTCCTGTTTGCGGCAGTTGTGCCACGTCTGTGGAGAAAAGTCAGCCGGGCTGGGTGTGTGGAGCGGGAATTGCCATGGATCATGTCGAAGGTGTTCAGGTTTTCTTAAGATAATCCCGGTCCCAAGGGTGGGGCCGAGATTCAGGAAAAACTGGGGTGACGCGCAATGACGACTTACACGATTCAGGGCTACAGCCGTGTGATGAACTGGGACACTCAGGCGTATGAGCAGTTTGGCACGGCGACCTTGCAATATGTCCGTCCGGATGGCGCGGGTAGCTGGGTCCACCATTATAACTACCTCGATACGGACGACACGCTCGTGGGCATGTCGCAAGTGCATGATTTCGTTTCGCTCAACGCATTTCTCAGCCGTCCCGGTGGCACGACCTATGATTTCGAGGGGGATCCGATCCACGCCGAGCGTTTCGTGTATCTGCTGGAATGGGGCACTGGCCAGCGGACCTATATGCATTCGGTTTTCATGCCCTTGACGGGGGAAGAATTTTTCTTTGCCATGAGCGGCGATGCCATGCCGGCGATCACCTCGCTTGCCCAATTGGGCAGTCTGGTGGACGGGGCGCGGCGTTGGGTGATCGACGGGCCGTTCGAAAGTGGGGCCGAGATCCCGTTCACGACCTATCAGCGGGTTTCCATCACCGAGAATGACCGGATCGTCGCGTCCCATTCCGAGGGGCTGTTCTGGGATGCGGGCATCGGCAATGACACGATGCTGGGGGGCAATGCCAATGACACGCTTCTGGGTGGCGGCGGGAATGACCGTATCTTTACCGGCCTTGGCAACAATGTGGTCATGGGTGGCACCGGGAATGACACGATCACCGGCAATGGCGACTTCAACGAGATCATGGGCGGCGCGGGCAATGACAGCATCGCATCGATCAGCAACGTGGGTGGTGTCATAAATGGTGGCGGTGGTGCGGATGTGATCACTGTCGGCGCAGGGACTTTTACCGCTGGGTTCTGGACAGCCTATAACACCGTCAATGGGGGCTCGGGCGCGGACCGGCTTACGGGCGCGCAGGCCAATGACTGGTTCCGCGGCGATGCTGGGAATGACACTTTGACGGGCTATGCCGGTGATGACGATCTCTATGGCGGCGACCATAATGACAAGATCTATGGTGGCGCGGGCAATGACCGGGTGGAAGGGGACAATGGCGCCGATCTGCTGAGTGGCGGGGCCGGTGAGGACATGATGTATGGCGATGCCGGCGCCGACACTCTGATCGGGGGCGCCGCCGCGGATGAGGCATGGGGCGGGGCGGGAGCCGATGTATTCCGGTTCGTGAACGCGACCGACAGCAGTTTCGTCGATTTTGACCAGATATTCGAGTTCGCCACCGGCGAGGACAAGATCGATCTGGCCGCGGTTGACGCCAACAGCACCGTTGCCAACGATCAAGCCTTCGCCTGGCGCGGGGCGCAGGCCTTTACCGGTCTCGGTCAGTTGCGGGTGGTCGTCTCGCAGGGCGATACGATCATTCTCGGCAACATCAGCGGCGATCTTGCGGCGGACTTCCGCATCGTGGTGCAGGACGTCACGGGCCTGACGCAGGCCAACTTCCTGCTCTGATCCGCCTGCAGGCAGCATCAGGGGCGCCTTTGGGCGCCCCTTTTTGCGTTACGCGTTCAGGATTTCCAGGGCTGCGGCATGGACCGAGGCGTTGGCCGCTGCCAGGATCTGCCCGCCCTGCGGCGCGGGACGGCCTTGCCAGTCGGTGACAATCCCACCCGCAGCTTCGATCACCGCGATGGGCGCATGCACGTCGTAGGCCTGCAAGCCGGCCTCGACGACCAGATCCACCTGCCCCGCAGCGATCAGCGCATAGGCATAGCAATCGGTGCCATAGCGGGTCAGCCGACATTGGCGGGCGAGACGATGAAAGGCCGTGCCCTCGGCCTCGGTGCCGACCTCGGGGAAGGTGGACATGATCAGACATTCGGACAGGGGCCGGACCGGACGGGTTTTCAGCCCGCGCGGTCCCTGCGGCCCCAGCATCTCGGCGCGGCCCAGCCCGCCGGCAAACCGCTCGCCTACATAGGGCTGGTCAATCAACCCGTAGATCGGGCCCTGCGCGTCGGCTACCGCGATCAGCACGCCCCAGGTGGGGGTGCCTGCCAGATAGCTGCGGGTGCCGTCGATGGGGTCCAGCACCCAGGTCAGGCCGGAGGTGCCGGCGGTGCTGCCGCGCTCTTCGCCAAGGATCGCGTCCTGCGGCCGGGCCTCAGCCAGGATTGCGCGCATCGCATCTTCGGCGGCGCGGTCGGCCACCGTCACCGGATCGAAGCGGTGGGTCTCCTTGTTCTCGGCATCCAGCCCGCTGCGGAAATGTGCCAGCGTGGCGCTGCGGGCGGCATCAGCCAGCCGGTCGGCCACGGCGATCAGTTCAGCTTCCAGTGCGGCATCCAGCCTGCGCATCATCCATCCCCTGAAAATGACTTGACCGGCGCTACTCCCGCAAGGGCAGGCCGGTCAAGTCATGTCATGCAGATGCCTTCAGGCCACGTCGCTGAGAACGCGCGCCAGATCGAACAGCCGACGACGCTGTGCCTCGGGGATCGCGTAGTAGGAGCGCACCAGTTCCAGGGCTTCCTTGTCGGCCAGGATGTCGCCGGTCACTTCGGCCTCGCGCTTGTCGTCGATGCCTTCAAAGAAGAAGGCGATATTCACGCCAAGAGCATCGGCAATGTCCCAAAGCCGGGAGGCTGAGACCCGGTTCATGCCGGTTTCGTATTTCTGGATCTGTTGGAACTTGATGCCGACCTTTTCGGCCAGCTGCTGTTGGGTCATGCCGACCATCCAGCGGCGATGCCGGATGCGCTTGCCCACATGGGCGTCAACGGGATGCTTCATCATGTTCTCCTGGGCCGGCCTGACCGGCAAGATTGATCGCGCAGAGATAGCACTAATAAGGGTTTTCTACCCTGAGAAATTTTCGCATGAAACGTATCTTTGGATAGAGGTTGAATTTCTCGAAATTTGGACAAGCCTAGCACGAAATCAACTTTGCCAGATGAAAAAATTCCATATCCAAAATGTGACGTCAAGTCATCTGGCTGCAATCAGAGGGCGTATCAACCGGAGAATCGACAAGTTGTCGTGAGGGCTAGGCCGGGACCTGGGGCTGCGCTAATCTTGCTGCAGAGCAGCGACAGGAGCTTTGCGATGCGTGCCTTCCGTGTGGAAACCATGGGATCCGCGCCGGCCTTGACCGAGGTGCCGGTGCCGGTGCCGGGGCAGGGCGAGGTGCTGATCCGCGTGGCAGCCTGTGGCCTCAACTTCGCCGACCTGCTGATGGTCGAGGGGCGCTATCAGGACACGCCCACAGCGCCCTTTACGCTGGGCATGGAGATTGCCGGGACCGTTGCGGCGGCGGGCGAGGGCGTCACGTGCGCGCCGGGGCAGCGGGTCGTGGCCTTTGCCGGGCAGGGCGGGTTGGCCGAATGGGCGGTGGTGGCGGCCGACCGGGTGATTGCCTTGCCGGAAGGCGTCGATTTTCCCACCGCCGCGGCCTTCCCGATCGCCTATGGCACGGCGCATCTGGCGCTGGCCCATCGTGCGCGATTGACGCCGGGCGAGACCTTGTTCGTCACGGGTGCCGCGGGCGGCGTGGGCCTGACCGCGGTCGAGATCGGCAAGCGGCTGGGGGCGCGGGTGATCGCCAGCGCGCGGGGGGGCGATAAGCTGGCGGTGGCGCGGGCGGCGGGGGCTGATGTGGTGATCGACAGCAGCGCGCCCGACCTGCGCGGCGTGCTGAAATCGCTGGGCGGGGTGGATGTGGTCTATGACACGGTCGGCGGCGGAGCCTTCATGGAGGCCCTGCGCGCCACCCGGCCCGAAGGTCGTTTGTTGGCCATCGGCTTTGCCGGCGGTGAGGTGCCGCAGGTGCCGGCCAACCTGTTGCTGGTCAAGAACCTGTCGGTGATCGGCCTTTACTGGGGGGGCTATCTGAACTTTGCGCCCAAGGTGCTGACGGACAGTCTGCGCCAGCTGCTCGACTGGATCGCCATGGGCGAGTTGCGCCCGCATCTGGGATTGACGCTGCCATTCGCGCGCGCCGCCGAAGGGTTGGAGGCGCTGCGCGACCGGCGCAGCACGGGCAAGGTGGTCATCACCATGGAAGGGGCGGCGGGGGAAGGGGCGGCGGACTGACGGCTGCGCTGGTCGCGGACCGCAAAAGATGTGTCTGAGTTGCCAATTTTTCGACCGGCCTTTTCCTTGAAAAGCCGGGAACTAATGACGATATTTGCCCCAAGGGCGTTACGCCCATGGATGAGACACGGAGGTTGCACGATGGCCCAATATGGCTACACGCGCGAGATCGGGATCGGCGCCCGTTCCGCCCAGATTGACGAGGGCCTGCGCGCCCATATGAACAAGGTCTATGGCCTGATGTCGGTGGCAATGCTGGTCACCTTCGCTGTGGCATGGGCCGTCGGCTCCACGCCCGCGCTGGTGGCCGCGATCTTCGGCACCCCGCTGAAATGGGTGGCAATGTTCCTGCCGCTGGTGATGGTGTTTGCCTTCGGCGCGATGGTCGGTCGGATGTCGGCTGCGGCAGCGCAGCTGTTCTTCTATGTTTTCGCCGCGGCGATGGGCCTTTCGCTGGCCTCGATCTTTGTGGTGTTTACCGGCACCTCGATCGCCCAGACCTTCCTCGTCACCGCGATCGCCTTCGCCGCGCTCAGCCTTTACGGCTATACCACCAAGCGTGACCTGTCGGCGATGGGTGCCTTCCTGATCATGGGTCTGGTGGGCCTGATCGTGGCCTCTATCGTGAACATCTTCCTCGCCTCCTCGGCGCTGGCCTTCGCGATCTCGGTCATCGGTGTGCTGATCTTTGCGGGCCTGACGGCCTGGGATACGCAGAACATCAAGAACATCTATATCCAGCACGCCATGCATGGCGATCAGGAATGGCTGGGCAAGGCTGCCGTGATGGGTGCGCTGAACCTCTACATGGACTTCATCAACCTGTTCATGTTCCTGCTTCAGTTCATGGGCCAGCAGCGCGAGTGATCGCTGTCCCAGACGCAATGACCAAAGGGCCGCACTGAGTGCGGCCCTTTTCTTTTCCTGGGCTGGCAAGGGCGGGCAGCAGCAGCCCGCCTGCGGTCCAAATGCAAAAGGCCGCGCCAGATGGCACGGCCCTGCATTGATGCGGGACGGCAGATCTTACTTGATCTTGCCTTCCTTGTATTCGACATGCTCACGCTTGACCGGGTCGTATTTACGCACGGTCATCTTTTCGGTCATCGTGCGGGCATTCTTCTTGGTCACATAGAAGTGCCCGGTGCCCGCCGTCGAGTTCAGACGGATCTTGATCGTCGTCGGCTTCGCCATGGTCGTCTCTCCTGCATCCGGGGGCCAGCGGTGCCATCCGGGTCAAATCCTTGTAGCCTGCCTTTTACGGATGATGGCGACGGAGTCAACAGCCAAACCGTCAAATTGCCTTTCCGAAGTGCATCGGCAGATTCCACAGGCGCGGTTGCGCCTGTGGATTGGGTATTTGGGTCATGGTGAGGGCAAGGGCCGCTCAGACCGTCGGTTTGCCCATGCTGGCATGGATCGCCGCGATCTTGTCGGGGGACAGTTGCAAGCCCTGCGCCAATTGCTTGAGGAAGTGTCTCTCGGCCTCGGTATCGACGGCGATCGTCATCAGCGCGGCGGAATAGACCTGTGCCGCAGCGGTGGCGCTGGTGTCGCTGACCAGGGCTGCGATATCCAGCGGCGCGTCCAGCTCGGCGCTGACAAAGGCCACTTCCTCCTCGGAGGCGTCCTTGAGGTGGTCCAGCAGCCGGGCGCGTTCGTTCGGGTCGATCACGCCGTCAGACTTGGCCGCAGCGATCATGGCCCGGATCATCAGTCGGGCGTGCTGTTCGGCCATGGCGCCGGCTGGCGTGCCACCGGTCAACGATTCCATGATCCCGGCCATGCTCGAGGCACCGGCACTGGCCGCCCCCGTCAGTGCGCCGAACAGCGCCCCCAGACCAGCCTGCGTCGATTCGGTCGCCTCGGCCGCGCCGCCGCCCATCTTGCCCATCATGTTGCGGATCATCGCCTGATCCACGGGCAGGCCCATCTTCTGCGCCATCGCGCCCAGTTGATCGGCCATGCCGCCCTGATCGCCCGCGCCGCGCATGGCCTTGGTCAGCCCGTCGACGCCGCCCATCTGCTTGACCTTGTCCGCCCCGCGCGCTGCGGCAAACCCCACGGCCAGAGTGGCCAGTGTCTTGATGAAACTCATGTCACTCTCCTTCGCCAGATGGAGAGAGGCTAACCGATTCTGCGCAACATGGGGATGAAATCCGCGGCTGCCGCCATCATTTCCGCCGTTTGCCGCCGATCCAGACCCCGGCAATCGCCCGGTCGTCGCCCATCATCACCGTGGGAAACAGCGCCTGCCAGATATCCTGCGCCCGTGCGGCGGCCTGGGTGATGGAGGGCGTCGAGGCCAGATCGACCGCGATCAGGTCCGCCTCCATCCCCGGGGCGATATTGCCGACCCGGTCCTCGGCCAGCAGCGCGCGGGCAGAGCCTTGGGTTGCCAGCCACCATAGCGCGGCCGGGTGCAGGGCATGGTGGCGCAACTGGGCGATCTCATAGGCCGCGGCCATGGTGCGCAGCATCGAAAAGCTGGAGCCACCGCCAGTATCGGTCGCAAGGCCGATCCGCAGCCCGGTCTGTGCCAGCCCCGCCGCATCGAACAGGCCGGAGCCGATGAAGCTGTTGGAGGTGGGGCAATGCACCAGACCGGCGCCGGTTTCGGTCAGCCGGGCCACTTCGCGCGGGCGCAGGTGGATGGCGTGGCCATAGACCGCGCCGCGCCCCAGCAGGCCAAACCGCTCGTATGTGTCGAGATAATCGCGCGCCCAGGGGTAAAGGCCGTGCATCCAGGCGATTTCGTCCACCTGCTCGGACAGATGGGTCTGCATCAGGCAGGTCGGGTTTTCAGCCCATAGGCTGCCCAATGCCTCCAGCTGCGCCTCGGTCGAGGTGGGCGAGAAGCGCGGGGTGATGACGTAAGACAGCCGGTCGCGCCCATGCCAGCGGGCGATCAGCGCCGCCGACTCGTCATGGGCCGCCTGTGCGGTGTCGCGCAGAAAGGGCGGCGCGGTGTCGCGATCCATGCAGGTGCGCCCGGCCCAGATCCGCTGGCCGCGGGCCTGCGCCGCCTGCATCAGCGCATCGACGGATTGCGGGTGGATGGTGCAATAGCTGCAGACCGAGGTGGTGCCATGCGCCGCCGTCAGATCGAGATACCGGGCGGCGATGGTCGCGGCATAGGCGGGATCGGCAAAGCGCGCTTCTTCGGGGAAGGTATAGAGGTTCAGCCAGTCGATCAGCCGCTTGCCCCAGCTGGCGATGATCGCGGTCTGCGGATAATGGGCGTGGGCGTCGATGAACCCGGCCGAAATCAGGTGCCGGCCCATATCGGTCACGCGGGCGGCCGGGTAATCGCGGCGCAGCACCTCGGCCGGGCCGGTCGCGCGGATCACGCCGCCCTCGATCGCCACAGCGCCATGGCTTTCGATCCGCGCGGCGGACGGGCCTTCGATCATCGCATCGCCGGTGAAGGACAGCACCTGCCCCAGGATAAGTTCCATCCGCGCCTCCTGTTTCGAGCCAACCTAAAGGCAAAACGCTGCGCGGTAAATTTCTGCGCCACCCTGTTTTCTGCAGGCAGGCTCCGCTAAGGTCGCTGCAAATCGCGACGCTGGCGGCGCGGGGGGGCAATGGCAGATTATCCGGCATATGAGCGCGAGGGCGAGGACGAGGCGGCCGCCGCACGTCTGGCCGCCGTGCGCGTGGCGGTTGAGGCGGGGGATGCGGTCGTGCTGGCGGCCTTGCTGGAGCCGTTGCACGCCGCTGACGTGGCCGACCTGCTGGAGCAGGTATCGGGCACCGAACGCCGCGCGCTGCTGGCCCTCTATTCGCCCGAGATCGACGGCGACATCCTGTCCGAGATCGACGAATCGATCCGCGAAGAGGTGATCGAATCGCTGCCCGCCGCCGTTCTGGCCGAGGCGGTGCGCGAGTTGGACACCGATGACGTGGTCGACATCCTTGAGGATATCGAGGATGCGGGCCAGCAACAGGCGATTCTGGGCGCGCTGGAGGATGCCGACCGGGTGGCGGTCGAACGCGCGCTGTCTTATCCCGAATATTCCGCCGGCCGTCTGATGCAGCGCGAGGTGGTGCTGGCGCCCGGTCATTGGACCGTGGGCGAGACCATCGACTATCTGCGCGAGGCAGAGCATCTGCCCGACCAGTTCTATCACGTGATTCTGGTCGACCCGCGGATGAAGCCCGTGGGCTACGTCACGCTGGGGCGGGTGCTGTCCTCGCGGCGCGATGTGCCGCTGAGCGAGATCACCGAAGACAGTTTCCGCACCGTTTCCGCGACCGAGGCCGAATCCGAGGTGGCGTGGATCTTCAATCAATATCACCTGATATCCTGCCCGGTGGTGGATGAGGCCGGGCGGCTGGTGGGGGTCATCACCATCGACGACGCCATGAACGTGCTGGACGAGGAGCATGAGGAAGACATGTTGCGTCTGGCGGGTGTGGGCGACGAGGCCTCGGTGCTGGATGGACCGGTCGAGACCATGCGCCAGCGGCTGCCCTGGCTGGTCATCAACCTGTTCACGGCTTCGCTGTCGGCGCTGGTGATCTCGCAGTTCCAGAACACCATCGCGGCATTGGTGGCGCTGGCGGCACTGATGCCCATTGTCGCCTCGACCGGGGGGATTGCGGGCACGCAATCGCTGGCGGTGGCGGTGCGGGCGCTGGCCACGCGCGACCTGACGCGGGCCAATGCCCGCCGCGTGGTGCTGCGCGAGGTGGCGGTGGGGGCGATGAACGGGCTGGCGCTGGCGCTGATTCTTGGCGGGGCAGGCGCGCTGTTGTTTGCAGACTGGCATCTGGGTGCGGTGCTGGCTGGGGCGATGGTGGTGAACCAGATCGTCGCCGGGCTGGGCGGGGTGCTGGTGCCGCTGACGCTGGAACGGTTTGGCCTCGACCCGGCGCTGGCCTCTGGCACGTTTGTCACCACGCTGACCGATGTGATGGGGTTCTTTGCCTTTCTGGGGTTGGCCACGATGGTGCTGCTGTGACCTTGACCGAAAAGAAGGCCGAGGCCCGCAAGGCGGCCTTTGCCGCGCGCAAGGCGGCCTTTGCCGCAGGGCAGGGCGCAGCTGCGCGCCATTTGCAGGATTTCCTTGCCGCCCATGCCGGCAAGGCCCTGGCAGGCTATATGCCGATGCGGACCGAGATCGACCCGCTGCCGGCGATGGCCGCGCATCAGGGGCCGGTGGGCGTGCCGGTGATCCTCGGGCCGGGGCAGCCGCTGAAGTTTCGGCAATGGTCGCCCGAGGCGCCGATGGTGGCTGGCGACTTTGGCGCGTTGATCCCGCAAAGCGGCGACTGGATCGAGCCGGAGGTGGTGATCGTGCCGCTGGTGGCCTTTGATGCGCGCGGCTATCGGCTGGGCTATGGCGGCGGCTTTTACGACCGCACGCTGGAGGGCCTGCGCGCCAAGCGTCCGACGTTGGCGGTGGGCTTTGCCTTTGCCGCGCAGGAAATGCCGCAGGTGCCGATCGAGGCCACGGATCAGCCGCTGGATGCCATCGTCACCGAGGATGGCATCCGGCTGTTCTGACCGTCATTTGGCAATCGCCTCGTCGCGCACGAACATGTTGGCCCAGGCGCGGTCGATCAGTTCGGGTGTCATCTGGTTGGGGATGCCCTCAAACTCGCACATGGCGATCATCTGGTCGATCAGGAAGACCGGCTGATAATTGGCAAAGACATTGTTGATGGTCGGATACTTGTTCTTCAGCAGGTGCAGCAGGGTGCGCTCGTCCAGCGGCATGCCCTTTTTCTTGGCGACCAGCGCGAAGATCTTCAAGAAGTTCTCCTGACTTGGGCCGTCGATCTTGATCTTGAAGAAGATCCGCCGCAGGGCCGCGCCGTCGAAGATCTCGTTCGGGTGGAAGTTGGTGGAAAAGATCACCAGCGTGTCAAAGGGCACGGTGAACTTTTCACCCGATTGCAGTTGCAGGATGTCGCGCCCTTCTTCCAGCGGCACGATCCAGCGGTTGACCAGTTTCTGCGGCGGCTCGGCCTGACGGCCAAGGTCGTCGACGATGAAGATCCCGCCATTGGATTTCATTTGCAGGGGCGCCTGATAGGTGCGCGCCACCGGGTTGTAGGTCAGATCCAGCATGTCCAGCGACAGCTCGCCCCCGGTGATCACCACCGGGCGCTGGCACAGCACATACCGCTGATCAAAGCGGTTCGAGGTGCGGCGCAGGGTGTTGGGGTCATCGACTGCCTCCTCGGCGGCGGTATGCACGATCGGGTCGAAGACGGTGATGACCTGGCCGGAATATTCGACGGCGCGGGGGATGTAGATCTTTTCGCCGAACGCCTCGCGCAGCCCGTTCGAGATCGAGGATTTGCCGTTGCCGGGCGGTCCATACATCAGGATCGAGCGGCCAGCCGTCACGGCGGGGCCGAGGTTGCCGATCAGCCCGTCGGGCAGGATCAGGTGGCCCATGCCCTGAAGCAACTGGGCGCGAGTCAGCTTGCGGCCGCGCACGGTCTGGCGCTTGATCTGCTGCGAATAGGCCGCCAGCGGCACCGGCATGGCACCGTAATATTCGGATTGCGACAGCGCATCCAGCGCGCGGGATTTGCCGCCATCGGTCAGCTGATACCCCATCTCGTTGCCCGAGGTCGCGTGCAGGGTGCCGGTCGCCTCGACCAGCCGCTGGCTGCGGGCCTGATCCATCAGCTCTTGCGTGGCGGGCACCGGCAGGCAGATCACCCGCGCCAGATGCGAGACCTGCGACAGATTCATGCGGAACATCGTTTTCAGCAGGATGTCGCGCATCATCACCAGCGACAGGCCGGTCTCGGCCAGCGTGCGCGGGGCAGGCGGGGGCGCCACGCCGCGCATGGGTTCTGCCGGGCTCACCTGGATGTTCATGCCGTCCTCGCTGTGCAGGTTATTCACACCTGCGCAACAAAGCCGGTCATTGCGCCGATATTGAGGCAAGAATGGGGGAAACCAGGTAGAACAGCACACAGGCCACCAGGGCCAGCCCCATGGGAAACTTGGCATGGGTCCAGCTGGCCCAATCGGGCGCTGCACGCCGAAAGGCCGGCAGGGCGCGGGCAATGCGATGGGCGGCAAAGGCCGCCAGCAGGCAGGCCGTGAACAGCCCCAGAATCAGCCGCAGATCACCGCCGGCAAACAGGCCCGCGGCAGCGGCGGCGTATTTGCTGTCGCCCGCGCCGACGCCCGCCAGCACGGTCAGCAGAAACCCCACAACCAGCACGATGCCCATCAGCGCAAAGCCCCAGAGCCACAGGTCCAGCGGCAACGCCAGCCACCCCAGCACCGGCCAGACCGCCGCCTGCGCCAGCACCGCCTGATTGGGAATCCGCATGAATTTCAGGTCCGAGGCCATGACCCACAAGCCAATCACGGCCGTGGGTGCCAGCAGGATCAGCGCGCCAAGCGGCGACAAGGCGGGGGCGATGGCCTGCAAAACGCCCATCAGCCGCCCAGCGCCTCAAGGCTGCGCACGGCCGCCTCGAAATGTTGCGGGTGGGTGTCGATGGCGGTTTTCAACAGCCCTTTCCCCACAGTCACATCACCCTGCTTGATGGCGGCAAGGGCGGCAGTATAGGTCAGCTCGGCGCGCTCGGTCTGGGTCATCTCGATCACGGGCAGGTCATACTTGCGCTGGGCAGACCGCGCCAGAACCAGATTGTTCTTGGCGGTGAACAGCCCAGGCTCATAGCGCAGGGCTTCGACGAACAGCCGCTCGGCCCCGGCGTAATCCTGCCTTGTCAGCTTGGAAAAACCCCAGTTGTTCAGGACGTTGGCGGGCTTGGTCGTCAGGCCGCTGGCGATCTCGTAGAAGCTGTCGGCCCGTTTCCAGTCCTTGCGGCTGTCTGCCACCATAGCCTCCAGCCGATACCGCTCGAAGGTCTCATGCGTGGGGGGGACACGGTTCAGTTCGGCCGCGGCCTCGTCCCACTTGTTCTGGCGCACCAGTGACTCGGCATAGCCCACGCGGTCGTCATTGGTGCCCTCGGCCGAATTGACCAGGCTGGCCCAGATCGTTGCCGCCTCGGTCGGCTTGCCCGCCCGCACCAGCGATTTGGCAAGGCCGCGCTTCAGGTCCGCCCGATCGGGGTTTTGCGCCAGCGCGTTGGAGAAGTAGGTGACCGCCTCATTCGGGTCGCCCACGGTCAGCATGATGTCCGAGAGGTTGCTCTCGTCGATCACGTTCACATCCTTCATCGCCTTCTGCACTTCGGCGTCGTTCATGCCGCGGCCGCAGGCGGAAAGCAGGCTCAGGGCCACAAGGCCCAGCATCGACAATTTCGCGTGGCGCATTTTGCGTCCTTCTGGCTGCCCGTTGCCCGGTCTGCCTTACAGTTCCGACAACAGCACGACCTCGTTTTCGCCGCGCCGCACCAGCTGGAAGGTCTCTGCCGGGGCATCAGGATCAGCATAGCGGTCCGGGTCGGTCATTTCCATCACGCGGCGCAGATTTTCGCGCAGCGAGTCCGTCTGGCCACTGTCGAGTTGAAAGGCCTGCTGAAACACGACCCGCGCCTCGGCCAATTTGCCACGCTCGACCAGGGTCACGCCGAGGTTGTTCTGGGCAGGGACAAAGGTCGGGTCCAGATCGACCGCACGGCGCAGCACCTGTTCGGCCTGTCCCAGACGCCCCAGCGCCAGATTGGCCGATCCGATAGCCGACAGCACATCGACGCTCATCCCGTTTTCGGCCGCGGCGCGGTAATAGGCGCGCAGCGCCATCTCATGCTCGCCCGCCGCCATCAGCCGATGGCCGACCTCAAGCCCGTCCACGCCTTGACCAAAGCCCGTGGCGGGCGGGGGGGCGTTTTCCCGCAGGGCGCGGGACAATCCACCGCCCATCTGACAGGCCGACAACGCCAGCACCGCCAGCAGGGCAGGGACAAGGGATGAAACACGCAATCGCACGGCCCCGCTTTGTCAGCCGGGCGGGCGGGCCGCCCCGGTCAGAAATTCCCCCCCAGCGTCGCGGCGATGCCGTGGACCGAAGGTCCGATCAGGATGATCAGCAGCGGCGGCAGGGTGAACAGCATTGTGCCAAGGGTCAGCTTGGTCGGCAAGACGTTGGCTTTCTCTTCCGCACGCATCACGCGTTTGTCGCGCATCTCGGCCGAATAGACCCGCAGCGCCTCGGCGATCGAGGTGCCGAAGGTGGCCGATTGCACCAAAGTGGTGACAAAGCTGGAGACGTCGGGGATGCCCACGCGCTCGCTCATGTCCTTCAGCACGGTCACGCGCTCCTTGCCGGCCTTGATTTCCTGCGCGACCATGTCGAACTCATCTGCCAGGGCCGGATAACCGGCACGGCTTTCCTTGGCGACGCGGTTGATGCACTGGTCCAGCGATTGACCGGCCTCGACGCAGACCAGCATCAGGTCCAGCGCATCGGCAAAACCTTCGACGATCTGTTGCTGGCGCATCTGCACCCGGCGCTGCACCCAGTATTGCGGCAGGTAATAGCCCGCGGCGCCCGGCCCGATGGTATACATCACCATCTGCTGGGTCGTCACCTCGGCCTGTGCCTGCATCAGCATGGTATAGGCCACACCGGCGATCAGAAACCCGATCCCCAGCGCGAACTGGGCGAAGTGAAAGGTCCGAACGGCGTTCTTGGCGCGATAGCCGGCGCGGTGCATCTTCAGCTTCGAGGCGCTCATCGTCACCTGATCCTGAGGTTCCAGGAAGGTGGCAAACTTTGCCAGCTTGTCTTCCTTCAACCCCAGACGCAGGTCGGCGCCGGCCGCACCTGGCTTGGCCTGTGTCCGCTGCGCGCGGATCTTGTCCAGCGGATCGACCTGCTTTTTCAGCAGGCTAGGCAGCGCCAGGGCCAGCAGTATCACCGCCAGCAACAGGATTGCCAGCGCCGGACCCAGCGGGCCGACCATCTCGACCAGTTTCGCGTTGATCGCGTTCAGCATGATCGCCCCCTCAGACCTTGATGTTGACCATCATCCGCATGAACACCACGTTCACGACCAGAAACACGCCCACCACCAGCGCCAGCGGGATGAACAGCGAGGTTTCCTTCACCTCGTCGAAATAATCGGGCTTCAGCGTCAGGATCATCACCAGCGCGCCGATCGGGAAGGCCGATAGAAACATGCCGGACCATTTGGCCTCGGCGGTGATGGCCTTGACGCGGCGGAACAGTTTGAACCGCGCGCGGATCACCTTGGCAAGACCGTGCAGGATCTCGGCCAGGTTGCCGCCCGACTGCTGCTGGATCGTGACGGCGGTTGCCAGAAAGCGCAGGTCCTGATTGTCCATCCGTTCGGCGAAATCCTTCAGCGCCTCGGCCACGTCGCGGCCATAGGCGGCCTCGTCCCCGATCATGCCGAACTCGGAGCCCAGCGGGTCGGGGACCTCTTTTGCGACGATCGAAAGCGCCGAGGCGAAGGGGTGTCCCACCCGCAATGATCGCACCATCAGCTCGACCGCATCGGGCAGTTGTTCTTCCATCAAGGCCACGCGCTTCTTGGCCTTCTTGTTGACCCAGAAATAGACGCCGCCCACGCCCATGAACACGCCGACCAGCGCCCGCACCGGCGGCGGGGCCTCGGTGCCGACCGCCAGGCCGAAATAGGCGAAGACCGATAGCAGCGCCATGATCCCCATCAACTGCACCGGCGAGAAGGCGATATTGGCTTTTTGTGCCTTGTCGGCCAGCATCGAATAAAGCGGGATCGAGCGCGCCTTCTCGTGCTGGCTGGCCTCCTTGCGCAGCTGTTCCAGCACCTGTTCGCGGTTGTTGTTGGCCTGTTCCAGCAGGGCCAGACGGCGCGACACGCGGCTGTTGAGGCTGATGGATTTGCCGAAAACCGTCAGGTAGATGCCTTCGACCAGCACCAGCACGGCGATGAAGATCAGGCCATAGATGATGGGGGCTGCGCTTAGCTGCATGGGCTCACCTCAGACGATGGGTTCATAGATGGAGGCCGGCAGGTTGTAGCCCCATTGCTTGAACCGGTCGGAATAATGGCTGCGCACGCCGGTGGCGTTGAAGCGACCGATGATCTTGCCCGAGGGCTCGACGCCGAGGCGTTCGTAGCGGAAGATTTCCTGCATCGAGATCACCTCGCCCTCCATGCCGGTGATCTCGGTGATCGACACCATCCGGCGCGAGCCGTCCTGCAGGCGGCTGGCCTGCACGATCAGGTTGACGGCGCTGGCGATCTGGCTGCGCACCGCTTTCAGCGGCATCTCGATCCCGGCCATCGCCACCATGTTTTCCAGACGGCTGATGCCGTCGCGCGGGTTGTTGGCGTGGATCGTGGTCATCGAGCCGTCATGGCCAGTGTTCATGGCCTGCAGCATGTCGATCACCTCTTCGCCGCGGGTTTCGCCGACGATGATCCGGTCGGGGCGCATCCGCAGCGCGTTGCGCAGACAGTCGCGCTGGGTCACGGCCCCCTTGCCTTCGACGTTTGGCGGGCGGCTTTCCATCCGGCCGACATGCACCTGTTGCAGTTGCAATTCGGCGGTATCCTCGATGGTCAGCACGCGTTCGGCATTGTCGATGAAGGAGGACAGCGCGTTCAGCGTGGTGGTCTTGCCCGAGCCCGTGCCGCCTGAGACGATGATGTTCAGCCGGGTCGACACCGCGGCCTCAAGATACAGTGCCATCTCCTCGGTGAAGGCGCCGAACTTCACCAGATCGTTGATGCCCAGCTTGTCCTTCTTGAATTTCCGGATCGAGACCAGGCTGCCATCCACCGCCACCGGCGGCACCATGCAGTTGAAACGCGAGCCATCTGCCAGACGCGCGTCGCAATAGGGGTTCGATTCGTCCACGCGCCGTCCGACGGCCGACACGATCTTGTCGATGATCCGCAGCAGATGCCGTTCATCCTTGAAGGTGATGTCCGTCAGCGTCAGCTTGCCGCCGCGTTCGACGAAAATCCGGTTGGGACCATTGACCAGAATGTCGCTGACGGTCTCGTCCTTCAGCAGCGGCTCCAGCGGGCCGAGGCCCATGACCTCGTCATAAAGCTCCTGGTTCAGGGTGGCGCGATCGTCGCGGTTCAGCGCCACCTGCATCTCGTCCAGCGCCTCAGAGGCGATGGCGGCGATCTCGGATTTCAGGCTGGCCTCAGAGGCATGTTCCAGTGCGGCAAGGTTCAGCTGTTCCAGCAGACGCTTGTGCAACTCGACCTTCAACTCGGCCAGACGGTCCTTGCGCTTGCGCTCCTTGTCGGCGGCAACGGCTTCGGCGGCGGGCTTGGGCGCTGCTGCGGGCCGTGCCGCGGCCAGACCGGCGGTCGGGCGGGCCGCGACCTGCTGGGCCGGCTCGGGCGCGGGGGCGCGGGCCGCAGCCCCGGCCCCGACCACCGCCGACAACGGCGCGGTTTTGGTGGTTTCAGGTTTCTTGAAACGTGCAAACATCACTCATCTCTCCCGAAACATGGCCTCAGGCCTTGCCGCTGGCCGTGGCCTTGTTCAGATCCGCCAGCGATTTCGCCAGCTTGCCGATTTCCTTGCGCAGCGGGTTTTTCGCCGCGTTCACTGCCAACGGCAGGCCGTGGTCATTGGCCTGCGTCACCTGCGATCCGCCATCGGGCAGTTGCACCTCCAGCGTGATATCGAGGCTTTCCGCCATCCGCTTGACGCGCGACTTGGCCGCCAGATCGGTGAATTTTGGCGCGCGGTTCAGAACATAGCGCAGCTTTTCGGCCTGAAGCCCCTCGGCCTTCAGGGCCCTGACGAAGCGCAGGACGTTCTGCGCCGACCGCAGATCCAGCTCCAGCGGCGCGAAATAGAGATGCGCGCGCGCCAGCACGGTTTCGGTCCAGGCGACGATGGTGGTGGGCATGTCGATCACCACATAGTCGAAATTGGCCGCCGCCATGTCGAGGATGCGGCTCACGTCCTCGGGCGTCACGATGTCCAGCGGCAGCATGTCAGCCGGCGCGGTGAAGACGTTCAGCCGGTCGTTGAAGGTCAGCATCGCGTTCACGAAACTTTCGCTGTCGGCGTGTTCGGTATCCTGCAGGATCTCGAACACCGCCTCGCGGCGCGGCAGGTCCAGATAGGTTGAAACGGCGCCGAATTGCAGATCGAGGTCGATCAGGCAGACGCGCGGCGGGTTGTCCTTGTCGGCATTTGCCAATTCCCACGCCAGATTGACGGCAAAGGTCGTGGCGCCCACGCCGCCCGCCAGACCATGCACCGGCAGCATCACGGCCTGCCGGTCGCCCTTGGCCTTGAAGCTGGGCGCCTGATGTGGGCCGTCGGCCGGTAGATCCTCGATCGGGGCCGGGCTGGGCGGCATGTCGGTTTCGGCGGCAGGTTGCGACAGCCGATCAATCGCCTCATGCAGCGCACCATCCGGCAGCGGATAGGGCACGAAATCCTCGGCCCCCAACCGCAGCAGCTGGTGCAGGGCCACCGGGCTCAGCTGATCGGCAATCACGATCACCTTGATGTCACGCGCGCGGGCGGCGCGGATGATGTCGGAAATCCGCGTCAGATCGGCCTCGTCGGCGGCATTGACGGCCACGGCCACAAATTCCAGCGTCGCGGCCTCGGGTTGGCCCAGAAAGATCAGCGCGTCGTCGAAAGACAAGTCGCCCCAGCTTTCGCCCAGGGCTGCCTCCATGTCGTCGATCAGCAACTCGAAGTTCTGAACATCGCGCGAGATCGTGCACGCCCGGATGGGCGCGGGGTCGGGCTGGAGATTTGCCACACTCGTCATTGCCTCATGTCCTTCCTGATCCGGCAAGGCTGGCCGCATCTGCGGCCAAACCTGCCGCTGGGCCGTTTTGGCCGCACGGTTGGTTCGCTTGACCGCAAGCTGACGGGCAATGTTGGCAGGAATGGGGCTAGAAGATCGTTTTTCTGGGGTTTTAGCGATCAGCTGGAAACGACAGCGTGAGGATCGCAACCTTGGCGGGCAAGGAAGACGGGCGGACCGGCGCGGCCCGCCCTTGGGGTCAATTGGTGCCTGTGACCTGAGTCTCGATGATCGCGCTCTGCGGATGCGGGCGTTCGGCCAGGCTCTCGGTCGAGGCGCGGTTGACCAGCGTGCGCCAGACGATTTCGGCGTATTTGCCGTTCATGACCGTGGGATGGTTCTGGACAAAGCCCGAAACGGCGGTTTCCGCACGGCGGTTGGCTTGTTCGGGGCCGGGCGAGGGGACCAGCGGCTGGGTTTCGCCATGGCTGACCAAGGCATCCAGCCGGCTGCGCGAGATGCCGCGGCTGCCGAGATAGGCCACCACGGCCTGCGCCCGGCGTTTGCCCAACGCCTGGTTATACCCTTCAGAGCCGACCAGATCGGTATGCCCGAAGACCGAGAAGCGCAGTTCGGGGAACTGCTGCATCCACGCCGCTTGCTGGTCCAGCACCGCCCGCGCCGCCCCATCCAGTTGCGAGGAGTTGAAGGCGAAGGTGACGCTATGCGGCACCTCTTGTGCGAAACGGGTGCCAAGCTGCACCGCATAATTCATCTGGCCCGACTGGATCGCCACGTTGTTCATCGTGGCCTGCCCGAAAGCGGGCTGGATCTCGGACGAGCCGACGGGGGTGTTGAACTCGTCGCAGGCGGTCAGCGACAGGGCGGCCAGCGCCGGAAACAGGACTGCGCGCATCGGCCTTACTCCATCACATAACCATAGGACCCCGAAAAGTCCTGCCGCGCCACTTCGCCGGCCGGACCCTTGCCCGAGACCTTGCCGAACAGGAACAGCTCTTTTTCGGTGGGGATGCGCACGCGGTCGGTGGGCAGGGCCAGCACCTCGCCGCGGGTCGGCGTCACCAGATGCGGCGTGACGATGATCACCAATTCCGATTGCGCGCGCTGATATTCGGCGCTGCGGAAAAGGGCGCCCAGCACCGGGATGTCGCCCAGCCAAGGCACCTGACCGTTCAGATCGCGGAAGTCATCTTGCAAAAGACCGGCGATGGCAAAACTTTCGCCGTCGCGCATCTCGACCGTGGTCGAGGTCTCACGCCGCTTGAAGGCGTTGATCGAGAAGCCCTCGGATTCCAGCGTGACGGTGCTGTCGATCGACGAAACCGCGGCGTTGATCGACAGGTTGATGATGTCGCCATCGACCACGACCGGGGTAAAGTTCAACTCCACGCCGAAGGGTTTGTATTCGACCGTGATCCGACCCTCATCGGCGGCAACCGGGATCGGATATTCGCCACCGGCCAGAAACTTGGCCTCCTGCCCTGACAGGGCGGTCAGGTTGGGCTCGGCCAGGGTGCGCACGACACCCTTGGATTCCAGCGCCTCAAGCAGCACCGCAAACTGCATCGACCCGGCCGAGAAGCCCAAGGTCATCGAGCCTTGGGTGCCGACCTTCGAATTGGCCTGCCCGCCGTTGAAGGCATTGGTCCAGGCCGCCGGATTGCCCAGCGTGCCAGTGCCGGCCTTGACGCCCACATCCGAGCCGGTGCCGTTGATCGCCAGCGACGAGGACAGGTTCTTGGCAACCGAGCGTTGCATTTCGGCAAAGCGCACCTTCAGCATCACCTGCTGGGTGCCGCCCACGGTCATCAGGTTCGAGACCCGCTCGGGCGCGTAGCGTTCGGCCAGATCCAGCGCGCGATCCATCTTGGCGACCGAGGATACCGTGCCGGACAGCACGATGCCGTCATTGGCCGTGCGGACCTCGATGGTCTCGCCGGGCAGGATCTGCCGCAGACGCTCCTTGAACTCGGACACGTCGGCGCCGACCTGCACCTCGACATTCGAGATCAGCCGCCCATCCGCCCCCAGCAGGGTCAGCGTGGTGCGGCCGGGCGCCTTGCCCAGCACATAGATCGACTTGTCCGACAGGGTCGAGATGTCGGCGATACCGGGATTGGCAATCGACAGTTCCGCAAAGGGAACGTCGCTTTCCACAACCACCGCGCGGTTCATCGGCACTTCCAGCGACTGGTTCGCGCCGCTTTCCATCACACGCAGGCCCTGCGCATAAAGGGGCGTCAGGCCGGTAGAACTCATGCCCAGCCCCATCAGGCCAGCCACCATGATACTGCGCAACCGCATAATTCCTGCCTTTCGAAACATGCCTGAGCCCGGATCTTTTGTCCGGTTTGGGATCAAGATGCGCGATCCACCGTTTTTTTGCAAGAATCAATCAATTCCGGGGTGAAACGGCCGCAATTTAGGCAACCGTCCGTGCATGGAATGTCACAGGCGCGACTTGAAGGCCGCGCCGGCCGAGTGGCATCAATTTGTGCAGGGGATCGGGATCTGCACCACCTCGGTGCCCTTGCGGGTGGTGATGTGGCACTCAGGCACCGCAACCTCGGCCGTCTCGGGCAGGATCGGTGCCGGTTCGGCGCAATTGCCCAACAGCGCACAGGTCGAGGTTTCGATCGGCGCGACCGCGGTGGTGTCACCCTTGCCCACCAGCGCCACCGACAACTGTCCTGAGGCCTGCCCCTGGGTCAATCGCGCCACCTGTTCCGGGCTGGCAGCCACCGTCAGTGATTTCGGCGCCCCCGTCACTTTTTCCTTCTCGGGGCGGTCCACGGCGATGATCTCGATCGCTGTCTCGATCAACTGGGTCACTTCGTTGCCATTGGCGCTGGCCCCGGTCCAGAACACGTCAACCGTATTGCCCGGCTGCAGATAGCGGGACGCGCCAGCAGCATCTCCGAACTGGATGGTGAAGGCCCGCTGGCCGTTCTTGAGCATCGTGGTCAGGCCTGCGGCCTCGCCCGGCTCGGTCACCTTGACGGCGAGGATCGGCTCAAACGCTTCCATCTGCCGCAGCACGAAACGGGGGGTCTTGTCGCCATCCGGAAACAGCACCGCTTCGTCGCTGAACGTGCCCTCGGGCAGGGCGTTCTTTTGCCAGAAGATCTTCTGGACATCCTCGGGCGTCAGCGGGTCGCCGTAGTTCAGCGGTTTCTTGACGACAAAAACCTCGACCAGCGGACCCATCTTCGCGCGCAGCTGGCGTTCCTTGACCAGTTCGGCCTGAGTCTGGCCGATATAGCCCTGCGCCATATAGACCGCCGCCCCCGCCAGCGCGAGGCCGACCAGCAAAACCAATCCGAAAACCATCCGCATCGCAATCACCTGTTCACTGTTGCCCGGGTCAGCCGGGGGTTACTGGTTGCCGTAGCCGGCGTTCACACTGTCCAGCAGTGCGCCGGTATTGTCGGCGATGTTTTCGGTCGAATAGGCAATTGGCGTCAGCGCCAACATGCCCAGGCCGACGATCGCGGCGGTCAGCACCACCCAGTCAACGGTCACGGCACCAGAATCGTCGGATGCATAGGCTGTCAACTTTCGCAGCATCGGTCGTTCCTTTCTGATCGGCCCGAAAGCTGCGGACTCTCAGCGCCAGAAGTCGTCTCGGGCTTGCGGCCCACATTGCCTTTGTGACGGACAATTGTGGCTGAATGCGGGACAGAAACAGGAATTTTCCCGGTTTTTCGGTCACGCCGCCGGCCCTTGCCGAGGGCTGCTGCCAAGAGAAACGGGCTACATCCCGTCCCGGATGCAGCCCGCGTTTCCGCCCTAAGCGGATGGATCAGTTGCCGTAGCCGGCGGTGGTGTTGTCCAGCTCGGTCACGATGTCGGCCGACAGGCCTTCGATGCCGCCGCCGACGACGTTCATCACGACGATGCCCAGGCCAACGATGGCGGCGGTCAGCACGACCCAGTCAACGGTCACGGCGCCGGCTTCGTCATTCTTGAACGATTTGAAGATGTTCAGCAGTTTCATGGTTTGTGTCCTCTGGGTTCCATTGCACAAGGTATCGCCGCGGCGGGTTTTCCGTAGCGGCCTCTGTTCCGCACGATCACCGTTTCGATGGGCCCATTTGCCCCCCCAATCATGGCCGGACTTGGGCAAGGGTTGGGAATTTTAACGATCTTTAAACGGTCAATTCGAGAGCTTGCATGGCGCGTCCGAGGCGGTTGCGCGGATGCGCCTGCCTGCGGCGGTCTGGAAGGGCCGCGCAAATGCCGAAGGGCCGCCCCGCACGCAGCGAGACGGCCCCCGGAAGGTCGGTTGGGCGCGCCTGGCGCGCCCGAAGATCAGTTGCCGTAGCCGGCGGTGGTGTTGTCCAGCTCGGTCACGATGTCGGCCGACAGGCCTTCGATGCCGCCGCCGACGACGTTCATCACGACGATGCCCAGGCCAACGATGGCGGCGGTCAGCACGACCCAGTCAACGGTCACGGCGCCGGCTTCGTCATTCTTGAACGATTTGAAGATGTTCAGCAGTTTCATGGTCTTGTCCTTCCTAGGGTTCAGGGTCCATCCGCTTTCGGTTGCTCGGGTGGTTCATTCCCTCCGTCGCGGCATGAGGACATAAAGCCCCCTGAAACGGGCATCAGTGGGACGGCAAAAGGGCAATCAACAAAATCCGCAGCATTAAATGATCGTTAATTCGCAGGGGGTTTGCTGGCGGGCATCAGCCAATGGGGCAGCATTGCGGCAATCACGCCACGATTGCGGACGAAAGGAATCAACCGGTGGAAAAGGGGGGATGATTCTGGCAGGATGAAAAAAACAAAAGCAGGCACCGCCAATGAAGCGGATCAGAGCAGTTCACCTTGCCGGGCCGGTGTTGCTGGCCCTGTCTCTGGCGGCAGCCGGTCGGGCTGCGGCTCAGGAAGACCTGTCAAAGGCCGACATCCCTGAAACGGCCGCGCCGCCCGCCTTTGAATCCTTCACCTTCCGGCGGGTGGGTCTGCCGGGTGCCCCCGGCAGCCGTCGCATCACCGTGCAGATTGACCCGGCCGAGCAAGCCCGCCGTCTGGCCGCGTCACCCAAGGTCGACCGCGCGGCCGAGCAGGCGCCGCGCGACATCCCCGAGCCCAAACCACAAGCGCCAGCGGCCGCCAAGGCCGCCCCCGCCACAGCCTACAGCTGGTTCTGGGAGCGCGTGCCCACCGCGCGCAGCGCCGTCGATGACCGGTTTCCCTTGGCCTTGGCGGCCCTGTCGCAAGGGCCCGGCGGCGCGCAGGTCGCAGCGCCCCGGATGCAGAACCTGCAGGACATGGTTGACCGTTACGGGATCGATATCCTCAAGGCCACGCTGGGCACCGAAGTCTCACCCGCACTGGCCTTGGCGGTGATCGGCATCGAAAGTGCCGGTCGCGCCGATGCCGTAAGCCATGCCGGGGCGCAAGGGCTGATGCAGCTCATTCCCGCCACCGCCGACCGGTTTGGCGTCTCTGACTCGATGGACCCGGCGCAGAACATCCGCGGCGGTGTGGCCTATCTCGATTGGTTGATGAAGCGGTTCGACCGCGATCCGCTGATGGTGCTGGCCGCCTACAATGCCGGCGAGGGCGCGGTCGAGGCGAATGACGGCGTCCCTCCCTATGCCGAAACCCGCGACTATGTGCCCAAGGTGCTGGCCGCGTGGCAGGTGGCACAGGGCCTGTGCCAAAGTCCGCCGCAACTGGTCAGCGATCCCTGCGTTTTCAAGGTCATGGCGAAGGGCGGCTGATGCCGTTGCCGCCGCCCTCAGCATCATTCAGGTGAAAGTATCCCGGGGGGCTGCCGAGGGTTCGCCATCGGTCCGGGCAACCGATGGCAGCGGGCAGCGCCCCCGCTCCGGCCTCAGACGATGGTCGCCTCGGTCGCGGCGCGCAACTCGGCTTCGGTCACGCCATCTGCCAGTTCGACGATCTTCAGACCGCCCGGCACCACGTCCAGCACGCCCAGATTGGTGATGATGCGGTTGACCACCGCCTTGCCGGTCAGGGGCAAGGTGCAGGCCTTCAGCACCTTCGATTCGCCGTGTTTGGAGGTGTGGTCCATCACGACGACCACGCGGCCGACACCGGCCACCAGATCCATCGCCCCGCCCATGCCCTTGACCAGCTTGCCGGGGATCATCCAGTTGGCCAGATCGCCGTTTTCGGCCACTTCCATCGCGCCCAGGATCGCCATGGCGATCTTGCCACCGCGAATCATCGCAAAGCTGGTGGCGCTGTCGAAATAGGCGGTCTGCGGCAGTTCGGTGATGGTCTGCTTGCCGGCATTGATCAGGTCGGGGTCTTCCTCGCCCTCATAGGGAAAGGGGCCCATGCCCAGCATGCCGTTTTCCGATTGCAGCGTGACGCTGATCCCTTCGGGGATATAGTTCGCCACCAGCGTCGGGATGCCGATGCCAAGGTTCACATACCAGCCGTCCTGCAACTCCTTGGCGGCGCGGGCGGCGATCTGATTGCGGTCCCAGCCCATCACACGGCCTCCTTCTTGCGGGTGGTGCGCTGCTCGATGCGCTTTTCATGCGGGCCGGCGATCAGGCGATGCACATAGATGCCCGGAAGGTGGATGTGGTCGGGGTCGAGGCTGCCCAGCGGCACGATCTCTTCGACCTCGGCCACGCAGATCTTGCCACAAGTGGCCGCGGGCACGTTGAAGTTGCGCGCGGTCTTGCGGAACACAAGGTTGCCCGAGGGGTCGGCCTTCCATGCCTTGACAATCGCCAGATCAGCCACGATCCCGCGCTCCAGAATATAGGTTTCGCCGTCGAAATCGTGATGCTCTTTCCCCTCGGCAATCACGGTGCCGACGCCGGTCTTGGTGTAGAAACCGGGGATGCCCGCGCCGCCGGCGCGCATCCGCTCGGCCAGCGTGCCTTGGGGATTGAACTCCAGCTCCAGTTCGCCCGACAGGTATTGGCGCATGAACTCCGCATTCTCGCCCACATAGGACGAGATCATCTTCTTCACCTGCCGCGTCTCCAACAACACGCCGAGGCCAAACCCGTCCACGCCCGCATTGTTCGACGCCACGGTCAGATCCTTGACGCCGGCATCGCGGATCGCCGCGATCAGCAGTTCGGGGATGCCGCAAAGGCCAAAGCCCCCGGCGGCGATCAGCATGCCGTCGCGCAGCACGCCCTCCAGCGCCGATGTGGCGCTGTCATATACCTTGTTTTTCATAAGCCCTCCCAGAGGCGGTGATCTTCCGGCCGCGAATGTCCACTGCTGCCCGGATTGTGGTCACTTTCCGCCAATCGGGGTCTTTTCGCCATGCGTAGGAATACGTAGACTGATACGTATAGGTGCAGGGCGAGGGCATGGCGGGCAAGGATTTTGAACGGATCGCCTTCCTGCACGCGCCGGATGCCACGCTGGTGCTGGCCGATCGGGTGATCCTGCGCGCCAGTCTGCGGGTCGAGGCGGTGTTTGGTTGGGCGCCCAAGGATCTGGAGGGCCAGTCGATCCGCATCCTCTATCCCGGCCAAAGCGATTATCAGGTGATCGGCGAGCGTGCGCGCCGGGCGATGCAGGCGGTCGCGGTCTATCGGGACGAGCGGTTCATGCGCCGCAAGGATGGCCAACTGGTCTGGATGGAGGGGCGCGGCACGGCACTCGACCGCGAAGACCCGCAAAAGCTGGCGGTCTGGACCTATCGCCCGATCGACCCGGCAAGCCCGGCCCCCAGCCAGTTGACCGAGGCCGAACGTCGGGTCGCGCGGTATCTGGTCAACGGCTTTACCAGCAAGGAAATCGCGGGGGCGCTGGGCTGTTCGCCGCGCACGGTCGAGGTGCATCGCGCCAACATGATTCGCAAACTGAAGGTGAGGAACAGCTTTGAACTGGTCAGTCACCTTCTGGCCGCGCCCGGACGGTGACGGCCATTGCCGGTGATTGAACCCCCGCCCCGCGCCTGTTAAACGCGGACCGTCTGGGCCCATACTCCAATCGGTAGAGAGAGAGGACTTAAACTCCTTCCAGTGTGGGTTCGAGTCCCACTGGGCCTAGATGCGCCACAGGCAATCCGCCGCAGCACCGCCCGACACGGCAGGTCTCGGCCCATCCAGCCCCATCGCTCTCAGGGTGCTGGCGCCGGCCCCTGACATGAGTGTTACCTGCCGGCAAGCGCGATGCCAGCCGAGCGCCCTTTGTCGAACTCCTCTTTAAAATTGCCGACGCGACAGACGCGTTTTCCGAGCGCATGCCGAATGGCTATCGGGCACTGCATCTTTATTTCCGCGATCTTCATGAACCGCGTAGACCCAGTGGCGGGAGGCGTGGCTTCTACGTTGTCATCTGGGTCGACCCGGTTCCGCGTGTCCGGGCGCTGTTTCCGAAGGCAGACCTGTTCTGCTGGCTGAGGCAGGCAGAGCGCCCAAGGGCAGCGCATATCGATCTTTGACAGTTGAAGGCACCTGGAGGGGCGTTAGATCCTCGTGGCCCGAAGCCAGCTGAACTTGCTCAGGTGCAGGGCGCATATGGCGCTGTTCTCGCCAGATTTCAACTGAGGTCCGATAGGCTGGCCGCGCTCCGGGACGATGAATGCGCCGGGTTTTCCACAGAATAGTGCGACGAAAACCGCTTTACAGGGTTCCGCTTTGGCCACACCATATCTAGTAAGGGTGTCATCTGGTTTCGCTGCCCCTTGCCAGATGCACAGTCATTAGTGGCTGCCATAACTCATGGGGCAGGATGATGGGGCGGGCATGTCACTTGCAGAAGACCTGTATCTGGACGGCGGTCAGCATCCGATTGATCTGGTGGAAACACTCGCTGCCGCCCATGCGTGGGACTGCGACCGCCTGACCGAAGACCAGATCGCCATGACCGTCGAAGGCCTGTGGCGCACCTATGCCCTGACTCTGGCCTGGAATCCCGGCGAGGAGGTTCTGCGTCTGATCTGCACCTTCGAGATGGAGCCGCCGGAGGCCCGCGCGGCCGAGCTGCTCGATTGTGTAAATCGCTGCAATGACATGGTCTGGACCGGCGCCTTCACCTGGTGGGCGGATCAGAAGCTGATGGTCTGGCGCTATGGCCTGACGCTGGCGGGCGGGCAAGAGGCCGGGCCGGATCAGCTGGCGCGGATGATCTCGGGCGCGATCACCGCCTGCGAGCGGTTCTATCCGGCGTTCCAGCTGGTTTCCTGGGCCGATCGCGCGCCGGCCGAAGCGATCAAGGTGGCTCTTGCCGAGACGTGGGGCCGCGCCTAACCTGCCGCCAAAGCAGGGAGAAGGCGATGAAACTGGACAAGGTGGCCCGTGACGGGCTGGTGCTTCTGGGGTGCGGCAAGATGGGGTCGGCCATGCTGGAAGGCTGGCTCGGCCAGGGCCTTCCGGCGAAAAGTGTCTGGGTGCTGGACCCGCATCCCTCGGACTGGCTGAGGACCACCGGCGTTCACATAAACACCGATCTGCCGGCGCGCCCGGCGGTGTTGCTGCTGGCGGTCAAGCCGCAGATGATGGGCGCGGCCCTGCCGCAGGTGCAGGCGATGGGCGGCGGCGGCACGCTGGTTGTCTCGATCGCCGCAGGCACGACCATTGCCAGTTTCGAGCAGGTTTTCGGCGCAGCCACGCCCATCGTGCGGGCCATGCCAAACACCCCCGCCGCAGTCAGCCGTGGCATCACCGCCATTATCGGCAATGCCACGGCAACCGCCGCCGATCTCGATCTGGCCGAGGCGCTGCTGTCCGCAGTGGGGCAGGTGGTCCGGCTGGAGAGCGAGGCGCAGATGGATGCCGTCACCGCTGTCTCGGGCTCGGGTCCCGCCTATGTCTTTCACCTGATCGAGGCGCTGGCCGCGGCTGGTGTTGCCGAGGGGCTGCCTGACGCCCTGGCGATGCAGCTGGCGCGCGCCACGGTCTGCGGGGCGGGCGAGCTGGCGCATCGCGCGCCCGAAACGGCGGCGCAACTGCGCGTCAATGTCACCTCGCCCGGCGGCACCACGGCGGCGGCGCTGGCGGTGCTGATGGATGACGCGGACGGCCTGCCGGCGTTGATGCGCCGAGCGGTCGCCGCAGCCGCGGCCCGCGGGCGGGAGCTGGGCAAATGACCAGGCCCGCCACTGCCCAGATCAGCTTTGACGATTTCATGAAAGTGGACATCCGCGTGGGCACCATCACCCGCGCCGAGCCCTTCCCCGAGGCGCGCAAGCCTGCCTACCGCCTCTGGGTCGATTTCGGCCCCGAGATCGGCGTGAAACGCTCGTCGGCGCAGATCACCCGGCATTATACGCTGGATGAACTGCCCGGCCGGCAGGTGCTGGCGGTGGTCAATTTTCCGCCTCGCCAGATCGGCCCGGTCCTGTCCGAGGTGCTGGTGCTGGGCGTGCCGGATGCCGAGGGCGAGGTGGTGCTGCTGACCCCCGGCCACGAGGTGCCGCTGGGCGGGCGGATGTTCTGATGCGGCTTCTGATCACCCGCCCGCTGCCCGATGGCGTGCTGAGCGCGGCCCGTGACCGCTTTGATGTGACCGCGCGCGCCAGCACCCTGCCGCTGGACGAGGCCGAACTGCGTGCGGCCCTTGCGGACTTCGATCTGGTGTTGCCGACGCTGGGCGACCGCTTTTCGGCCGCGGTCTTTGCCGATGTGCCCCAGCCTCGCGCGCGGCTTCTGGCCAATTTCGGCGTGGGCTACAACCATATCGACGTGGCGGCGGCCAATACGGCGGGCATCGCGGTCACCAACACGCCGGGCGCCGTCACCGACGCCACCGCCGACATTGCCCTGACCCTGATCCTGATGACCGCCCGCCGTGCCGGCGAAGGCGAGCGTCTGCTGCGCCGTGGCGCTTGGCAGGGCTGGCATCCGACCCAGCTGCTGGGGGTGCATGTTTCCGGCAAGCATCTGGCCGTGATCGGCATGGGCCGCATCGGGCAGGCCATCGCCCGGCGTGCCCATTTCGGCTTCGACATGCGGGTCAGTTTCTACAACCGCTCGCCGGTGACGGGCCTGCCATTTCCGGCCCATCAAGTCGCCTCGCTGGCCGAGGCGATGGCGGCGGATGTCGTGGTGATTGCCGTGCCCGGCGGCGCTGCCACCCACCACCTGATCGACGCAGGGGCACTGGCCGCGATGCGCCCCGATGCCATCCTGATCAACATCGCCCGCGGCGATGTGGTGGACGAGGCGGCTCTGGCCGTGGCCCTCGGCGCGGGCCGGATTCGCGGTGCGGGCCTCGATGTTTATGAACACGAGCCGCGCGTTCACCCCGATCTTCTGCCGCTGGAAAACGTGACCCTGTTGCCGCATCTGGGCACCGCCGCGCTGGAGGTGCGCGCGGCGATGGGCATGATGGCGCTGGAAAACCTGACGGCTTTTGCAGAGGGCCGCCCCCTGCCAAACCGTGTCACGGCCTGAGTCTCACCATGACTCAAATACCCAATCGACGCCCGGCACCACAAACCACGCTCAGCGGGTTTTGACCTGATCCGCGCGACCGGTCAGTCGGGTTGAAACCCACCGATCAAACGCCGCAAGCCGATCGTCGCGCCCACGCCGATCGCGGCCAGCGTCACCGGGCCGGACCAGGCCAGCATCGCAAACCCGGTCAGGCCCTGACCGATCGAGCAGCCCATCGCCACCACCCCGCCGATCCCCATCAGAACCGCGCCGCCGACCTGACGCCCCAACTCTCGCGGGTCTTCGCAGGCCTCCCAGCGGAACAAGCCCCGCAGGATCGAGCCGATCAGCGCACCGGTCATAACCCCCACAACCGATCCCACCGAAAAGCTGATGCCGCCGGCGCTTGAGGTCATCAGCCAGATCAGCGTGCGACCGACAGGCGCCGTAAAGGACGGCCCTTCGACCATGACCATCCCCATGCTTTCGCGCCAAAGCCACGTCGTGCCGGCAAAAGTGCCCGCGACGGCCAGCCCGGCCGCGATCCCCCACAAGATCATGCGCGGCTGGCCGCGCAGCCCCTCGTGCCGCAACGCCCATCCGACCATCAGCGCCGATAGGATCAGCGCGGTTGCCAGCGGCGGCAGGCCGGTCAGGGCGTGAACGTCCGCGGCAATACCTTGCGGACCCGTGGCGTCGGGCTGCGGAAACACCGCCACCCGCAGCGGCCCCAGCGGACCGTTCAGCGCCACGAAACCGGCGATGCCCATCACCACGACCACGACGAGGGATCGAAGGTCGCCGCCGCCCACCCGCACCAAAGCGCCAAAGCCGCAATTTCCGGCCATTGCCATACCATAGCCAAAGACCAGCCCGCCAAGGACCGATGCCAGCGGATTCCAGCGGATCTGGTGGTAGAAACTGCCCAAGGGATCGATCAGGCCGGCTGCCGTGCCGATCCAGGTTGCGGCGATGGCGGTGCCAAGCACCACACCCCACAGGCGCAACCGACGCTGATCCTCGCCATAGAGCGCCATTTCGATGGCACCCAGCGTGCAAAAGTCACCGAGGCGCGCAGCCAGACCCATCACGATCCCGCCGACCAGACCTATCAATGCGGCCAATGCGCCGAAGGGTAGCGCCTCGATCATCCCTCATCCTCCTGTGCCGCGCCCGGTCGTCCGGACGCTGTCACTTTTCCGTGTCACGGCACCAAACGCCAGCCAGAAAGCGCAAGATATCGGCAACGCGCTGATCGCGGATCGAGTAAAAGATCGCCTGACCCGCCCGCTCGGCCGAAACCAGCCCTTCAAGCCGCAGTCGCGCCAATTGCTGACTGACCGCTGCCTGTCTTGAGGATAGCAGCGTTTCCAGTTCAGTCACGCTTTTGGGGCCGGAGAGAAGATGGCACAGGATCATCAGCCTGCCGTCGTGGCCCAGTGCCTTGAGAAAATTGGCAACGTCCATGGCGTGCGTGGCAAGGCCTGCCGCGGCTTCCGCCGCTGGCCCGGTCATGGACGGTTCTGGCACCAGCTCACCCAAGGACATGATCCCGATCTTGCGCATCCCCTATGCCTTGAGAGGTTCCGCAAGACCAGAGGGTTTGCGGAGCCGGTTTGCCGTTTTCGGACCGCCGTGGCGGCGCGGTATCAGCCTTCGATCTGGCCGCCGGCGTCGCGGATCATGCCGGACAGCAGGCCCCAGAAGAAATCCTCGCCGGGATAGCCCTCAAGCCGGGCGACCTCTTGCCCGTCGTCCAGCAGCACGAAGGTCGGGGTGAACACCGGGGGAGAGACCAGCGTGACGCCGTCAGGCAGGTCGGCGCGCAGGTCCTGTCGTTGCAGGGGGGCCGCGCGCCCCTCGGCGGTCACAGGGTATTCTGGCCCGACCTCGGCATGCCAGGCAGCACAATGGTTGCACCCCGGCTGCTCGACCATCAACAGCGTCAGGTCTCCCGCCCAGGCCGGCAGGGCACCCGACAGGCCCGCCAGCAGAAACGCCGCTGCCCGCAGAAATTGCATGTTGACCTCCGGCATAAACATATAAATATTATAATATATAGCTTGCCAAAGGCAAGTCACATCGGTTGGCAAGGGAGGGCCAGACGATGATGGATCTCAGCTTTGGCGGGGCCGCGCTTGCCGGCCTTCTGGCGTTCTTTTCGCCCTGCATCCTGCCGATGGTGCCGTTCTATTTCAGCTACATGGGCGGAATGTCTGTGTCCGAGTTGCGCGGACAGGGTGAGATCGCGCCCGGCGCGCAGCGGCGGCTGTTCATCTCGGCGCTGTTCTTCGCGCTGGGCGTGACGACGATCTTCGGACTGATGGGCCTTGGTGCCACCGCGGCCGGGCAGGCGTTCCGTCAGTGGAAAGAGGTGCTGTCCTATGGCGCGGCGGCGGTGATCTTTGTCTTCGGCCTGCATTTTCTGGGGGTCATCCGCATCCCGCTGCTGATGCGCGAGGCGCGGATGGAAAGCCGCTCGGACCCGAAAACCGTCTTGGGGGCTTATGTGATGGGGCTTGCCTTCGGCTTTGGCTGGACGGCCTGCGTGGGGCCGGTGCTGGCCTCGATCCTGATGATGGCCTCGATGCAGGAGACGCTGTGGCGCGGGACGGCCCTGCTGCTGACCTTTGGTCTGGCGATGACGGCGCCCTTTGTCGCGGCAGCGGCATTTGCACAGCCGTTTCTGGGCTGGGTCAGCCGCAATCGCGCGCTGATGGGCCATGTGGAAAAGGTGATGGGCGCCATGCTGATCGTCTTTGCGATTCTGATCGCGACAAACAGCGTGACGGTGCTGGCCGATTGGCTGATCCGGACCTTCGATTGGTCCGCCGTCCTGAAGTGAACCCCAGACCGGGAGGGAAGTGATGCTGAAACGACTGACCGCCGCCCTGATCGCCCTGCCGCTGATGGCGGGCGCGGTCGAATTGGGGGATGATGGGCTGCACAAGCCCGACTGGTTCCGCGAGACGTTCAAGGATCTGCGCGAGGATCTGGCCGAGGCCAATGCCGAGGGCAAGCGTCTGGTGCTGATGATCGAACAGCGCGGCTGCATCTACTGCACCGAGATGCACGAGACGATCTATCCTCAGCCCGAGATCGACGCCTTGATTCGGGACAGCTATTTCCCGGTGCAGATCAACCTGTTCGGCGATGTCGAGGTGACCGATTTCGACGGCACGACCTTGCCGGAAAAGGCGATGGCCGCGCGCTGGGGCGTCCTGTTCACGCCAACGCTGATCTTTCTGCCCGAAGAGGTCGCCGAGGGTCAGACGGCAGCGCAGGCTGCGGTCGCGACCATGCCCGGCGCCTTCGGCAAGGAAACCACCGCGGCGCTTTTCACCTGGGTGCGGGACAAGGGTTATGAGAATGGCGAGCATTTCCAGAAGTTTCTGGCGAGTCGTTTGACCCCGCAAAACTAGGGAACCGGATCGCGGCAGCGGCGTTTATGCTGGAATGAGGTCCGTTTCATGCGGAAATCAGCTGAAAATCAATTCCAACATAGAAATATTCACTGATTGGAATAATAGTTCTTGCATGCGACCGCATGCCGCAACTAGGCTGGAAACGGGAGAACACAGGGAGGATTCCGATGACGCGCCACGTCCTGCTGGCCGCGCTTGCGGTTGCACTGGCAGCCTCGCCCGCGGTCAGTGAAACTGCTCCGTCTGATGTGAAATTCGAGGAGGGCGCAGTCGCGGCCTCGCTCACCGGGACGCCCGGCAACCCCGAAGAGGGGAAGAAGATCATGTCCACCAACGCGCTGGGCAACTGTGTGGCCTGCCATCAGATTGCCGCCATGCCGGATGTGCCATTTCACGGCGATATCGCTCCGGCACTGGATGGGGCCGCCAGCCGGTGGTCCGAGGCGCAGCTGCGCGGCATCGTGACCAACGCGAAACACACCTTCGAGGGCAGCTTCATGCCCGCCTTCTACAAGGTGGATGGCTTCATTCGCCCCGGCAACGGTTATACCGGCAAGGCAGCCGAGGGTCCGTTGGCGCCGATCCTGACCGCCCAGCAGGTCGAGGATGTGGTGGCCTATCTCATGACGCTCAAGGAATGAGCGACGACGGTTCAAGGAGAGAATGATGATGATTTCCAGACGCAAGGCCCTTTGGGCCGGTTTCAGCGGGATCGCGGCAGCAACGCTGGCCAATCCGCTGTTCGCCGCCACGGTCGAAGAACTGACCGCCGGTTTCACCGGCGGCGCTGCCCCCGGCAATGACGGCATTACCCTGACCGCCCCCGAAATCGCCGAGAACGGCAACACCGTCCCGGTCGAGGTCGACGCCCCCGGCGCCGTGGCGATCATGCTGCTGGCCGCCGGCAATCCTGAGCCCTCGGTCTGCACCTTCACCTTTGGTCCGGCCGCAGGCAGCCAGAAAGCCGCGACCCGCATCCGCCTGGCCAAGACCCAGGACGTGATCGCGCTGGCCAAGATGGCCGACGGCTCGATCAAGCAGGCCTCGACCACGGTCAAGGTCACCATCGGCGGCTGCGGCGGCTGACCCAGGGGAACAAGGAGAACGACAATGGCAGATGATGCAAAACCGCGCGTGAAGGTTCCCAAATCGGCCTCGGCCGGCGAGGTGGTCACCATCAAGGCGCTGATCTCGCACAAGATGGAATCGGGCCAGCGCAAGGATGCCGACGGCAACCTGATCCCGCGCTCGATCATCAACCGGTTCACCTGCGATCTGAACGGTGCGAACGTGATCGATATCGCCATCGACCCGGCGGTTTCGACCAATCCGTATTTCGAGTTTGACGCCAAGGTCGATGCGGCCGGTGAATTCAAGTTCACCTGGTACGATGATGACGGCTCGGTCTACGAAGACGTCAAACCCATCGAAGTCGCCTGATCGGGCGCCGCCACATCAGATTTCGGGGAGGAGAAATCATGCAGCAGCGCAAGATCGCGTTATTGGCCGCCACGGCGGTTCTGGGCCTCGCCTTTTGCGGCGCGGCCATGGCCGGCCCGGTTGAGGATAAACTGGTGGTCGAGACCGATGACGGCACGATCGAGTTCGTGACCTCGGCCCCGGCGCCGGATCACCTGAAAGGTGTCTTCGATACGATCTGGTCGGGCTGGCATTTCCGCGAGGATGAGACCCGCGATCTGCAGCGGGACGATTTCGACAATCCGTCCATGGTCTTTGTCGATCGCGGTCTGGACAAGTGGAACAAGCCGATGGGCAAGAACGGCGAAAGCTGCGCCGGCTGCCATGAGGGCCCGGAAAGCATGACCGGTCTGCGCGCTGTTACCCCGCGGGTCGACGAAAAGTCCGGCAAGTTGATGATCATGGAAGACTACATCAACAACTGCGTGACCGAGCGCATGGGCCTTGAGGCCTGGAAGGTCACCGGCGATGACATGAAGGACATGATGTCGCTGATCTCGATGCAGTCGCGCGGCATGCCGGTCAACGTCAAGATCGACGGTCCCGCCCAACCTTTCTGGGAAAAGGGCAAGGAGATCTACTATACTCGTTATGGCCAGCTGGAAATGTCCTGTGCCAATTGCCACGAGGACAATACCGGCAAGTTCATCCGCTCGGACCACCTGAGCCAGGGCCAGATCAACGGCATGCCTCTGTATCGCCTGAAGGATTCCGGCATGGTGACGGCGCAGAACCGCTTTGTCGGCTGCGTGCGCGATACCCGCGCCGAGACCTTCAAGGCCGGTTCGGACGAGTTCAAGGCGTTGGAGCTGTATGTCGCCTCGCGCGGCAATGGTCTCAGCGTCGAAGGCGTGGGTGTGCGCCACTGACAGGGGCTGCGGCGGCGGATCAACCGCCGCGGCCATTTCGTCTTTTCGTGAATGAACAGGCAGGCTGGCGTGAGCCGCGGTTTCGCGGACGATGGTGCTTTGCCTGGCAATGGAGAAACGCATGATATCCCGCCGCGAATTTCTACAGGCAGCAATGGCGGCCTCGGCCATCACCGGGGTCTCGGGCTTTGGCAATTGGGCGCGGCTGGCGGCGCAGCAGGCGCTGACGCAGGACCAACTGCTGCAGTTTGATGATTTCGGCAATGTGACGCTGATCCACATCACCGACATCCACGCGCAGCTGAAGCCGGTCTGGTTCCGCGAGCCGGAGTGGAACATCGGCGTGGGCGATGCCAAGGGCCAACCGCCGCATGTTGTGGGCAATGCGTTTCTGCAGATGTTCAACATCGCCCCGGGCAGCCCCGAGGCCTATGCCCTGACGCATGAGGATTTCGTGGCGTTGGGCAAGACCTATGGCCGGATGGGCGGCATGGACCGTGTGGCCACCGTGGTCAAGGCGATCCGCGCCGCGCGGCCCGACGCGTTGCTGCTGGATGGCGGCGATACCTGGCACGGCTCGATGACCTCGTATCTGACCAAGGGTCAGGACGTGGTCAACGTGATGAACGCGCTGGGCGTCGAGGCGATGACCTCGCACTGGGAATGGACGCTGGGCACCGAGCGGGTGAAAGAGATCGTCGACACCCAGCTGAAGTTCCCGTTCCTCGGCGCCAACATCTTTGACGCCGAATGGGACGAACCCGCCTTCGAGCCCTACAAGATCTTCGAGAAGGCCGGCACCCGCATTGCGGTGATCGGTCAGGCCTTCCCCTACATGCCGATCGCCAACCCCAAGTGGATGTTCCCCGAATACAGCTTCGGCATCCGCGAGGAGCGTATGCAGGAAGTGGTGGATGAGGTCCGCGCCGAGGGCGTCGATCTGGTCGTCTGCCTGTCGCATAACGGCTTTGACGTCGACAAGAAGATGGCCTCGCGCGTCAAGGGGATCGATGTGATCCTGACCGGCCACACCCATGACGCCGTGCCCGAGCCGATCCTGATCGGTGAGACGATCATGATCGCTTCGGGCTCGCACGGCAAGTTTGTCAGCCGCGTCGATCTGGACGTGCGTGACGGCAAGATGATGGGCTTCCGCCACAAGCTGATCCCGATCTTCTCGGACGTGATCACCCCGGATGGTGAAATGGCCGCCCTGATCGAGGCCGAGCGCGCGCCTTTCAAGGCCGATCTGGAAACCGTGGTCGGCAAGACCGAAAGCCTGCTCTATCGTCGCGGCAACTTCCAGGGCACCTGGGATGACCTGATCTGCGACGCGGTGATGAGCGAGCGCGATGCCGAAATCGCGCTGTCGCCCGGTGTGCGCTGGGGTGCCTCGATCATGCCCGGCCAGGACATCACCCGTGAGGACATCCACAACGTCACCTCGATGACCTACGGCAAGGTTTACCGCACCGAGATGACCGGCGAGACGCTCCACACCGTGCTGGAGGACGTGGCGGACAACCTGTTCAACCCCGACCCCTACTACCAGCAGGGCGGCGACATGGTGCGCGTCGGCGGCATGGGCTTTGCCATCGACGTCACCAAGCCGATCGGCGAGCGCATCAGCAAGATGACCCATCTGAAAACCGGCGAGCCGATCGACCCCGCCCGCAGCTACACCGTGGCCGGCTGGGCCAGCGTGAACGAAGGCACCGAGGGGCCCGAGATCTGGGACGTGGTGGAAAGCCACATCCGCAAGCTGGGCACCGTGAAGCTTGAACACAAACCTTCGGTCGAAGTGACCGGGATCTGACAGCCAAGGAAAGTTCGCCATGACCGACGAACCCGCAATCATCCAATCACGCCGGCGTTTCCTGACCGGCACCGCAGCGGCTGGCGCCGGCCTGGTGGCCGCAGGCGCCGCGCGTGCGGCAACCCCCGACCCGCTTATCACCGAGGTGCAGGATTGGGCCAGCGCCACCGGCGACGCGGTTGACGCCCATCCCTACGGCATGCCGATCAAATACGAGAACCACGTCGTGCGCGGCTATGTGGAGTGGCTGACGGAAAGCCCGATCTCGTCGATCAACTTCACGCCGATCCACGCGCTGGAAGGCACGATCACGCCGCAGGGCTGCGCGTTCGAGCGTCACCACTCGGGCGCGATCGAGATGACCAAGGGCGACTATCGCCTGATGATCAACGGCCTCGTCGAAAAGCCGCTGGTCTTCACCTTCGAGGACCTGATGCGCTTTCCGCGCCGCACCATGACCGCCTTCTGCGAATGCGCGGCCAATGGCGGCATGGAATGGGGCGGCGCCCAGCTGGAAGGCTGCCAATACACCCAGGGCATGATCCACAACATGGAATATACCGGGGTGATGCTGAAGGATCTGCTGGCCGAGGCGGGCGTGAAGCCCGAGGGCAAGTGGATCTATGCCGAAGGCCATGACGCCAGTTCCAACGGCCGGTCGATGCCGCTGGAAAAGGCGCTGGATGACGTGATGGTGGCCTTCTTCGCCAATGGCGAGGCGCTGCGCAAGGAACACGGCTATCCGGTGCGCCTGGTGGTGCCGGGTTTTGAAGGCAACATGTGGATCAAGTGGCTGCGCCGCATCGGCGTCTATCACGCCGCTGTCGAAAGCCGCGAAGAAACCTCGAAATACACCGACCTGATGCCGGGCGGCAAGGCGCGCAAGTGGACCTGGGTGATGGACGCCAAGTCGGTCATCACCGCGCCCTCGCCACAGGTGCCGATCCGGCATGGCAAGGGGCCGCTGGTCATCACCGGGCTGGCATGGTCGGGCCACGGCAAGATCAAGCGCGTCGATGTTTCGGTCGATGGTGGCAAGACCTGGGCCGAAGCCCGTCTGGCCAGCGAGCCGCAGTCCAAGGCGCTGACCCGTTTCCATTACGACATGGATTGGGATGGCAGCGAGATGTTCATCATGTCGCGGGCCATGGATGAGACCGGCTATGTCCAGCCGACCAAGGAGCAGCTGCGCGCGATCCGCGGCACCAACAACGTCTATCACAACAACGCCATTCAGCCGTGGTGGGTCCATGCGAATGGGGAGGTCGAGAATGTCGAAATCGTTTGATCTGTTGACCGGTTCGGCGCTGGCCCTCTCGATCCTGGCGGGTCCGGCCCTGGCCGAGCCTCTGGGTCTGGGCCGCGAGGCTCTGCCTGAAGAGATCGCCGCCTGGGACGTGGCGGTGCTGCCCGATGGCACCGGCCTGCCCGAAGGCGAGGGCGATGTGGCGACCGGCGATGAGGTCTTCGCCGAAAAATGCGCCTCGTGCCACGGCGATTTTGCCGAGGGGCTGGACAGCTGGCCGGTGCTGGCGGGGGGCATCGGCTCGCTGCAGGATCCGCGCCCGGTCAAGACCATCGGCAGCTACTGGCCCTATCTCTCGACCGTGTTCGACTATGTCCATCGCTCGATGCCCTTTGGCGCCGCGCAGACGGTCACGGTGGATGAGACCTATGCGATCACGGCCTTCCTGCTCTATTCCAACGGGGTGGTCGAGGATGACTTCGTGCTGTCCAAGGCCAACTTCACCGAAGTGGTAATGCCCAACGCCGAAGGCTTCATCGTCGATGACCGGGCGGAAACCGAATACAAGCTGTTCTCGGCCGAGCCCTGCATGGAAAATTGCCGTGAAGGCGAGGTCAAGGTGACCAAGCGGGCGATCGACCTGAACGTGACGCCCAAGGACGAGGCCGGGCGACCGCTGAACACCATCCCGCCCTATACCGAGGCCGCCGCCGCGCCAGAGGCGGGCGATGCAGCACCTGTCGAGGTGGCTGCGACCGATGCACCCGCCGCCGAGACCCCTGCCGCCGATCCCGCTGCCGCCGCTGCACCCGAAGCCGAGCAGCCCGAAGCCGAGGCCGTCGAAACCGCTGCCGTCGAAACCGAGGCCGTCGACCATGAGTTGGTCGAGGATGGCGAGAAGGTTTTCAAGAAATGCGCCGCCTGTCACAAGGTGGGTGAGGGGGCCAAGCACACCACCGGCCCGTCGCTGAACGGCGTGGTGGGCCGCACGGCCGGCGCATCCGAGGGCTACAAATACTCCAAGCCGATGATCGACGCGGGCGCAGGCGGGCTGGTCTGGGATGCGGCAAGCATCGACGCCTATCTGGCCGATCCCAAGGGGTTCATCCCCAAGAACAAGATGTCCTTCGCGGGGCTGAAAAAACCCGAGGATCGCGCCGCGGTGATCGCCTATCTCGCGACCTTTGCCGAGTAAGGCCATGGGCTGGCGCGCGATCCTTCCGGCGCTGGCCCTGACGGCCGCCATTGGCCCCGTGCCGGTGGCGGCTGAAGCGATTGGCGATGCCAGCCGTGGCCTCGCGCTGTTTGAACAGAACTGCAAGACCTGCCACCAGATCGGCGAGGGCGCGCGGCACAGTATCGGCCCGCGCCTGAACGGGTTGTTTGGCCGCCGCGCCGGATTGCATGCCGATTTTGACTATTCCGCCAGTATGAAGCGGATGGGGGCGGATGGGCTGGTCTGGTCGCTCGAGACGCTGGACGCCTACATCGAAAACCCGAAGGCGCTGGTCTCTGGCACACGCATGAACTTTCGCGGCATGGCCGATGCCACGTCCCGCGCGGATCTGATGGCTTTTCTGCGCGACTGGTCGGACAAGCCGCAGAACATCCCCGAGGCAGAGCCAACCGCGCGCCGCAGCGACCATGATCTCGACCCGGCGATCCTGGGGATACGTGGCGATCCGGAATATGGCGCATATCTTTCGACCGAATGCATCACATGCCACCAGCGCGACGGGTCCGATCAGGGCATCCCCGCGATTACGGGATGGCCCGAAGAAGATTTCGTGATCGCGATGCACGCCTACAAACGCAAGCTCCGGCCGCATCCGGTGATGCAGATGATGGCCGGTCGTCTTGCCGATGACGAGATCGCGGCCTTGGCCGCGTGGTTTGCCACCTTGAAATGAAGCCGTGCGGGGCAGGTGATATCCGCCCGCATTTACCGTTATCAGAGAGGGGACCCCGATGAAGATGAACAGACGGCAGTTGATCGGTATGGGCGTCGCCACCGGCGCGATGCTGGCGGCCCCATCGGCCTGGGGGCAGGCAAAGCCCCGGGTGGTGGTCATCGGCGGCGGCGCGGGTGGGGCGACCTGCGCGCGATATCTTGCCAAGGACAGTCAGGGCGCGCTGGATGTGACGCTGGTGGAAGAAAATCCGATCTACACCACCTGCTTCTTCTCCAACCTCTACATCGGCGGGTTTCGGTCGTTCGACAGTCTGCAGCATGGCTATGAGAGGCTGTCCTCCGCAGGGGTAAATGTGGTCACCGGCCGCGCGGCAGGCGTGGATCGGACGGCAAGGACCATCACGCTTCAGTCCGGTGAGGTGCTGACCTATGACAAGCTGGTCCTCAGCCCCGGCATCGACTTCCGCGAGGGATCGGTCCCGGGCTGGACCTTGGCCGATGCCGAGGTCATGCCCCACGCCTGGAAGGCCGGACCGCAGACCGAATTGCTGAAGGCGCAGGTTCTGGCCATGCCGCAGGGGGGCGTCTTTGCCATGGTGGCCCCGCCCAACCCCTACCGCTGCCCACCCGGCCCGTATGAGCGCGTCAGCATGGTCGCCCATCTGCTGAAACAGAGCAATCCCGGCGCAAAGATCCTGATCCTCGATCCCAAGGAAAAATACTCCAAACAGGCGCTGTTCGAAGAGGGCTGGGGGCTGCATTACGATGGCATGGTCGAGTGGATCGGACCGGAGTTCGGCGGCGCTGCGGTCGAGGTGCGCCCCGCGACCATGGAGGTCGTGGTCGAGGGCGAGGCGCAGAAGGTCGATGTCTGCAACGTGATCCCCGGGCAGGTCGCGGGACAGATCGCGGCACTGGCCGGTGTCACGGATGACAGCGGCTATGCCCCGGTAGACCCTGCGACGATGGCGTCCAGGGTTGACCCGGATGTCTGGGTGCTGGGTGATGCGGCGGCACAGGGTGACATGCCCAAATCGGCCTTCTCGGCCAACAGTCAGGCCAAGGTGGCGGCCATGAGCATCCGCGCCGCCCTGACCGGCAGTCGCGCCTTCCCGGCCAAATATTCCAACACCTGCTGGTCGCTGATCTCGCCCGAGAATGCGGTCAAGGTCGGTGCTGCCTATGAGCCGACGCCGGAAAAGATCGCCTCGGTCGAAAGTTTCATCTCCGACACCGGCGAGGACGCGGCGCTGCGCAAGGCCACCTATGAAGAAAGCCTCGGCTGGTATGCCGGGATCACCGCCGACATTTTTGGCTGACACGTCCGGGCGGCGGCCCATGCCGTGCCGCCGCCCCCGAACCTTGCAGGAAAAGCCCATGCTCACCCGCCGCCGTATCCTGACGACCGCCGCCGCAGCCCTTGTTGCCCCCGCACTTCCCCGCCGTGTCTGGGCGGGATCAACGCTGACCATGGGCAGCCTGCAGATCGACACGCTGTCGGATGGCACGCTGGTCTTGCCCGGCGATTTCATTCTGGGCGGCATGCCGCCGGACGAGATGCAGGCCATTGTCAGCAAATATGGATTGCCCACCGATCAGCTGACCCCGCCCTGCAATGTCACGCTGATGCGCGACGGCACACATACCGTTCTGTTCGATGTCGGGTCCGGCCCGGATTTCCAGCCTTCGGCCGGCAAGTTGCTGGAGGCCTTTGCGACGATGGACCTGACGCCCGAGGAGGTAACCCATGTCGTCTTCACCCATGCCCATCCCGATCATCTCTGGGGGCTGCTGGACGAGTTTGACGAGCCGCTTTTCCCCAATGCCGAATTCATGATCGGTGCCGCCGAATTTGATTACTGGATGGACCCGGAAACCGTGAACACCATCGGCGAGGCCCGCACCACCTTTGCCGTGGGCGCCCGGCGTCGGCTGGAGGCGATTGCCGATGTGGTGCGCAAGGTGGGCGATGGCGAAGAGATCCTGCCCGGCATCGCCGCCCGCGCCACCTTTGGCCATACGCCCGGCCATATGGCCTATGAGCTGCGCAACGGCAGTTCCAGCGTGATGGTGGTCGGCGATGCGCTTGGCAATCACCATGTCGCTTTCGAGCGCCCCGACTGGGCCTCGGGTTCGGATCAGGATGGAGAGACGGCGGCCCAGACCCGCAAGGGCCTTCTGGATCAGCTGGCCTCCAGCCAGATGGCCCTGATCGGCTATCACCTGCCCGGCGGCGGCATCGGCCGGGTTGAGCGGATGGACAGCGCCTATCGGTTCGTGGAGGTATGAGGATGCGCCTGACCCCTTTGGCTTTGGCCCTGCTGGCAGGCCCGGCGCTGGCATCCGAGGATATCCCGGACCAGTATCCGCAATCGGTGCTGTATGAAAAACCGGTCGAGGTGATCCCCGGCGTCTGGTCCGCCATCGGCGCCACCGCCCCGCCGACCTATGAAAACGCTGGCCATAACAACAACCTCAGCTTCATCATCACCGGCGACGGGGTCGTGGTGGTCAATTCCGGCGCCAGCTGGAAACTGGCCGAGGCGCTCCATGCCGAAATCCGCGCCGTGACCGACCAGCCGGTGAAACTGGTCATTAACGAAAACGGCCAAGGCCATTCGATGCTGGGCAACGGCTACTGGGCGGCGCAGGGCGTGCCGATCCTGGCCCATGCCGAAGCCGCGGCCGAGTTCGAGGATGGCGCGGCCCAAGACCTTGCCAGCCTGAAAACCTACGCCAGGGAAAACGCAGAAGGCACTGTGATCGCGCAACCGACCGAGACCTTTACCGACCGCAAGGTGATCGAGATGGGCGACATCTCGATCGAGGTGCTGCATCTGGGCTCGGCCCACAGCCCCGGTGACACGCAGGTCTGGATCCCGGCCTGGTCGATGATGATCGCAGGCGACATCGCCTTTCACGAACGCATGCCGCCGATCTTTGAAGGCACCTGCACCTCCTGCTGGATCGAGACCTGGGACACCGCGCTGACGCCGCTGAACCCCACCTATCTGATCCCCGGACATGGCCATCCCACCAACCTCGCGCAGGTCACGCGCTATACCCGCGACTATCTGCTGGACCTGCGTGAAAAGATCGCCGCCCATCTTGAGGCCGGTGGCGATCTGGCGGGGGCCTATTATGTGGACCAGTCGCGCTGGCAGCATCTGGACACGTTCGAGGAACTGGCGACCAAGAACGCCGGCGTGGTCTTTGCCGAGATGGAATTCGAGTGACCGAAGCCCCGCGCCGTCACACCGGCGCGGGTGCCGCGCTGGCCCGGCGGGCCGCGGCCTGATCCACCAGCGCGTCGGTGATCGCCGCGCCGATCCACATGCACAGCAGCGCCAGCCACGCCGTCGCCACAAAGATCGACCCGCCGGTCACGCCCGCGCCGATCGCACAGCCCCCTGCCAGCATCGCGCCAAAGCCCATCAGCACCGCCCCGGTCATCGACCGGCGCATCTGGCTTTCGCCGTCAAAGCCCTGAAACTTCAGCTCGCCCCCCATGGCCGCCGCCAGAAACGCACCGATGAAGACCCCCGGCACGAGGCCGATGTCGAAATCCAGCACCGGGCTTTCGATCAGAAAGAACATCAGCGTGCTGGCCGATGGGCCCGAGAAGGTGGCCGAGGTGACCGAGACCGGCTCGAACGCTTGCTGCGACAGGGTGAAGGTCAAGACCCAACCCAAGGCCACCGCAAAGCCCACGCCCGCGCCAAACACCAGCACCCTTGCGCCGATGCGGTTCTTGCGGGCCAGAACCAGCGCCACGACGGCCAGCGCCAGCCCCAGCAGCAGACCGCTGATCTGCGGCAGGCCGAGGGCCGCCGTCAGATCAACATTGCGCCCGGCCGGTGTGACCCACAGCTGCGCCAGCCAGCTGCGCAGCGGCGACAGCCAGCCATGCAGGCTCATCTGTGCCACTACCGCAAAGATCAGGCCAGAGATCAGCGAGCGCAGGTTGCCCGTCGCAGCCAGAACCAGCAGCCGACCCGAACAGCCGCGCGCCAGCACCATGCCCGCGCCGAACATCAGCCCGCCGATGATCGCGCCGGACCAACTGCCGGCGATCGCCATCATCCGCGCATCCTCGGCGCGAAACAGGCCCAGCAGTTGCGCGCCCTGCACCCAGACCACGGCGGTCGAAAAGGTCAGCAGCCAGACCGCCATCCGCCGGCCAAGGATGCCGCGCGCGAACTCGACCGTCGCCGCCCGCAGGCAGAAGGACGACCTCTGCGCGGCAACGCCAAAGACGATCCCCGTGGCAAGGCCGAACAAGGCTGCCACGCGATCCTCGCCCAAAGCATCCAGCAGCGCAGAAAGGTCCATGTTCCTCTCCCCCTTCGTTCATGTTGCATTCTAACAGATTTGACAGGCCTGCACCTTGATTTTCATCATTCCGGGGAAGGTTGAATGCCTGATGCCGGCCGGTCGGGCCACTTTCACGCGGATGGGCGCTTGTTCGCCTGCGGCAGGACCGGCATCCTTGTTGCCACCATACGGGCCGCAGAGCAGAAACCCGCGTCTCTGTCGCCTCGCCGGGATGTGATCTGGCGTGTGCGCGGGGTTGTTGACCACAGAGGCCTCGGCGGGCATCGTGCTGTCATGGCATTTCTGCGCAAGATTTCTCTCCTGATACTGCTTCTCGCATTGTTGCCATGGGGCGCATATTCGGCAGGGCTTCGCGCCAATCCTGCCCTTGAATCACGGATCGAATATCCGGCCATCCGGACTGCGTTGCCAACATCCCTGCAAACAGCGGACGATCATGGGCTTTCGCCTGGACTTCTGGTGGCCAAGCCCACGCGTTGCCGCACCGGAGTCTTGCCCGGGTCGGCTTGCGCCATGGATATTGATCTGCCGGTCGCCTCAGGCTCGGATGACGCCGCAAGGTCAGGCGCACCGCCACGGCCGGGCGATCCGCTCGACCCCGCGGAGGCCGATCAGGCGGGCCTACTCGACCCTCCCCGATCCTGCTGAGCGTCGCGACCGCTTCATAGCGCGGTTTTCAACGTCTTCAGCAATAAGGATCAAACACATGATCACCCGTCGCGCTTTCGTTGCGGCAAGTTCAGCCATGGCCCTCTCGGCCTGCGGGCTTGCGCCGCAAACCCGGTCGCATGCCCCGGTCGAGATGATGCCAGAGCCCATTCCGCCACTTCCGGCGCATTATGGCGCCATCACCGATGAGCCCTATCCCATTCCCGCGGTGTCGGAGGGGATCGTGCCGCAGCGCCTGTGGCGGCAAGAGGTCGAGAACCCCTATCCCGATGAACCGGCCGGAACCATCGTCATCGATCCTGACGCAGGATATCTGCATCTGGTTCAGGCCGAGGGTCGCGCCATGCGCTATGGGGCAGGCACCGGTGCTGCCGCGTTTGAATGGCAAGGGGTGGCGCGGTTGCAGTTCTGCCGCAGTTGGCCGCGCTGGAAGGTGCCCGACACGATGATCGCTCGCCGGCCCGACCTCGCGCCCTATTCGGTTGCCAATGGCGGTATGAATCCGGGACCAGGCAACCCGCTGGGCGCCCGTGCGCTTTATCTGTTCCAGAATGGCGAGGATACGCTCTACCGTATCCACGGCGCATGCGAGCCGCATTATCTTGGCAAGGCGGTGTCGTCGGGCTGCATCCGCCTGCTGGACCATGATGTGATTGATCTGCACCGCAGGGTGAAGCACGGCGCGAGCGTGCGTGTTCTTCCCTCGCATAGACCCAGCGCGATGGATGGGCAGGGGAGCGTGCTGTGAAACCACGGGACGAGGTTTGGCCCCGCCTGCGATCAGGTGCGGTCCGATCCCGGGCATGCCGGCACGTTTCACCTCGACGGCAGAAACCTGCCTGTCTATCCTGGGCGCAACCTTTGCGCGGGCCAGCCGCTTTTGGGCCGGACCCGCGCATGGCACTTTTCCAAAGGGTCTGTTCGTCGTGACCACGTTTGAACCCGTCAGCGCCGGCCTGATAACAGAGCGCTCACCTTCAAAGACCCTCCAGGCGGGGGTGATTTGCAGGGGGTATTTGGGTCATGGTGAGAGGCATGGGTCGTGATCATTTCCCGCGGACGTCGGTTCATTTTTGTGCATGCCCCGAAAACCGGGGGCACGGCGTTGACTCTGGCGCTTGAGGCGCGGGCGATGAAGGATGATATCCTGATCGGGGACACGCCCAAGGCGCGGGCGCGGCGGGGGCGTTTGGCCGCGCTGAAGCCGGCGGGGCGGCTGTGGAAACATGCGACCCTGGCCGATATCGCCGGGGTTTTGACCGATGACGAGATCGCCACCTTCTTCACCGTGACACTGCTGCGCAATCCGTGGGACCGGTTGGTCAGCTATTGGGCCTGGCTCAGGGCGCAGCGGTTCGACCATCCGGCGGTGGCGCTGGCGCTGGGGCTGGAGTTCAGCGCATTTCTCAACCATCCGCAGACGCAGACCGCGCTGCGCGCCTGGCCCGCGCGGGCCTACATGACGGACCGTCACGGGATCGAGCGGGCGCGGCTTTATGCGCGGCTGGAGCATCTGGACACGGATATCGCCCCTTTTGAGGCGCATCTGGGCTTTCGTCTGACGCCCGTGGCGCGCGCCAATGTCAGCGACCGGCCCGCGGATTGGCGGGGGTTTTACACCGATGCCGATGCGGCGCTGGTGGCGGATATCTGTGCCGAAGATATCGCACGCGGCGGCTATCGTTTTGAAGATGCCGCTCATTTGCGCAAAAGCGGCTGACGAAGCCTGGCCGCCGCCTTAGCCTGTCAGGAACGGGCGAGGGGCCATGCACGCAAACGACGAACCGACCAATGACTGGGCCGAGGGGATTTTGGGCCGCACGCCGATCGCCACGCCGACGGGCTGGCGTGATGCCGACAGTCTGCGCGTGGGCGACGAAGTGCTGGGTTTCGACAGTGGCCGCGCGGTGATCTCGCGCTGTGACGCTCTGGGCCCTTGCCGGCCCGGGCCGGCGCATTGGCCGATGCTGATCCCCAAGGGCGTCCTTGATAACCGGTCCGCGCTGCGGCTGATGCCCGAACAGAAGCTGCTGCTGGAATGTGATGCCGCCGAGGCGCGGTGGGGTGAGCCTTTCGTGCTGATCCCCGCTGCCGCGCTTGAGGGCTATCGATGCGTCACCCGCGTCCGACCGGATCCGACCGAGGCGGTGGTCCGTTTGGGGTTTGCCGGGGACGAGATCGTTTATGCCAGCCGCGGCGTGTTGATCCTCTGTCCGCAGGTGGACCTGATCGACCGCGGCCGGGAGGTGGGCTATCCCGCCCCGGATATGGAGACCGCGCGGGCGCTGGTGGCCGAGGTCGCGCGCACGGGCGGCTTTGCCGCCCTGCCGATCCCGGAATAGCCGTCGGGGCCCGGCTGACCTGCCCCGACGCCGTGTCGAGGTCAGGCCGCCTGGGCGGGCGATGCGAAGCGGCTGTAGAAACTTTCACCCTTTTCAGCCATCTCGCGCAGCAGGGCGGGCGGCGCGAACCGGGCGCCATGGTCAGCCGCCAATCGGTCGCAGATCTCGACCGCGCGGGGGGCGCCGATCATGTCCAGCCAGCCGAACGGGCCGCCCGACCAGGGCGCAAAGCCCCAGCCGAGGATCGCGCCCACGTCACCCTCGCGGATGTCGGTCAGCACCCCTTCTTCCAACGCGCGCACCGCCTCTAGCACCTGTGCCATCAACAAGCGGTGCTGCACCTCGGTCAGGGCGGGTTGGCGTGCGGCCACCGGCCATTCGGCCGCCAGCCCTTCCCACAGGCCCAGCCGGTCGCCCTTGTCGTCATAGGCATAAAACCCGGCCTTGGCCTTGCGCCCCAGACGGCCCTGATCGGCCAGCCGGAAGATCACCTCGTCCACCGCCCCGTCGGGATAGGCATCCCCCATCGCCGCGCGGGTGGCCTTGGCGATCTTGACGCCGAGGTCGATCGAGGTCTCGTCCACCAGTTGCAGTGGCCCTAGCGGCATGCCGACCAGCTTGGCCGCGTTTTCGACCAGCGCGGGTTCGACCCCCTCGGCCACCATGCGGATACCCTCGTTGATATAGGGGATGATGCAACGGTTGGCGTAGAAGAACCGGGCATCGTTCACCACGATCGGGGTCTTGCGGATCTGGCGCACGAAATCCAGTGCCTTGGCCACGGCCACGTCGCCGGTCTGTTTGCCGCGGATGATCTCGACCAGCAACATCTTGTCGACCGGCGAGAAAAAGTGGATGCCGATGAACTGCGCGGGGCGCTGGCTGGCGCGGGCCAGGGCCGAGATCGGCAGGGTAGAGGTATTGGTGGCAAAGATGCACTCCGGCCCCACCGCCGCCTCGACCTTGGCCGTCACCTCGGCCTTGACGGCCGGGTCTTCAAACACCGCCTCGACCACCAGATCACAGCCCGCCAGTGCGGCATAGTCCGTGGTCGCGGTGATGCGACCCAGCACCTCTGCCTTGCGATCGGCGGTGACCTTGCCGCGCTTCACGCCCTTTTCGAGCAGGTTTTCCGAATGGGCCTTGCCGCGATCGGCGGCCTCTTGCGTGGCGTCGATCAGCACCACCTCGATCCCGGCATTGGCGCTGACATAGGCGATGCCCGCCCCCATCATGCCCGCGCCGATCACGCCCAGCTTGCGCACGGTCTGATCGGCCACCTGCGGCCGGTTGGCGCCCTTTTCCAGCGCCTCCTTGTTGATGAACAGCGACCGGATCATCGCACTGGACGAGGGGTTGAGCAGCACCGAGGTGAAATGCCGGGCCTCGATCTTCAGCGCGGTGTCAAAAGGCACCAGCGCGCCTTCATAGACCGCGGCCAGCAGCGCCTTGGCTGCCGGATAGACGCCCAGCGTCTTGCCCAGCACCATCGCATTCGCCCCGGTGAAGGTCATGAAGCCCGCCGGATGATAGGGCGCGCCGCCCGGCATCTTGTAATCCTTGCGGTCCCAGGGCTTGACGCAATCGGCCTCGGTCGCGGCCAGCACCCATTCGCGGGCGCGGGTCAGCAGCGCCTCGGGGGCAACCACCTCGTCGATCAGACCGGCAGCCTTGGCGGCCTTGGGATCGCTCAGCTTGCCTTCCAGCAAGAAGGGGGCAGCGCCCATCGCGCCCAGCTTGCGGATCAGCCGCGTGGTGCCGCCCGCGCCGGGGAAGATGCCGACCATGATCTCCGGCAGGCCGATCTTGGCCTTGGGATTGTCGGCGGCGATAATGCGGTGGCAGGCCAGCGGCAGTTCCAGCCCGATGCCCAGCGCAGTGCCGGGCAGGGCCGCGCAGATCGGTTTTGCGCCCTTCAGGGTCTTGGGGTCCATGCCGGCGCGCTCGATCTTGCGCAACACGCCATGCATCTGCAACACGCCGTCAAAGATTGCCTGCGCGCCGCCTGCCCGCATGCCGGCGATGACGTTCAGGTCCATACCGCCGGCAAAATCCTTCTTGCCCGAGGTGATGATGATCCCCTTGGCGGCAGGGTCGGCCAAGGCGCGGTCCACCATCTCCGACAGCGCGGTGAAGGCCTCGGTCGACATGACGTTCATCGACTTGTGCTTGACGTCCCAGGTCAGGGTCACGACGCCATCTGCGTCCATGTCATAGCTGAAATCGGTCATTTCTGATCTCCCTCGGGGGTCTTGAAGGGACTGCCGTCCTTGTGGGTGAATGTGGCGCGGCCGCCTTCCAGCGTCAGCATCAGATCAACATCGGAATAGGTCGCCACCTCGCGCGGGGCTTTCGATCCGACGACAAGAAAACGGGCCGGGCGGTCTGTGCGGTTGATGAAGTGGTGCCCGTCGGGTTGGCCCGCGGGAAAGGCCGCGCAATCCCCCGGCCGCATCTCGGTCGCGCCGGCATCCGTGACCATGGTGCAGATGCCTTCGGTCACCATGACGAATTCATCCTCCGCCAGGTGCCAGTGCCGCAACGACGACAACGCGCCCGGTTCCAGCATGACAAGGTTGACGCCGAACTGCGTCAATCCGCCCGCCTCGCCCAGCCGCATACTGGAGCGTCCCGCCATCATCGCCGCGTAGGGCGCAGGATAGATCGAGCCGGTCTTGACCGGCACCTTCGCAAGGTCGATCTTCGCCATCACACCCTCTCGATGATGGTGGCGGCGCCCATGCCGCTGGCGATGCACAGGGTCGCCAGACCCACGCCCTTGCCGGTCCGTTCCAGTTCGTCCAGCAGGGTGCCGATGATGATCGCACCGCTGGCGCCCAGCGGGTGGCCCATGGCGATGGCGCCGCCATTGACGTTGACCTTGGCAGGATCGACGTCGAACGCCTGCATGAAGCGCAGGACCACGGCGGCGAAAGCCTCGTTCACCTCGAACAGGTCAATGTCGCCAATGGTCATTCCGGCATCGCGCAGGATCTTTTCGGTGACCGGAACCGGTCCGGTCAGCATGATCGTGGGCTCGGTGCCGATACGGGCGGTGGCGCGGATGCGGGCGCGCGGTTTCAGGCCCATCGCCTGCCCAAACGCGGCATTGCCAATCAACATCGCCGCCGCCCCATCCACGATGCCCGAGGAGTTGCCGGCGTGGTGGATATGCTCGATCCGCTCCAGATGCGGATATTTCATCAACGCCACCTTGTCGAAACCGGGCATCACCTCGCCCATGTCCTTGAAGGCCGGGCGCAGGGCAGCAAGCGCCTCAAGCGTGGTGTCGGGGCGGATGTATTCGTCACGATCGAGGATCGTCAGGCCATTGCGATCCTTGACCGGCACGATCGAGCGGGCAAAGCGGCCCGCAGCCCAGGCTGCCGCGGCCCGTTTCTGACTTTCAACCGCCAGCGCGTCGGCCTCCTGCCGGGAAAAGCCGAACTGGGTGGCGATCAGATCGGCCGAAATGCCCTGCGGCACAAAGTTGACCTTCATTGCCAAAGACGGATCAACGGCGATCGCCGCCCCGTCCGAGCCCATAGGCACCCGGCTCATCATCTCGACCCCGCCGGCGATATAGGCCCGTCCCACGCCGCCCTGCACCTGGCCTGCGGCGAGGTTCACCGCCTCCATGCCGCTGGCGCAAAAACGGTTGATTGACAGGCCGGGGATACGCTCGTCGAGGGACGATGCCAGAACGGCCGAGCGCGCCAGGCAGCCACCCTGTTCCGCCACCTGCGTGACATTGCCCCAGATGACATCCTCGACCGCATGCCCCTCCAGGCCGTTGCGGGTCGCAAGCGCATCCAGCATCTGCGCGGACAATGCGACCGAGGTCACCTCGTGCAGGCTGCCGTCCGTCCGCCCCTTGCCACGCGGGCTGCGGATTGCGTCAAAGATAAAGGCCTCGGTCATCGCATATCCTCCTGTGCGCCCCTCGGGGGCCGATCCGTCGCTCGCGGGGGCTTCGCGCCCCCGCACCCCCGCGGGGTATTTTCGTCATGATGAAGAAGGGTTTGTTAACCTTCTTCTGCTGTCATTCCCGGGCGGTACAGGCTGGGGAGCCGATGACCGCTCATGGTGAAGTGACGGTCCACCTCCGACCAATCGTTTCCTTGGAACGTGCAGCGGCTGGTGGACCCGATCATGGTTTCACCATGATCCAAATACCCATTCCCCCCTGCCCATTCCGCGCGACCGTCATGCCTTGCGCGCCTCCAGTTCGGCGTTGAACAGCCGCAGGCGGTGCGTGAGGGTGTCGCGGTCGATCACGCTGTCGAAATGTTCGAACAGGAAGGACAGCGCCTCGCCCTCGTCCAGACCCGCGTCCTGCGCAAAGCGTTTCAGGCGGCGGTAGCCGTCTTCGGTCATCGCAATGGGAAAGCGGCGGGTCAGGCGGAAGCGTTTTGGCATCGTGGTCTCCGATGGGTAGGGCAGGCCCGAGCATGAGTGCGGGCCTGCCATCCGGCGCAGCTTAGAACGCGGCCTCGTCCAGCGCCATCACCGGATCGGCCCCGCTTTCGATCCGCGCCAGATGCATGGTGCAGGCCGGCAGTTCGCGGGCGGCGTAATAGTGGGCGGTGTCGATCTTGGCCTGCAGGAAGGCGGCATCCCCTTTGCCAGCGTCCAGGCCGCGGGCTGCCGCTGCGGCCATGCGCAGCCACATCAGCCCCATGCAGACATGGCCCATGAGGTGCATGAAGTCATAGGCGCCGGACAGTGCGGCATTGGGGTTCTTGATGCCGTGCTGCATGAAATACATGCCGGCGGCCTGCAGTTGTTTCGAGGCGGTTTTCAACGCCTCGACCACCGGGGCAAGGCGCGGGTCGTCGTGGGCCTTGCACTCGGCTTTCACCATCTCGAAGAACGCCATCACATGCTTGCCGCCATCCGCGGCCAGCTTGCGGCCCACCAGGTCCAGCGCCTGCACGCCATTGGCGCCCTCGTAGATCATGGCGATCCGGGTATCGCGAACAAACTGCGCCATGCCGTTTTCCTCGATATAGCCATGCCCGCCCCAGACCTGCTGGGCCAGCACCGCGGTCTCGAACCCCTTGTCGGTCTGGAAGCCCTTGATGACCGGGGTCAGCAGCGAGATCAGGCCATCGGCGGCTGCATCGCCCTTGCGATGGCTGGCGTCGATCAGGGTCGCGCCCCAGAAGGTCAGGGCGCGGGCCCCTTCGACAAACGCCTTCTGCGCCAGCAGCGTGCGGCGGATATCGGGATGCACGATCAACGGATCGGCGGGACCAGAAGGGTTGGCGGCACCGGTCACGGCGCGGCCTTGCAGGCGGTCGCGGGCATAGGCGACGGCGTTCTGGTAGGCAGCCTCGGCCACCGCGTAACCTTGCAGGCCGACACCGATCCGGGCCTCGTTCATCATGGTGAACATGGCCTTCATGCCCTTGTGCAGATCGCCCAGCAGCCAGCCGGTCGCGCCGTCATAGTTCATGACGCAGGTGGCGTTGCCGTTGATGCCCATCTTCTCTTCGATCTTGCCGCAGGACAGGGCGTTGCGCGCGCCGAGGCTACCATCGCCATTGACCAGAAACTTCGGCACGATGAACAGGCTGATGCCCTTTGTGCCCTCGCCGCCGCCGGGGGCCTTGGCCAGCACCAAGTGGATGATGTTTTCGGCCAGATCATGTTCGCCGGCCGAGATGAAGATCTTCTGCCCGGTGATGCGATAGCTGCCGTCGGCCTGCGGTTCGGCGCGGGTGCGCATCATCCCCAGATCCGTGCCGCAATGCGGCTCGGTCAGGTTCATGGTGCCGGTCCAGTCGCAGGCGACCATCTTCGGCACATAGGTGGCCTTTTGCGCATCCGTGCCATGGGTCAGGATCGCCGAGACCGCGCCATGGGTCAGGCCCTGATACATGTTGAACGCCATGTTGGCCGACACGAAGATCTCGCCCACCGCGGTGCCCATGATATAGGGCAGGCCTTGACCGCCATATTGTTCCGGGAAGTCAAGCGCGGTCCAGCCGCCCTGCTTGACCGCTGCGAAGGCCTGCTGGAACCCTTCGGGCGTGCGGACGACGCCGTTTTCCAGTCGGCAATGCGCGCGGTCGCCGGTGATGTTCAGCGGTGCCAGCACCTCAGAGGCCAACTTGCCGGCTTCTTCCAGCACGGCGGAGGTAAAGCCCGCGTCCAGATCGCCATAGCCGGGAATGTCAGATGCCGGCAATGCCAATACGTCCTGCAACAGGAACTGCATGTCCTTCACGGGGGCGGTATAGATGGGCATAGCTTGTCCTCCTTGCGATGTCGGTCTGGGCCGGCTTAGCCGCCGGCGCTGAATTTTTCGATTTCGGCCGCGCCCTTGGCCATTTCGGCGCGCAATTCGCTGATCGCCTCGTCCAGCTCGGCGCGCTGATGCTCCATCGCCGACAGCCGTTCTTCTGCCAGCGCATAGGTGCGCTGCAACTGGGCGACATTGCTGCCGCTGCGGTCATACATGTCCAACAGCTGGCGGATGTCTTCGAGGCTGAAGCCAAACCGCTTGCCGCGCAGGATCAGCGTCAGCCGTGCCCGATCGCTGCGCGAGTAGAATCGCCGCGTGCCATCGCGCAGCGGGAACAGCAGTTCCTTCTGCTCGTAAAAGCGCAGGGTGCGCGGCGTCACCTGGAAGGCGTCGCACATCTGGCGGATGGTCAGCAGGTCTTCAGCGGTCACGGCGGGTCCGGTCATGCAAATGGCTTACCCACCGATGATGGGGGCTTTTGCACACATTACCAGACAGATTGACGTTCGCGTAAACGTAACGTGACGTCAGAGGGGCGAGTGACGTGATGTCAGCCGCCGCGCTTGGTCGCCGCCTCGGCCGCGGCGGTGTCGCGCAGGGCCCGCAGATCGGCGATCGAGGTCTCAAGTTCGCTTTTCTGCTGCTCAAGCGCGGCAAGCTGGCGGTCGGCAAGCTCGATGAAGGCGGAAAGCTGCGGGGCTTCGCCGTTCTTGCCATAGATCAGCAACCACTGGCGGATCTCTTCCAGAGAAAAGCCGAACCGTCGACCGCGCAGGATCAACGTCATCCGCGCCACCTCGCGCGGGGTGTAAAAGCGCGTGCGGCCTTCCTTTTGGGGGGAAAGCAGCTCGATATATTCGTAATACCGCAAGGTGCGGGGCGTTACGTCGAACTTTGCGCACATTTCCTTGAGGTTGAGGCGGTTGGCTTCGGTCATGGCGGCCCTCCTGCCGGGCAGACTAGGGCCAAGCGGGGGGAAAGCGCAATGGGCGGGGATGTGACACGGCAAGGGGTTGCGTGTGGCGGCAGGGCGTGGATCATGGCGCGGCGTGAAAGGAATCCCGATGTCAAAGCCCGACAGTCTTGAAATCGCCCGCCAATTCATTGCCACCTTGCCCCATTCGCGGGCGCTGGGCATGCATCTGGATGCCCTGAGCGATGGGGTGGCGGTGATCTCGATGCCTTGGGATGCGCGCTTTGTCGGCGATCCCGCGACCGGGGTGATCCACGGGGGCGCGGTTTCGGCGCTGATGGACACGGCCGCGGGGGCGGCGGTGATCTGCCATCCGGCGGGGGCTGCGGTCACCGCGACGCTGGACCTGCGGATCGACTACATGCGGGCGGCAACCCCGGGCCAGCGCATCACCGCGCGGGCCGAATGTCACCACGTCACCCGCAGCGTGGCCTTCGTGCGCGCCACCGCCTTTGACGCGGACGAAGGCCGCCCGGTGGCGCAGGCGGTCGGCGCCTTTACCGTTGATCGCCCGGTCAAGGCAGGAGGCGCAGCATGAAGGGCCAACCCGAACCCGTGCAGGTGGTCAAGACCCGTCGTGACGGCGCGCTGAACCGTCTGGTTGCCGGCGTGCCCTACATCCAGTGGATGGGCATCCGCTTTGACCGGCGTGGCGACGAGTTGACGGCGATCCTGCCCTTTCGGGACGAGTTGATCGGCAACCCCTTCCTGCCGGCGCTGCATGGCGGCGCGATTGCGGCCTTTCTGGAAGTGGCCGCGATCATCGAACTGTCCTGGTCCTCGCTGTGGGAAGAGATGGAGGCGGGCAAGCTGGACCCTGCGGGCGTCGATTCTGCCCATCTGCCGCCCCTGCCGCGCACGATCGACTTCACGGTCGATTACCTGCGATCCGGCCTGCCGCGCGATGCCTATGCCCGGGCGCGGGTCAACCGATCCGGGCGGCGCTATGCCTCGGTGCATGTCGAGGCCTGGCAGGACAATCGCGCCCGGCTGTTCGCGCAGGCGACCGGGCATTTTCTGATGCCCGAGCGTTAAGCGCCTCAAGTGCAGACGGCTGCCACCCCCTTGACCCATGGCCGGATCTGGCGGATCGCGGCGCCGATCATCCTGTCCAATGTCACCGTGCCGCTGCTGGGTGCGGTCGATACCGGGGTCGTCGGGCAGATGGGGGCGGCGGCGCCGATCGGGGCGGTGGGCCTTGGCGCCGTGGTGCTGGCCACGCTTTACTGGCTGTTCGGCTTTCTGCGCATGGGCACCACCGGGCTGGCCGCACAGGCCCATGGCGCGGGCGACCGGCAGGAAAGCGCCGCAGTGCTGGGGCGTGCGCTGATCGTGGCAGGGCTGGCCGGGGCGGCGCTGGTGGCGCTGCAGGTGCCGCTGTTCGCGCTCGCGCTGGCAATTGCCCCGGGCGGGGCCGAGGTCGAGGCGCTGGCGCAGCAGTATCTTGCCATCCGCATCTGGGGCGCCCCCGCCACCATCGCGCTCTACGCCATCAACGGCTGGTTGATCGCGGCCGAGCGCAGCCGCGCGGTCCTGCTGCTGCAGGTCTGGATGAACGGGCTGAACATCATCCTGGACCTTTGGTTCGTGCTGGGGCTGGGCTGGGGTGTGGGCGGCGTGGCAACGGCCACGCTGATCGCGGAGGCAACCGGTCTGGCACTGGGGCTGTGGCTCTGCCGCGAAGGGCTGGCGCGGATCCGTCGCCCCCGGTTGCTGGATCGGGCAGCGTTGCGGCGCATGGCCTCGGTCAATGGCGACATCATGGTGCGCTCGGTGCTGTTGCAGGGCGCCTTCACCAGTTTCCTGTTTCTGGGGGCGGGGCAGGGCGATGTGACGCTGGCCGCCAATCAGGTGCTGATGCAGTTTCTGGAAATCACCGCCTATGCGCTGGACGGTTTTGCCTTTGCCGCCGAGACGCTGGTGGGCCAGGCGGTCGGCGCGCGCAACCGCGCGGCGCTGGACCGCACGGCGCGGCTTTCGGCGCAATGGGGGGGCGCGGGGGCTGCGGCGCTGGCGCTTGGCTTTGCCCTGACCGGACCGGCGGTGATCGCGGTGATGACCACCGCGCCCGAGGTGCGCGCCGCCGCCCATACCTTCCTGCCCTGGTTGATCGCGGCCCCCCTGATCGGCGTGGCCAGCTGGATCCTCGACGGGCTGTTCATCGGCGCCACCGCCACGCGCGAGATGCGGCGGATGATGATCGTCTCGGTGGCGGTCTATGCGGCGGCGCTGGTCCTGCTGCTGCCCGCCTTTGGCAACCACGGCCTCTGGGCGGCGCTTATGGTGCTGAATGCCACCCGCGGCGTCACGCTGGGCCGGCTGTGGCCCCGTGTCGCCGCCCGAGTGACCGCCCGCGTCACCACCTGAGCCGGGCAAATAGGGCCGAGGCGCCCCATCCTGCAACCACTGCCACGATCAGCGACAAGAACCCATAGCGCAGCGGCTGATCCTGCGCCATCCGGTAAAAGAACCGCTCCAACCCGGCCTTGCGGACATGGATTGAGCGTTCGAAACTGTCGACGACCGTGCCGGCGCGGGTCAGGAAGATCCGCACCAGATAATCGCCCTCGATCAGATCGGCGGGCAAATCGACATCCGCCCGAAAAAGCGTGTCCTCGGACAGCATCACGCCGTAATCGACCTGACGAAAATGATCGGCATTCTTTCGTATCCGCAGGATGGCCGCGACATGCGCTACATTCTCCCCGCCTGGCTCCGCCGAAAACAGATGGTTCAGCGTGATCCCGTGTCTCAGGTCATCGGTGAGATTGAGGGTTTCGCCAAAGGTCTGGGTCGAGGCCGCGGCATAGAAACTGGGCACATCCTGCACCACCACCTTTTCGGTATTGAGCCAGATGCCGAAGTGGCGCTCCTTGCGGCGGACGACGATCTTCTGGCCCGGCCCCTCAACCGTGACCAGAACTGCCATCGGACCCGTATCCGGCGCCGGGGCCTCGCGGGCAATGGCGCCGTAGATCATGATCTTCGAGCCCGCAAAATCGGCGGTGATCGCCACGCGGCTCTGACTGAGGCCTGCAACGATCCGCTCCGGTGCGGTATCCTGTGCCGGGGCAGGGGCGGCAAGGGCCAGCAGGGCCAGAAGGGCAAGACGGACCAGCATCTAGGGCCTGCTCAGCGAATAAAGCTCGTCAGGACGCAGGACCAGATCCGCGCCCACCCGCGCACAAACCGCCAGAACCAGCAGCGCCAGCAGCACCCGCAGGTGATCGGCCCGCATCTTGAGGCCGATCCGCGCCCCGATCTGCGCCCCGATCACCCCGCCGAGGATCAGCAGCACCGCCAGCATCAGATCGACCGAATGGCTGGTGACAGCGTGCATCACGGTGGTGAAGGCGGTGGTGAAGATGATCTGGAACAACGATGTACCGATCACCACCTTGGTCGGCATGCCCAGAAGGTAGATCATGGCAGGCACCATGATGAAACCGCCGCCAACCCCCATCACCGCTGAAAGAAAACCCACAAAGGCGCCAATCGCGATCGGGGGGATCACACTGATGTAAAGGCCGGAAACCCGAAACTTCACCTTGCCCGGCAGCCTGTGCGCCCAGGTATGGATATGGGCGCGCCGCACCGTTGCGCCGCCGGGGCGATTGGCGCGCCGCACCGCCCGCAAGCTTTCCAGCAACATCGTCAACCCGACCACGCCAAGAAACACCACATAGGACAGTTGCACCGCCAGATCGACCTGTCCCAGCGCCGTCAGGCGGGCAAAGACCCATATCCCCAGACCAGATCCCGCCAGACCGCCCGCCAGCAGCACCAGCCCCATCGGCACATCCACCGCCTTGCGGCGAAATTGCGCCAGAACCCCGGAGATGGACGACGCCACCACCTGATTGGCGCCGGTGGCAACGGCGACCCCTGAGGGAATGCCGATGAAGAACAAGAGCGGCGTGATCAGAAATCCGCCGCCAACGCCGAACATCCCGGACAGAAAGCCCACGATCCCGCCAATCCCCAACAGCAGGAAGGCGTTCACCGATACCTCGGCAATGGGGAGGTAAAACTGCATGGGCCGGGCCGAAGGGAAGGGCTGTCCCGCTCAGGTTCGCGCGGAACTCCTGCCGAGTCAAATGCTTGCTGCCATGCGCCCGATATGTCCGGCATTGTGGTCGGCAAGGGGGCGCTGCCCCCGTCCCTTCGGGACTCCCCCGGGATATTTGGTCCTGAATGATGGCAGGTGACTTGCATCATTCAGGCAGAAATATCCCGGGGGTGAGCGCGTCAGCGCGAGGGGGCAGCGCCCCCCTTTGTCCTAAAGCCCGTCACGCAGGGCGCGGCGCAGGACCGCTTCCAGCTTGGCCGCTCCGATCGGGGCCATGGCCTTGGTGTGATCATGGCTGATCTTTTCGTCAGATAGCCCCGCGCCCATGTTGGTGATGGTCGAGATCGCCGCGACCCTCAGGCCCAGAAATCGGGCAAGGATCACCTCGGGCACGGTTGACATCCCCACCGCGTCGGCGCCGAGGATGCGGGCGGCGCGGATTTCAGCAGGTGTTTCGAAACTGGGGCCCGAGAACCAGGCGTAAACGCCTTGGGGCAGGTCAATGCCCTCGGCTGTGGCGGCAGCCGTGAGACGGGCGCGCAGGTCGTGATCGTGGGCGTCTCCCATCGGGACGAAACGCGCCTCGGTCGCCTCGCCGATCAGCGGGTTCAGCCCGGTCAGGCTGAGGTGGTCGGACAGCAGCATCAACGCACCGGGCGGCAGGTCGTCGCGCAGCGAGCCTGCCGCATTGGTCAGGATCAGCCGGTCAGCGCCCAATGCCTGCAAGGTTTCCAGCGCCCCCCGCATCGCGGCGGGATTGCCGTTTTCGTAATAATGTTCCCGCGCGCCAAAGATCGCAACGCGGCGCCCCTCCAGCAGACCCAGATACAGGTTCGGATTGTGCCCCGAGACGCTGGCATGAGGAAATCCAGGCAGGTCTGCATAGGGGATCGCCACGCCCTTTACTGCATGGGCCAGATGGCCCAGACCCGAGCCGAGGATCAGCCCGATCTCGACCGGTTGTGCGCCGGCCCGGTCACGGATGATGTCGATTGCGGCCATCTCAGCGCTCTTTCACGTAAGGCTCGCCGCCGGCGCGCGGGGGCGAGGGTTTGCCGATCACGCCTGCCAGCACGATCACCGTCAGAACATAGGGCAGGGCGTCCAGCACCGGGACCGGAACGGGAAAGCGCAGCACGGCCTGCACTACATCGGGGCGCAGCGCCAGCGCCTGGAAGAAGCCGAACAGCAGCGTCGCCCAGAGGGCGGCCCAGGGCTTCCAATTGGCGAAGATCAGGGCCGCCAGCGCGATATAGCCGCGCCCTGCGGTCATTTCGCGGCCAAAGCCAGCTTGCAGGCCGGTGGACATATAGGCCCCGGCCAGCCCGCAGAGCAGGCCGGTGATCACCACTGCGGTAAAGCGCAGCCGGATCACCGACACGCCCGCGGTATCGACCGAGGCCGGGTTTTCCCCCACCGCCCGCAGGCGCAGGCCAAAGCGGGTGCGATAGAGCAGCCACCACGTTGCCGGCACCAATGCCAGCGCCACATAGACCAGGATCGTATGGCCCGACAGAACATCGGCGTAAAACGGGCCGATCACCGGCACCTCGCGGATCGTCTCGACAAACGGCAAATGGACGGGCTGAAAGCGCGCGGCCCCCGAGAGCGGCGGGGTGCGGCCGCCCTGCTGAAACAGGGTCTGCGCCACCAGCACCGTGATCCCCGCCGCGACGAAATTCAGCGCCACGCCCGAGATCAGCTGATTGCCGCGGAAGGTGATCGAGGCCAGCCCGTGCACGGCCGCAAAGACCAGCGACCCGACGATACCCGCCAAGAGCCCGATCCAGACCGAGCCGGTCAGCGCCGCAACGGCCGCCGAGGCCATGGCGGCCATCAACATCTTGCCCTCAAGCCCGATGTCGAAAATGCCCGCACGTTCGGAATAGAGGCCGGCCAGACAGGCCAGCAGCAAGGGGGTAGCAAAGCGCAGCGCCGTGTCGAAGATCTGCAGGAAGGTCGCGTAATCCATCACATCCCCCCTTGCGCCTGCGCCGGTGTCCGGCTGCGGCTTGTGCGGATCAGTCGGACCAACAGCATGCGCACCATCTGATCCAGCGCCCCGGTGAACAGGATCACCAGGCCTTGCACCACGGTCCGCAGCTCGATCGGGATCGAGGTCCAGAGGCCCAGCTCGGCCCCGCCTTGATAGAGAAAGCCAAACAGCAGCGCCGCCAGAAACACGCCCACCGGGTGATTACGGCCCATCAGCGCCACGGCGATGCCGATGAAACCCGCCCCCTCCGAGGCGTTCTGCAACAGCCGCTCGCTTTCGCCCATCACGTTGTTGATCGCCATCATGCCGGAAAGCGCGCCCGAGATCAGCATCGCGATCATCGTCACCTTGAAGGCCGAAATCCCGGCATAGCGCGCCGCGGCGGGTTGCTTGCCGAAGGCGCGGATCTCATAGCCCAAGCGGGTGCGCCACATCAGCACCCAGACCCCGAAACAGGCCGCTAACGCCACAAACAACGAGACATTGGCCGGCACCTGCTTGGTGAATATCAGCGACAGGCCGGGGATTTCATGCAGGGTCGGCAGGTTGGTGCCAGGCGGAAAACGGGCCGAGGCAGGGTCCATCTGACCGGCGGGTTTCAGCACCTCGACCAGAACATAGATCATCAGGGCTGCGGCAATATAGTTGAACATGATCGTGGTGATCACGATATGGCTGCCGCGCCGGGCCTGCAGCCAGGCCGGGATCGCGGCCCAGGCTGCGCCGAACAGCGCCGCGCCAAGGATCGCTGCCGGAAGGGCCAGCGTCCAATGCGGCCAGGGCAGCGAAAGGCAGACCAAAGCCACGCCAAGGCCGCCCAGCTGCGCCTGCCCTTCGCCGCCAATGTTGAACAGGCCGCCGTGAAACGCGACCACCACCGCCAACCCGGTGAACATGAACGAGGTAGCGTAGTAAAGCGTATAGCCCCAGCCATAGGGCGACAGCAGCGCCCCTTCCACCATCACCCACAGCGCCTGCGACGGGCTTTGGCCGATGGCCAGCAGCACGACAGCCGAGACGGCGGCGGCCAGCAACAGCGAGATCAGCGGCACCAGCGCCAGGTCAGCCCAACGGGGCAACTTGTCCATCGCTCAACCCTCCACGCCGGCCATCAGCAGGCCCAACGCGCGTTCATTGGTCTGGGCAGGGTCGCGGAAGCCCATGATCCTTCCATCGAACATCACCGCGATGCGATCCGACAGCGACAGGATCTCGTCCAGCTCGACCGAGACCAGCAGCACCGCCTTGCCGGCATCGCGCAGGGCCACGATCTGCTTGTGAATGAACTCGATCGCGCCGATGTCCACGCCGCGCGTGGGCTGGCCGACCAGCAGCAGGTCGGGGTTGCGCTCGATTTCGCGGGCGACCACGATCTTTTGCTGGTTGCCGCCGGAAAAGCTTTTCGCCGGCAATTCGGGCAGCGGCGGGCGCACGTCAAACCGCTGCATCTTGCCGGCGCAATCGGCGCGGATCGCGTCATTGTCCATCAGGGCGGCGTTGCGCTGATATTCCGGGGCGTGGTGATAGCCGAAGGCCACGTTTTCCCAGGCCGTGAAATCCATGATCAGGCCAAGGCGCTGGCGATCCTCGGGCACATGGGCGATGCCGGCGGCGCGGCGGCTCTGGCCGTCCGAGGCGCGCCCCGAAATGTCCAGCTCGGTGCCGTTCAGCACCACCCGACCGGTGGCGCGGCCAAAGCCGCCCAGAACCTCCAGCAACTCGCTCTGCCCGTTGCCCGCGACCCCGGCGATCCCGAGGATCTCGCCCGCGCGGATATCAAAGCTGATGCCGCGAAGCCGCTCGACCTTGGCCTCATCGACCACGCGCAGGTTTTCCACCGACAGCACGTTGCGGCCGGGATTGGCGGGGCCCTTGTGGACGTGCAGCAGCACCTTGCGGCCCACCATCAGCTCGGCCAGCGCCTCGGGGCTGGTCTCGGCGGTCTTGACGGTGGCAACCATCGTGCCGCGGCGCATCACGCTGACCGCGTCGGTGATCTCCATGATCTCGCGCAGCTTGTGGGTGATCAGGATCACGGTCTTGC
>CAYTMV010000004.1:0-71526 GCA_964439015.1 uncultured Gemmobacter sp.
GCCCCCCGGGCATGAAGGTGATCCGCTCTTGCCAGACCCGGGTAATGACCTCCTCAGGCAGGTCGCGCAGCAGGCCGACGCGCTCGTTCAGCGCCGCCTCGAAATCCAGCTCGCCGTTCATCGCCCGGGCGGTGATCGCGGCGACATGTTCGCCCACGCCTGCCAGCGCGGCCAACTCGTCGATGCATTCCTGCCGGATCATGGTGCTGTCCATGTCGGCCAGCAGCAGACGCTTGCGCCGCCCCTCGGCCGGCTGCACCGCCATGTCGATGCCCATGCCCTGCAAATCCTGCCAGACCTGCCAGCGGTTTTCGGGCACCTCGGCCACGCCGAACTCGGCCGCGATGCCCAGATCCAGCCAGCGCGCTTCACCGCCGCCCCAGGCGTTGCGCAGCGATTCGACCAGCGCGGTTTCCAGGACCGGCCGGGCGGGATCGGTCAGCAGGGTGACGATATGGGGATGGGTCATGTGGGCTCCTCGGTCCAGCGGCGCGCGGCGGCGACGCGCGCCTGCCGCCGGGCGGCAAGGCGGGCCATCAGCCGCGGGTGATCGGCGGCGAAACGCGCGGCATATTCGCCGTTCAGCGCATCGCCCAGTTTCTCATGGCGGGGCTCGGGGGCGGCATCGGGGGCCGGTCGGCCCATGACCGACGCCAGATGCGCCAGCATCCGTTCGGCGCCTGCCGCCATCATGGTCTCATAGCTGAGGCGGTGCGGGGCAAGACCGCGGCGGGCAAACATCCGTTCGGCCCAGATTTCCGAGGCCTCCAGCCGCAGCAGCGCGAGGCGGATCGCCAGCGGACGATACCGGAAGGGCGCGGCGGCTTGCCCCGCCCCCGGCACCCGATGCGCCACCCGCGTCTGCTGCATCCGGCTGACAGAGACTGCCTGTGCCAGAATATCCTCGCGGATCAGCCAGAACAGATGCTGCGGGCGGATCCGCTGCAGAAAGCCACCCGCGCCGCGAAACACCGCCAGCAGGTGAAACGGCGTCACTTCGACCCCGAAAACGCCGTCGCGGTTGCGCCGCCGCAGCAGCGCCGCGCAATAGCGGTCCAGCGTGTCGGCATCCATCGCCCGCGCCATATTGGGCAACATCGCCGGATTGAAGGCCTCATCCGGGCGGCCGAAGCCGGTGCTGCGCATGCAGATATCGGTCAACCAGCTGGAGCCCGAGCGCGGCGTGAACAGAATTGCGTAACGCATACGGGCCTCAGGCAGGGCCATGGTCCGGGCAAGGCGGGCGGAATCAATCGAAAGGCCGGTGAACGGCCCACGGATCAACCGCCTCAGGATTCGCGCCTGCCTCATCGTGCCCGCCACCCGACTCGCCAAAAGTTTCCTATAGTGGAGCGACGCGTCGCAAAATGCATCTCAAGCGGCGCTCTACGGCAATTTTACGTCTTGCGCCACCCCGGATCAGACCTTTAAGCCGGTCAGTGGGAAACCCCTCCCCACCGAGGGGCGTTTATCTGGAAGGATACCATGGCTGACTTGATCGCCCCGGCACAGCGCCCGGCAAACCCGCGCTTTTCGTCTGGCCCCTGCGCCAAACTCCCCGGTTTTACTCTGGACATGCTTGCTGACGCGCCGCTGGGCCGCTCACATCGTGCCGCCGTGGGCAAGGCCAAACTGAAAGAAGCCATCGACCTCACCCGTGAAATTCTGGGCGTGCCGGCGGATTACCGCATTGGTATTGTCCCCGCCTCGGACACCGGGGCCGTCGAGATGGCGATGTGGTCGCTGCTGGGCGCCCGTCCGGTGGAAATGCTGGCATGGGAGTCCTTCGGCGAAGGCTGGGTGACCGATGTGGTCAAGCAGCTGAAGCTGGATGCCAAGGTGCAAAAGGCCGCCTATGGCGAGATCGTCGATTTCGCCACCGTCGATTTTGATCGTGACGTGGTCTTCACCTGGAACGGCACGACCTCGGGCGTGCGGGTGCCGAATGGCGACAAGATCCCCGCCGACCGCGCCGGCCTGACCATCTGCGACGCGACCAGCGCCGCCTTCGCCATGGACCTGCCGTGGGACAAGCTGGATGTGACCACCTTCAGCTGGCAGAAAGTGCTGGGCGGCGAGGGCGGGCACGGCGTTCTGATCCTCAGCCCCCGCGCGGTCGAGCGGCTGGAAAGCCATACCCCCGCCTGGCCGATGCCCAAGATCTTCCGCATGACCAAGGGCGGCAAGCTGATCGAAGGCATTTTCCAGGGCGAGACGATCAACACCCCCTCGATGCTTTGTGTCGAGGATTATCTGGTCGCGCTGAAATGGGCGAAATCCATCGGCGGGCTGAAGGGTCTGATCGCCCGGTCCGAGGCGAACGCCAAGGCGATCACCGATTTCATCGCCAAGCGCGACTGGATCGCCAATCTGGCGGTCGATCCGGCCACGGCCAGCTGCACCTCGGTCTGCCTGAAGTTCACCGATCCCCGCATCACCGATGGCGCGGCCTTTGCCAAGGCGGTCGCCAAGCGGCTGGAGAAAGAGGGCGTCGCGCTGGACGCGGGCGCCTATCGCGATGCGCCTCCCGGCCTGCGGATCTGGTGCGGTGCCACGGTGGAAACCGCCGATGTAGCGGCGCTGATGCCCTGGATCGAATATGCCTTCAACGCCGAGATCGCGGCGCAGGCCGTCGCGGCCTGAGCGGGGCTGATCCTGCATGACATCCGGGTGGGGGCCGTCCCCCGCCCCATTCTCAAAACGCATCCCGAGGATACCCATATGGCACCCCGCGTTCTCGTTTCCGACGAACTGTCCGAAACCGCCGTCCAGATCTTCCGCGACCGTGGCGTCGAGGTCGATTACATGCCCAAGCTAGGCAAGGACAAGGACAAGCTGGCCGAAATCATCGGCAACTATGACGGTCTGGCCATCCGGTCGGCCACCAAGGTCACTGAAAAGCTGCTGGAAAAGGCGACCAACCTGAAGGTCGTGGGCCGCGCCGGGATCGGCGTGGACAATGTCGACATCCCGGCCGCCTCGAAGAATGGCGTGATCGTGATGAACACGCCCTTCGGCAACTCGGTCACCACGGCCGAACATGCCATTGCGATGATGTTCGCCATCGCCCGCCAACTGCCCGAGGCCAACGCCTCGACCCACGCCGGCAAATGGGAAAAATCCCGCTTCATGGGGGTCGAGCTGTTCAACAAGACGCTCGGCGTGATCGGCGCGGGCAATATCGGCGGCATCGTCTGCGACCGCGCAGTCGGGCTGAAGATGAAGGTCATCGCCTATGACCCCTTCCTGTCGGAAGAACGCGCCAAGCAGCTGGGCGTGACCAAGGTGGAATTGGACGACCTGCTGGCCCGCGCGGATTTCATCACCCTGCACGTGCCGCTGACCGACAAGACCCGCAACATCCTGGGCCGCGAGAACCTTGCCAAGACCAAGAAGGGCGTGCGGATCATCAACTGCGCCCGTGGCGGGCTGGTCGACGAAGCGGCCCTGAAAGACGCGCTGGACAGCGGCCATGTCGCCGCTGCGGCGCTGGACGTGTTCGAGGTAGAGCCCGCGACCGACAACATCCTGTTCGGTCATCCGAACGTGGTCTGCACCCCGCATCTGGGCGCCTCGACCACCGAAGCCCAGGAAAACGTGGCGCTTCAGGTGGCCGAACAAATGTCGGATTATCTGCTGACCGGCGCCGTGCAGAACGCCCTCAACATGCCCAATGTCACTGCTGAACAGGCCGCGGTGATGGGACCGTGGATCAAGCTGGCCAGCCATCTGGGCGCCTTCATCGGCCAGATGACCGATGAGCCGATCAAGGCCATCAATATCCTCTATGACGGTCGCGTGGCCGACATGAACCTGCCGGCGCTGAACCAGTCGGTGATCGCGGGTGTGCTGAAGGCGCAGAACCCGGACGTGAATCTTGTCTCGGCCCCGATCGTGGCCAAGGAAAAGGGCATCCAGGTCTCGACCACCAGGCAGGACAAGACCGGCACCTTCGACGCCTATATCAAGGTCACCATGGTCACCGACAAGCGCGAGCGTTCAGTTGCGGGGACCTGCTTTGCCGATGGCAAGCCGCGATTCATCCAGATCAAGGGCATCAACATCGACGCCGAGGTGGGCGAGCACATGCTCTACACCACCAACGAGGACGTGCCGGGCATCATCGGCCTGCTGGGCATGACCATGGGCAAGAACGGCGTGAACATCGCCAACTTCACCCTTGGCCGGTCCGGCGTGGGGCAAGAGGCGATTGCGCTGCTGTATCTCGATCAGGCTATCGACCCCAAAGTGGTCGAGACGCTGGAATCGACGGGGATGTTCCAACAGGTCAGGCCGCTGCATTTCACGGCAGCCTGAACAAACGGGCGGGCCGGAGCAGCGTTCCGGCCCGCCCGTTCCTTTTTGGGTTCTTGCCGTAGCCGCACATCCGCGCCACTCTTCCGGGCAGAGTTGCCAGCATGAACCTGATCACAGCCCGCCAACCGCTTGCATATGATGCCGCGACCCTGCTGGGCGACGCGGGTTTTGCCCATTGCCTGCACGCAGCCGCGGGCGAGCTGCTGGCCACCCATGCCAGGATCCCGCGCGAGGTGCGCTATCTGGCCGACATCAAGAAATGGACGCTAAGCCAGGCCGCGATCTCGTTGCATTTTGCTCACCTGCACGATCCCGCCCGGCCGCCACTGTCGCCGGCCGTATTGCAGGATATGCTGCGCGGCACACAGGTTGCCAGCCGAAACACGATCCTGTCCTTCTTGCAAGAAATGCGCCATTACGGCCTTGTCGCCCCCCTGCCCGATGCTGACCGGCGGCGCCGCAGCCTGCGCGCGACCCCGCAGGCGGAGGCCGTATTTGCGATCTGGTTTGAAACCCATCTGCGGGCGCTGGATCTGTTCGATCGCGGAAACCGTGCAGCCCTGCTGAACCGGCGCCCGGATCTGTTGGGGCGGGCGCAACCCCTGATGACCGCGCGCCTTCTGCACGATCCGGCCTGGACCCTGCCGCCGCAATCAGTGGCGCTGTTCACGCGCACCGCGTCCGGCAGCAACATCCTGCATCATCTGGCGTCGCGCGCAGCTTGGGAAATGTCTGGCCCATGGGTGACGATCGGGGCCGTGACCGCTCAGTCCATCGCTTCACGATATCTGATCTCACAAAGCCATACGGCACGGCTGCTGGCCCGCGCCGCCGAGTCCGGACTGCTACGCTGGCACGGCACTGGCCACAGCCGCAGATGCGAGATTTCACATCTTCTGGTGACGGAGTATCGCCACTGGCAGGCCGTCAAGTTCGCTGCCCTCTCGGCCGCTTTCAGCACGGTTGCCGCCGGAACGTGAGCGGCAGCCCCGGCAGATCAGGGCTGCCGGGGCAACCTGTGCGTCATTCCTCGAGAGTATAGGTGCCCAGTTCGCACAGATCCTGCGTGTCATACGTGGTATCCAGCGTGTCGCTGCCAGAAAACTCGAAGCGCATGTCATATTCGCAGACGGTGCGCCCGTCCGCGATGGTCAGCTGGATCGTCTCGCCGGGATTGAGAACCTGATCGCCGAAGACGTCTCCTTCCCAGTCATCCACACCGACCGGCGAGGTGAAGAAATGCGTCAGCACCGAATTTGTGTCATTGACCAGATCGAAGACCAGATCCTCAGCCTGCGCGGGGGCAGACACACACAGCGTAACGAACGCTGCAAACAGCCGGATTTGAATATTTTTCATTTTATTTCCAAAGGTTGATTTTGTTCGCACACGTTTGATACGCCCCGGCGCGGGCTCTGGTAAAGCGCAAAACCGATCTCATTTTTGGGTGTAACTTCCGGCCCGCAGCTTGTGTTTCGGTCTGCCGATCCCTAGCCTCGGCCGATACACAGCGAGCGTGACATGCATATCTACGCCATCGGCGACATTCATGGCCATCTTGACCTTCTGCACGCGGCCCATGACCTGATCGCGGCAGATCAGGCGCGGCACGGGACGGCACAAGTGGTGCATGTGGGCGACCTGGTCGATCGCGGCCCCGACAGCCGCGGCGTGATCGAGTTTCTCATGGCGGGCGAGGCCGCCGGGCAGGACTGGGTGGTGCTGAAGGGCAATCACGACCGAATGTTCGCCCTCTATCTGACCGACCTGAAGGCCCACGATCCCGGCTTGCGCCCGGACCTCAGCTGGCTACATCCCCGGCTGGGTGGCGCCAGCACGCTGGAGTCCTATGGCGTCCACGCCCCGGCCGACCGGCCGCTGGCTGCGGTATTTGCCGACGCGCGGGCCGCCGTGCCGCAGGCGCATCGCGACTGGCTGCAATCACGCCCCAGCCTGCATCAGGCTGAAGGGCTGATCTTCGCCCATGCCGGTATCCGCCCCGGCGTCGCGCTGGAAGACCAGTCGGAAACGGATCTGGTCTGGATCCGGCATGACTTCCTGTCTGATCCCCGGGACCATGGCGGGCTGGTGATCCACGGCCACACGGCCATCGACCATGCCACCCATTACGGCAACCGCGTCAACATCGACAGTTCCGCTGCCTATGGCGGCCCGGTTTCGGCGGTGGTGATCGAGGGGCGCGAGGTTTTTCTGCTGACCCCATCAGGCCGCCAGCCTCTGCCCCGCGGGTGACGGGTTGCGTCCACACGCGCCGCGTGCATCATGCGGCCATGACACGTGATCGTTTGCCCTATGCCCTGACCCTTGCCGTCATTCTGCTGACCGCCCTTTGGCTGCTGTGGCAAGGTCGGGTGCCGATCTGCGAATGTGGCTATGTCAAGCTGTGGCATGGCGAGACCATGAGTTCGGAAAACTCGCAGCATCTCAGCGACTGGTATACGCCCTCACATGTGATCCACGGGCTGATCTTCTATGCGGCGCTGTGGTGGCTGGCCCCGCGCCTGACCTTCGGCTGGCGCCTGCTGATCGCCACGGCGGTCGAGTCGCTGTGGGAGGCGGTGGAAAATTCGGCCACCATCATCGAACGTTACCGGTCGGTCACGATCTCGCTCGACTATTACGGCGACAGTGTCATCAACACGGTGGCTGATATTCTGGCGATGGGCTTGGGCTTCTGGCTGGCGGCGCGGCTGCCGGTATGGGCCTCGGTGGCGCTGGCGGTAGGGTTTGAGGCGCTGACGATCTGGCTGATCCGCGACGGGCTGGCGCTGAACGTGCTGATGCTGCTTTATCCGCTGGAGTCGATCCGGGCGTGGCAGGCCGGCACCTGACGCCGCGACGTGGCGAAACGGTTGCCGCATGACAATGCAACCGCCATTCTGACTGCAAACCAGACCCGGAGAAAGACATGACCGAGATCGTTATCCTGTCCGGCGCGCGCACCGCCATCGGCACCTTTGGCGGCAGCCTTGCCGGCCAAACGCCGATCGCACTGGCCGCGCATGTCAGCCGCGCCGCAATCGACCGCGCCGGAATTGCCCCGGACCGGATCGGCACTGTCGTCTTCGGCCATATCCTGAACACCGAGCCGCGCGACATGTATCTGTCGCGCGTGGCCGCCCTTGAGGCAGGCGTTCCCGACACGGCGACGGCCATGAACGTCAACCGCCTGTGCGGATCGGGCGCGCAGGCCGTGGTTTCTGCCGCGCAGGCGCTGATGCTGGGCGATGCCGATTTCGCGCTGGCCGGTGGTGCAGATGTGATGAGCCGCGGCCCGCATATCCTGCCCGCTGCACGGTTTGGGCAAAAGATGGGCGATGTCTCGGGCATCGACATGATGGTCGGCGCCCTCACCTGTCCGATGGGGACGGGGCATATGGGTGTGACCGCGGAAAATGTCGCGGCCGAGCAGGCCATTTCCCGCGCCGATCAGGACGCCTTCGCGCTGGAAAGCCAGCGCCGCGCAGCGGCGGCGATTGCTGCAGGCCATTTCCAGTCCGAGATCGCGCCCTATGAGGTGCCGTCGCGCAAGGGGCCCGTGGTGTTTGACACGGACGAGCATCCCAAGGCCACCACGCTTGAGGCGCTGGCAGGCCTGAAACCGGCTTTCCGCAAGGATGGCAGGGTGACGGCGGGCAACGCCTCGGGGATCAATGACGGGGCGGCGGCGCTGGTGCTGGCGCGGGCCGATGCGGCACAAGCGGCGGGGCTGAAGCCGCGCGCCCGGCTGCTGGGCTATGCGGTGGCGGGGGTTCCGGCCCGGGTGATGGGCTATGGGCCGATCCCGGCCGTTCAGGCGCTGCTGGCGCGCACGGGCCTGACCCTCGGCGATTTCGACCTGATCGAGTCGAACGAGGCCTTTGCCGCGCAGGCCATCGCGGTCAATCGCGGGCTGGGGCTGGACCCGGAAAAGGTGAACCCCGATGGTGGCGCGGTGGCATTGGGCCATCCGGTCGGCGCGACCGGCGCGATCCTGACCGTCAAGGCGCTGCACGCGCTGGAGCGCAAGGGCCAGCGGCGCGCCATCGTCACCATGTGCATTGGCGGCGGCCAGGGCATCGCGCTGGCGCTGGAGCGGATCTAACGCAGTCGCAGACGCACGCGGGCCGACCGGCCCGCGGCGTCGATCACGCTCAGCGTGACAAAGCCGCGCGCGGTCAAGGGCAGCACAGCTTCGGCATCGGGCAAGCCGCTGGCCAAAAGCGCGCCATCCATCAGCCAGGCGAAGGGGGCGGTGCCGCCCTCGACCCGGACTTTCAGACCCTGCGCCAGCAACTCGACCTCGGCCCCGTCGGGCGGGAAGGCAACCTTGGGCGCGCCCGTATCGGTGAAAGCGGCTGACCGGCTGCGAAAGCGTTGCAAGGGCTGTGGCAGCTGCGCGTTCGAGACCAGCAGCGTCGCGGCCGGCGCGGGCGGCAGGGGCGCCAAGGCCGGTGCCACCCGGCCAAAGGCGCGAAACAGCACCGGTGCCGCCAGATCGGCACCAAAGGCCCCCGGCACCGGCGTGCCATCGGCGCGGCCCAGCCAGACCCCGATCACATGCGCGCCGTCAAAGCCGATCGCCCAGGCGTCGCGGTGACCGTAGGATGTCCCAGTCTTGTAAGCCAGCCGGTTTTCCGGGGCGCCCGGCGGGGGCGGCAGGCCGGAAAGGATATCCGCCACCTGCCACGCCGCGACGGATGAGACGACACGCGCGCCCTCCACGCCGTCCCCTGTCTCGTGGCGCAGCGGCAAGGCCACGCCGCCCCGCGCCAGCATCGCGTAAAGCTGCACCATGTCTTCCAGCGTCACGCCCACCCCGCCCAGCGCCACCGCAAGCCCCGGCTTGGTGCCGTCCAGCACCGGTTTCATCCTGGCCTGCTCCATCGCCGCAATCAGCCGGGCCGGGCCGAAAGCATCGGTCAGCAGCACAACCGGGATGTTCAGCGATTGCTGAAGCGCCGTCCGCAGCCGTACCGTGCCGCGAAACCGTTTGTCGAAATTCTGCGGCGCATAGCTGCCAAAGCTGACCGGCCGATCCTCGATCAGGGTTTCGGGATGGGCCAACCCCTCGTCAAAGGCCAGCGCATAGACCAGCGGCTTCAGCGTCGATCCGGGCGAGCGCAGCGCCTGTGTCATGTCCACGAAGCCCTGCCGCGCATCGGCCTGAAACCCTGCCGATCCGATCGAGGCCAGCACCTCGCCCGAGCGGTGATCGGCGACCACCAACGCGATCTGCAACCGCTCGCCCTGCCCCGCCACCACCTCGGCGGCCAGGCCTTGCAGCGCGGTCTGCAAGCCACGCTCCAGCGTCAACTGGTGGCGTGGGCGGTCGGGATGCAGCAGGCGCATCCGGTCTGCCAGATGCGGGGCCAGCATCGGCACCGGACGGCGCACGGTGGGCACCGGCTCGCCCCGGGCGTCCGAGGCCTCCTCGGCGGTCAGCACGCCATCCCGATGCGCGCGCGCCAAGACCCGCTCGCGCGCGATACCGGCAGCGCCCGGATGGCGGTCTGGCCTGCGGCTTTCCGGTGCCTGCGGCAGGGCCACCAGCAGCGCGGCCTCGGCGGGGGTCAGGCGGCGCGGCTCTTTGCCAAACCACGACAGCGAGGCCGCGCGCACCCCTTCCAGATTGCCGCCAAAGGGCGCGAGATGCAGGTAAAGTTGCAGGATCTGCCGCTTGTCCAACCGCCGCTCCAGCGCCAGCGCAAGCCGGGCCTGCCGCAGCTTGCCCGCCATCTGTCCGGTGCCCGAATCCTCCAGCAGCCGCGCCACCTGCATGGTCAGCGTCGATCCGCCCGAGATCACCCGCCCATGCCGCAGCGCCTGCCAGCCCGCCCGCAGCACCGCCCGTGCATCCACACCGGGATGTGACCAGAAACGCCTGTCCTCAAAGGCCACCAGCATGTCGAGATAGCGCGGATCGACGGCCGACAGCTCGACGGGCATCCGCCAGCGGCCATCGGCAACGGTATAGGCACGCAGCAATTGCCCGTCTCGGTCCACGACCTCGACCGAGGTTTCAAGCGTCAAGGGCGGCAGATCGGTTGCAGCGATCCAATCGTCAAACCGGTCACGCGCCAGTGCCGCCAACCACAGCGTCAGCGCCAGCGCGATCAGCCAGCGGGCAGGCCGTTCATTCGGCAATCGTCACCTGCCCGGCCGCCCCCGTGGCGCGATAGTCGGGGCGATACATGTCCTCGACCGAGGCCGCCGGATGATGGAACCGCCCCGGCGAGACCGCGCGCACCACATAGGCAAGCCGCACCGTATCGCCATAATTGTCCAGCGCGGTGACAAAGCGATCCTGACGGAACTCGCTATGGGCCACCATGTCGGTCAGCCCCAGCCATTCCAGCCGGGCGATCGAGCCGCCGGTCAACAGGTTGGGATTGTCGATCTCGAAGCCCGCCGGCAGCGGATCAGCCACGATCAGACGCGCCTCGGCCTTGTCGGTGGGCGTGACCTCGATCACCGTCACCAGCCGGTCGCCGACCTTGATACCCTCCAGCGTCGTCTCCTTGCCCTCCAGCGTGTAATAGCTGCGCCGGATCGCGTATCCGTTGCCCTGGGCCGGCGCGGCCCGATCAGGGACGCCAAAGGTGGTGACGGTCAGCGTGGTTGCGGCATTGCTGCCATTGACCACCACAGTCGGCGCGCCATCGCCCTGCAACAGCCGCACCAACGGCCCGTCCGGCGCGACACCGTTCAGGGTGATGCCCGCCCCGCCCGGATCAGCCAGCAGCGCCTGCGCGGCCATCAGCGTCCAGGCGGCCTCTTGGGTCGAGGCATTGCCACCCGCTCGCATCATCCGCGTGACCAGCGCCTCGCGATTGACCGCGTTCGATCCGGCCTCGGCCGCCAGTGCCAGCAGCCCCGCCGCATCGCGGGCATGGGTGCCGTAATCGGCGCGCCACAGCCGCGCCTCTTGCGCGGGCAGCGCCTCGAGCGCACGAACGGCGCGGGCAAACATCGCATCCGCCCGGGTCTGGTCGCCATAGGCCGCCAGCGCCGCGCCCAGTTGCGCCTGCGCCAAGGGCGTCGCAAAAGCATCGCCCTTCACATCGGCATAATAGCGCAGGTCGCCGACCGCCGCGCCGCCCTCACGCGCCAGCACCAGCAGCGCATAGGCCAGCGCCTCGCCACCGCGATCGAAATCCGCGTGGTAGTTCACCTGATTGCGCAGATTGTCCAAGGCGCGGCGGAAGGCCTGATCGGGCACCGCATGGCCCTGGGCACGGGCGCGCGACAGGAAATCGGTTACATAGGCATCCAGCCACATGTCGCCCGACATCGCGGACCACAGGCCAAAAGCCCCCTCGGCCGTCTGGTTCTGCAACACCTCGCGCACGGTTTCGGAAATGCGGGTCTCGATCAGGGCGGCGTCGGCCAGGCCCATCGCCTGCGCCACCTGCGACAGATAGAGCAACGGCATGGCGCGCGACGTCATCTGCTCGGTGCAGCCATAGGGATAGGCCGACAGGGACGCCAGCATCCCCGGCACGTTCAGCCGGGCCATCGGACCGATCGCCAAGGTGGCCCGCGCGGTGCCGGGGCGAAAACCGTCAAAGGCCGCCTGATCGAAGGTAAACTCCTGCCCGGGCGCCAGATCGAGGCGGGTCATCCGCAACACCTCGGGGTCGTTGACCTGCACCGGCAGCACCAGATCCTTTTGCAGCAGCTTGCCGTCGGGCGTGGTCATCCGCACCACCAGCCGCGCCAACCCTTCGCCCGTTGCGGTGATCGGGATCTCGAACACCGCGCGCGCGCCTTCTGCCAGATCAAAGCCCGAGGGCACCGGCCCCAGTTTCACCCCCTCGGCCGTCACGTCCAGACTGACCCGCCCTGCCGGGCCCGAGGCATGGACCGCCTCCAGCAACAACCGGCTGTCATCGCCCGGCGCCATGAATCGCGGCAGGCTGGCGGTTATCACCACCGGATCGCGCACCAGCACATCTGCACTGGCCTGCCCGACGCCCTTGCCGCTCCAGACCACGGCCATCAGCTTGACCTGACCGTTGAAGGCCGGCAGGTCAAAGCGGGTGCGGGCATAGCCATCGGCGCCCACCTCCAGCGGGCCAGAGAAATAGGCCAGCAATTCCTCGGTCGGCGGCGGCCCCTCCAGCCGCGCTTGCGCGCCGGCATCACCGCCCGAACGCACGGTGCCCTGCGCGCCGGTCAGCCCGTCGATCAGCCGGCCGTAGATGTCGCGAATGCCCACGCCCAGCTTGCGCTGGCCGAAGTAATGGCCGGCAGGATCGGGCGGCGTAAAGCGGGTCAGGTTCAGGATGCCCTGATCCACTGCCGCAAGCGTCACAAAGGCACTGTCGCCCGCCGCCACGCCCTCGACCTTGACCGCAACGTCCAGCGGACCGCGTGGCGCAGCCTCGGCAGGGGCTTCAATGACAGCCTTCAGCGCCCGCGCGCCGGGGTCGATGGCAGCGTGGGTCAGGCCCAGCGCGCGCGACGGGTTGCGCCCTGCCGCCGCATCCATCGACCGGATGACCGAGGCCGTGACATAGACGCCCGCGCCCCACTCATCGGTCACCGGCAGGTCGATCAGGTTTTCGCCCTCGGTCACCTGCACCGCCTGCATCGCCACGACCCGGTTCGACAGCACCGTGACCAGCGCCGTGCCGGCAGCACGCGGCACCAGTCGCAGCCGCGCGGTTTCGCCCGCGCGATAGGCGGGCTTGTCCAGAGACAACTCCAACGTATCCGGCGTGGCGCTGGCATCGGCGGGGGCATACCAGCCCGCCCAGAAGGTCAGCGAACTCATGCCTTCCGGCCCCTTCACGGCCAGCTCGTATTCGCCCCATGTCACAGGCGCGGCAATCGCCACCGCCTGCGCGCCGCTGCGGGCCTGACCATCGGCAACCGGGGTCCGCGTCGTCACCGGCTCCCACGACCAGTTGCCATAGGCTTGATACCATTGGTAATCGGTCTCGATCCGGGTCAGCTGCCAGGTGACATCCTGCGCCAGCGGTTTTCCGTCCGGGCCGACCACGATCAGGTCAAACCGCGCCTCGGCCCCTTCGGCCACCACACCGTCGAACAGCGGCTTGATCCCGATCAGCGGCGCGCCTGGGGTCAGCGGCTGAACCAGATCCCGCTCCACCGGCCGGCCCGAGCCTTCGGCCACACGCAGCACGACCTGCGCCTCCAGCGGGCGGGACGGATCATCGACCTGCGGCAGGGCGGCCTGAAACGCGGCATGTCCCTTGGCGTCGGTGCGCAACCCAGCCGGCAGCGACTCGATCCTTGCATCGAAGGGCTTGTCATGGCGGCCAAAGACATAGCCGGGCCATCCCTTCAACGCCTCGGCCGCGCGCAGCACCACCTCGCCTTCGATCGCCAGATCGGCACCCGCAGCCCCGAACAGATAATCCGCCTGCACCTCCAGATCCGCCATCTGCCCCAGACGCAGATCACCGCCCTTCCGGCTGATCGCAAAATCGATCCGCTCGGGCAGGAAATCCTCGACAAGGAAGGTGCGGCTGGCCAGCGGACCCGCGGTCAGATCGGCAAACAGCTCCAGCTTCCAGACCCCCCGCGGCGCGCTGCCGGCAATGGGCTGGGCGTGGACATAGCCCCCCTGCCGGTCAGTCAACACCGCGCGCGCGTATTCGACGCCATCCGGCCGGCTGACTACCGCGGTCAGCGGCAGGCCCGCAACCGCGGAAGCCTGCGGGTCCCGCGCCAGCGCCGTGACATTTACCACCTCACCGGCGCGGTAAGCCCCGCGGTCGGTGGTCAAGAACACATCGACCGGCGGCGCGGCCTCGCGCCCCTCGACGCCGCGGTCGGACAGATCGAACTCAGGATCGGTCAGCGACAGGAAGGCGATGTCGGCCTCGCCCTGCCGTGCTACCACCATGGCCGGCGCGGCCGCCCCGGTCCCGCGGGCCAGACCTGCAGCAAACACCGCGTGGCCTGTATCATCCGTTACCGCCTCGCCCAGGACGGCATTTGCGCGGCTGACCAGTTGCACCGCCACGCCCGCCTTGGGCTGCGCATCGCCAAGTCCAAGCGCAAAGACATGCAGCCCGTCCACGCCCGAAAGCGTGGTCAGCCCGAGGTCGGAGACCACGAACCATTGCCACGCCGCTGGAATGACATAGGGGTCGACGCCCGGCACCGTCGCCCTCAGTGCATAGATGCCAGCCGGTCGATCCTTCAACGCCGCATCCAGCGGCAAGCGGGTGGTGATGTCACGATTGACCTCCATCCCCACATCGGCCGTGCCCTGCCAGACCTGCTGGCCCATCTCGGAGGTAAAGGTCTCGGCCGCATAGTCCGGCATCGGCGCACCCAGCCAGCCGTTCTGCACCGCGCGGATCAGGTTGCGATCCGAGACCTGAAACAGCGTCAGTTCCAGCGCCTCGGTGTTGACCGTCTCGACCGGCAAGGCCGCAGCCCCTGCAGCCGGCAGCACATAACCCCGGCCCGGAAACCGCGCGCCCGGCGCACGGTCACGCACATAGGCCGTGATCGGGACTGACTTCAGCAATGTCTGCCCATCCGCCGCCGGCAGCCCCTCGCGCAGGGTCACAGTCAGCCGCTGGCCATGGGTGATCCCCTCGACACACAACTGCCGATCACCCGAGGCGACCACGGTCAGACCCGGTTCCGGCAGTTGCACGAATTTGGCGTAATCCTCGCCTGCGGCCAGGGATTCAGACAGGGTGACGCAAAGACGCGGGCGCGCGGTATCGGCCTGAACCTGATGCTCCATCACCCGGAAGCCATATTTGGCCGCCGCCTTGGCCAAACGTTCGGCGGTATCGTCGCGGTGCTGCAGATCCTGCGCCAGTCGCAAGGCCTTGACGGTTTCGCGGCCACGGCCCTGCCCTTCCAGCGCCGTGCCCATGGTCAACAGCAGCGAATGGCGCATCGCCTCGCGCCCGGCCCGCAGGTAGCCGTTTATGCTGGCCGACAAAGCCTCGGCGCGCAGTTGATCCCGGCGCTCTTGGTCTGCCCGCGCCATCTGCAGCGACAGGCGCGCATAGTCCAGCCAAAGCTCCGGCCGGTCGGTCAGCACCAGCGCCGCGCCGGTCAGATCCCGCGCCACCCCAGGATCGCCGTCCTTTTCGGCCTGTCGCGCCGCGCCGAGATAGTCGTCCAGCGCCCGCCCATCCAGCGGCAGGCGGTTCGGCAAGGCAAAGGCGGCCTGAGAGGCCTCGGCAAACTCGTGATACATCAGAAAGGACAGTTCGGCGCGGCGATCAGCGGCCGCCCCTCTGGCCTTCGGCGCCAACGCAACCAGTTGCCCCGACAAGGCGCCTTGGTAAAACGCCGCTTCACCTGCCGAAGACTTCGGGAAACAGGCGCCGTTGCGACTGTTGAAGGTAAAGGCCACACAGCGCGAATCGGCCAGACAGGCGCGCTCGCACCCTTCCAGGGACGTGTCGAAAATCTTGGTGATGTCACCGCCCGGAAGGTCGGCGTCGCGCGTCAGGATGACACGCCGTTCCGGCAGGAGCGTCTCGGTTGCCGTCTGCGCCGTGGCCATCGGGCTTGCGAGAAAGGCCAGAATGGCAAGGATCAGCCCGCGCATCGCGATACTCCTGTCAGGATTGTGCGGACATGCTGGCACGGGCGCGCGGCCATGTCCACTTTCGGAAAAGGTGTTCGCGACCCGTTCTCCGTTAAGCGTTGCTTCATTTAGTTGGGCAAGATTGCTGGCTCAGGGCCGAAGTCCCGAGGGCAAGGATGGATCTGACAGAACGTCTCGCAAAGGAAAGGCGCGCAAGGCTGGCAGCGGAACGGCTGCTGGACCAGAAAAGCCGCGAGCTTTTCGCAGCCAATGAAAAGCTGGCACTGCATGCGCGCGCGCTGTCCGACCAGATTGTTGAACAGCGGCAGGTGGTCAAATCCGCCTTGTCCGAGACCGAATCCCTCAAATCCGAGACCGAGTCGCTGAAGGGACAGAACGCCCGCTTCCTGCACGATCTGGAGCGGGCGCATACCGCCGCCGTCATGGCCGAACGCCGGCTGTGGGATTCGATCAACTCGATCGACGACGGGTTTGCCGTCTTCGACCCGGCGCTGAAACTGGTGGCCGCCAACGCCGCTTTTCGCGCCGCCTTCGACGTGGATGACCTGCCCCCCGGCACCGATTACGGCGCAATCCTGCATGAGGCCGCCGAAAACGGCCTGATCGATATCGGCGAAACGGAGAGCGCCGAGTGGTGCGCCGAGATGTTGGCCCGTCTTGATCACGACGAGGCAGAACCGGTGGTGCTGGAACTTTCGACCGGCGTCTGGCTGCGGTTGGTCGACCAACGCTCGCGCGATGGCGACCTGGTGGTGCTGGCGCTCGACATTACCGAACAGATGCGCATCTGGGCCGCGATCGAGGCGATCCCCGATGGTTTCGTGCTTTTTGACCGGGAGGACAGGCTGATGACCTGCAACCAGCGTTACCGCGATCTTTACCCCGAAAGCGCGCCGGCCATGATGCCCGGCGCCAGTTACGAGGCAATTCTGCGTTTCGGCGTCGAAAACGGCCAATACCCCGAAGCGGTCGGCCGCGAAGAAGACTGGATCGAAGAGCGGCTGGAACGCCGGCTGGCGAAATCGGACGATTACGAGCAGGAGATGAAGGGCGGCCGCTGGCTGCGGGTCATTGATCAGGAAACCCCGGATGGCGGCCGCGTCGGTCTGCGAGTCGACATCACCGCCGAACGCGAGGCGCAGGCCGCGCTGGAGCGTGCCACCCGCGCCGCCGAGGCCGCCAACCGCGCCAAATCGGCCTTCCTTGCCAACATGAGCCACGAGATCAGGACCCCGATGAACGGCGTGGTCGGCATGGCCGAACTGCTCTGCGACACGGCGCTGAACGAGGAACAGCGGCTGTTTGCCGAAACCATCCGCTCCTCGGGTGAAGCCCTACTGGTCATCATTAACGACATCCTCGACTATTCCAAGATCGAGGCCGAGCGGCTGACCCTGCATCCCGAACCTTTCGATCTGGAACGCACGATCCACGAGGTGGCGATGCTGTTGCAGCCGCGGGCGCGCGGCAAGGGCATCGACCTGATCATCGACTATGACCTGTTCCTGCCGACCCGTTATGTTGGCGATCCGGGCCGGTTGCGGCAGGTGCTGACCAACCTTCTGGGCAATGCGGTGAAATTTACCGAGGAGGGCCATGTGCTGGTCCGCGTGGTCGGCATCGAGGCCGAGCCGGGCGCCCAGCAACTGCACATCACGGTCGAGGACACGGGCATCGGCATCGCCTCCGAACATCTCGACCACATTTTCGGCGAGTTCAACCAGGTCGAATCCGAGCGCAATCGCAAGTTCGAGGGCACCGGTCTGGGCCTGGCGATCACCCGGCGACTGGTGGACCGGATGGGCGGCGCGGTATGGGTTGACAGCGAGCCGGGGCGCGGATCCTGCTTCGGCTTCCGACTGTCGCTGCCCGTCGCCGAGGAGGCAGAGGCACACCCGGCCCCGGTCACCCTGAAACGCGCAATGGTGGTGGACGACCAGTTCATCAATCGCACCATCCTTGAACGGCAGTTGCAGGCCATTGGCATCGAGTCGGTCTTGTGCCGCTCGGGCGCCGAGGCCTTGGCGAAACTGGCGCAAGACCCGGGCTTCGACGTGGTTCTGTCCGATCACGACATGCCCGAGATCGATGGGGTGCAGCTGGCCGCACGCATCCGTCAGGCCGGACACAAGATGCCGGTGCTGCTACTGTCCTCGACCCCCGCCAATGCCCGCGCGCAGGAAGGGGCCGAGCATCTGTCGGGGATTTTGCAAAAACCGATCCTGCGGGCCGAATTGTTCCGTCGTCTGCAGGAAATTTCTGCCCCCGCCCTTCCCTTGCCGATTGCGGCGGCCCCCGCCGCGCCGTTCCAACGCCGGATGGTGGTGCTGGCGGCCGAAGACAATCGCACCAACCAGTTGGTATTCCGCAAGATGGTGAAGGATCTCGAGATCGAACTGACCTTTGCCAACAACGGCCGCGAGGCGGTAGAGCTGTGGCAAAGCCTGAACCCGGACATGATCTTCATGGACATCTCGATGCCCGAGATGGATGGCAAGGAGGCAGCCTCGACCATCCGTGGGATGGAGGCTGGCCGCAGCCACGTCCCGATCGTGGCCCTGACCGCTCATGCCATGGAGGGCGACGCCGAGGCGATCCTGGCCTCCGGAATTGACCGTTACCTGACCAAGCCGCTCCGGAAGGTGGCGATCACCGAGGCGATGGCCGAATTCTGTCCAGCTGATGCCTTGCCGATCACCCTCGAGGCGGAACCGGTAGCGGTGACCGGCACCTGATCAGGGCTGCCGGGTAAAGACCGGCAGATCAGGCGCGGAACGATGCGGGCAAAACCTGTAGCCACCCGCGCCGAAATCGCGCAAAGCGGCAGGCTCGGTCAGATGATGGTCCAGCACAAAGCGCGCCATCGCGCCGCGGGCGCGCTTGGCCCAGAGGCTCATGACCCGCTCCTCGCCCTCTGGCCCATCGAGAAAGCGGGGCGTGATGACCCGAAGGCCAAGCGCCGCAAGGTCAACGGCGTCGAAATACTCGACCGAGGCGCAATTGAGGATCACGCTCGCGCCAACCGCCTGCGCATCGGCCGCCAGCGCCTCGGCGATCCGGCTACCCCAGAAGGCATAAAGATCCTTGCCGAAGGGATTGGCCAACCGTGTCCCCATCTCCAGCCGGTGCGGCTCGATCAGATCGTTTGGTGCCAACAGCCCGTAAAGCCCGGACAGGATACGCAGATGGCTCAGCGCGCGGCGCCAGCTGTCCGGCTCCATCCGCGCCGCTTCCATCCCGGCATAGGTATCGCCGGCAAAAAGATGCAGTGCCGGGGCCTGCTGTTGTGCGCCGAAGCGGGCATAGCGGTCGCAGTTCAGCGCCGCCAGCTGCGGAGATAGCGTCATCAACCGGCGGAGATCATCGGGCGACAGGCCGCGGGCCAAGGCCACCAACTGCGCCGTCTGGGCCAGAAAACGCGGTGAGCCCGCGGCAATCCCCGGGGGAAGCGGCGCCGGCGCGGCGGACAACCGCTTGGCAGGTGAGACAACAACCAGCATCACCCCTCGCTGCATATATCTATGAAGGTTTCGCCAAACCGATCCAGGCGCGCGGGCCCCAGACCGCCCACGCGATCCAGCTCGGGCAAGCTGCGCGGTCGCACCTCGGCAATGCGGCGCAAGGCGCTTTGCGACAGCGACATCGGCTTGTCGATCCCTTCCGGCCCCCGCATCAGCCGCAATTGCGCCTCGGCCAGCCGGTCGAACACCCCACCTGCCGCCCGCCCGGCCAAGCGCATCCGCTGCGGATGCAGGGCACTGGCAGCGCCATTGATCACCTCGAGAAACGCAAGCCCGTAGCTTTCCAGTTTCTTGGCCCCGACACCCGAAATCTGCGCCATCGCGTCCAGATCCGCGGGCCGACGCTCGGCCATCTCGATCAGGGTGCGGTCGGCAAAGACCACATATGCAGGGACGCCCTGCGCTTCGGCCAGCGCCCGGCGCTTGGCCTTCAGCGCCGACAGCAGCGGCGCGTCCTCCTCGGCGACCAGGGTCTTGACCTGCGGGCGAGGGGTGGCGCGCTCGATCGTGTCACGCCGCAGCGTGATCGACGCCTCGCCGCGCAAGATCGGACGCGCCGCCTCGGTCATCCGAAGGGCGCCGTGCCGCTCGGTATCCGGGCGCACCAGATCGTGCCCCATCATCTGCCGGAACACCGCGCCCCATGCCGGCTTGCCGAGGTCCCGCCCGACGCCGAAGGTCGGCAGATCGTCATGGCCGCGGGCGCGCACCTTTTCCGTCGCATTGCCGGTCAGAATGTCGATGAGATGGCCGGCGCCAAAGCTCTCGCCGGTGCGCAGGATCGCCGACAGCGCCTTGCGCACGGCCTCGGTCCCATCAAAGACCACCGCCGGACTGTCGCAATTATCGCAGTTGCCGCAAGGGCCTGCCTCTTCGCCAAAATAGCCCAGCAACACCTGCCGGCGGCACCCGATTGCCTCTGCCAGACCCAGCAAAGCGTTCAGCCGGGCATGATCGGCATCCTTCCGATCTGGCGGCGCCAGCCCTTCGTCGATCTGACTGCGACGATAGCGGATGTCGTCCGGCCCATAGAGGGTCAGCGTCTCGGCCGGAGCGCCATCACGCCCGGCCCGACCGATCTCCTGGTAATATCCTTCGATAGACTTTGGCAGATCGGCATGGGCGACCCAGCGGATATCGGGCTTGTCGATCCCCATGCCAAAGGCGACCGTGGCCACGACAATCAGCCCGTCCTCCTGCTGAAACCGCATCTCGACGCGCCGCCGCTCTTCCGGGTCCAGCCCGGCGTGATAGGCGCAGGCGGCATGCCCTGCCTCGGCCAAAGCCTGCGCCAGTGTTTCGGTCTTGGCGCGGGTGCCGCAATAGACGATGCCGGATTGCCCCCGACGGGCGGCCGCAAACTCGAGGATCTGCCGGCGCGGGCTGTCCTTCACGGCAAAGGCCAGATGGATGTTCGGCCGGTCGAAGCCGCGCAAGAAGGTCATGGGTTCCTGCCCGTCGAACAACCGGGCCACGATCTCGGCCCGGGTTTCCTCATCGGCGGTCGCGGTAAAGGCGGCCAGCGGCAGGTCGAGCGCGCGGCGCAACTCGCCGATCCGCAGGTAATCGGGGCGGAAATCATGGCCCCATTGGCTGACACAATGCGCCTCATCCACCGCGATCAGGCTGCACCCTGCCCGGCGCAACAGTTGCACCGTTGCGCCAGAGGCCAGACGCTCTGGCGCCATGTAAAGCAGCTTCAGGCGGCCCGCGTCGATGGCACGATGGACTTCCTCGGTTTCCTCCTCGGTGTTGGCCGAGGTCAGCGCCCCCGCCTCAACCCCCGCCGCCTTCAGTGCCCGCACCTGATCGCGCATTAACGCGATCAAGGGCGAAATCACCAGCGTCAACCCTTCGCGACACAGGGCAGGCAGCTGAAAACACAGCGATTTTCCGCCACCCGTGGGCATGATCGCAAGCGTGTTTTGCCCTGCCGCGACCGCAGCCACGATCTCGGCCTGACCGGGTCGGAAGGCATCAAACCCGAAAATCCGGGAAAGCAGGGCTGCGGGATCCTCGGCCATGACCTCAGTAGAAGGCGGCCGCGTTGTTTCTCAGGATGATTTGCAGCGCATAGATGCCGAAAAACACCACCAGCGGCGCCAGGTCCAGACCGCTCATCGGCGGCAGGACGTTGCGGATGCGGCCATAGATGGGCTCCAGCACGCGGTTCAGGCCATCCCAGATTTGCGCCACCAGCGGCTGACGCAGGTTGAGCACCTGGAAGTTGATCAACCAGCTGAGGATCACATGCGCCATGACCACCCAGAAGGCGATATCAAGGATCAACAACAGGATTTGCAGCAGCGAATACATTCTGTGGTTCCTTGTGCGGCGGGCCCAATCTCTGGTCCTTTGCTATCCCGTTCCGATCGGGGCTTCAATGCTTTCCGCAGCGTTTGCCTTGACGGTTCCGGCGGTTTCGCGCACCTGCGGCGGAAAAGCGGAGGCACGATGTATCCCTGGTTTCGCCTGTTTGACGCGCTGCGGAAGGCGCGGCGGCAACCTCGCCTGGGCCTGCTGGAGCCCCATGTCTCGCAGCATATCTGCTGGCCATGGGACGTGGACCCCTGGTTTGAGCTGAACAATGGTCGAACCCTGACACTTTACGATCTGGGGCGCGTGCCGTTGGGGACGAGGACCGGCCTGCATGGGGTTCTGGCTGCCCGAGGCTGGGGCCTGACGGTCGCGGGCAATTCCACCCGTTATCGTCGACGTGTGCGCAGCTTTGACCGCTTTACCATGGTCACGCGCTGTCTCGGCTGGGATGCCCGGTTCCTGTATATCGAACAGTCCATGTGGCGCGGCAGCGAATGTTGCTCGCAGATGCTGCTGCGCGGCGCGGTCACGTCGCAACAGGGCATCGTGCCCCCAGAAAAGGCTGTCACCGCCCTGGGCTACAGCGCCATAAGCCCTCAGCTTCCCGACTGGGTTTCGGCGTGGATCGCCGCCGATGCAAAACGTCCCTGGCCACCGGCAACGCGGCCAAGCTGATTTTTCATTCGCTTTTTCGCGACGGGCCGCTACATGGGGTCAAAAGCGGGGGACGAGATGCTGGCTAAAGATCCGTTGTTCATCCTGGCGGCCGGAGCGGCGCTGGCGGTTCTGGTCATCCTGATGATCGGCATTGGCGGCTTTGCCAAAGGGGGCGAGTTCAACCGCCGCCATGCCAACCGGTTGATGCGATACCGGATCGCAGCACAAGCCGTAGCCGTGCTGCTGATCGTTGCCTTTGCCTGGATCCGCTCGGGAGGAAATTGATGGTCGTTTTGTCGAAAATCTATACCAAGACCGGCGATGCCGGCGAAACCGCGCTGGGCAACGGCGCGCGCGTGGCCAAGCACTGCGCCCGCGTCCAGGCCTATGGCACCACGGACGAGGCAAACGCGGTCCTCGGGCTCTGCCGTTTGCACGCTACCGGCGAGATGGATGCGGCTTTGGCGCGGATTCAGAACGATCTGTTTGATCTGGGCGCAGACCTCTGCCGGCCCGATATGGCACGCGATCACGAGGCTGGCTACGAGCCCTTGCGAATCATTGCCAAGCAGGTCGAGCGTCTGGAGCAGGAAATCGACGCCATGAATGCCCGGCTGGATATCCTGCGAAGCTTCATCCTGCCCGGCGGCACGCCGCTGGCCGCTTACATGCACCTGGCGCGCACGGTTACGCGCCGCGCCGAGCGTCTGACCGTCGAGGTCGCGGTGATGGAAGACATCAACCCCGAAGCGGTGAAATACCTCAACCGCCTGTCAGATTGGCTGTTCGTGGCGGGGCGCATCGCCAATCTGGACGCCGGTGGGGATGTTTTGTGGGTGCCCGGCCTCACGCGTGGATGAAACGCGGCGTTTGTCCCGACAATGCGGTCGGTTTTGCCCTTTTTTCTCGCGCCACTGCATGTAACAACACCGCCGGAGAGCGAGAATGGCCCTTCGGGCCGTGACTGAGGAGATGACGGTATGAAGGTTCTTGTCCCCGTCAAGCGGGTGATTGACTACAACGTGAAGGTTCGCGTGAAGGCGGACGGGAGCGGTGTTGATCTTGCGAATGTGAAGATGTCGATGAACCCCTTTGACGAGATCGCGGTGGAAGAGGCGATCCGTCTGAAGGAGAAGGGGATCGCGTCTGAGATCGTGGTGGTTTCGATCGGCGTGAAGCAGGCGCAAGAGACGCTGCGCACGGCGCTGGCGATGGGCGCGGACCGGGCGATCCTGGTCGAGGCGGCCTCGGATGTGCATACCGACATCGAGCCGCTGGCGGTGGCCAAGATCCTGGCGGCGGTTGCGCGCGACGAGCAGCCGGGCCTGATCCTGGCCGGCAAGCAGGCGATCGACAATGACCTGAACGCCACCGGCCAGATGCTGGCGGCGCTGTTGGGCTGGGCGCAGGGCACCTTTGCCTCGGAGCTGACGGTGGAAGGCGACAGCGCCACCGTGACGCGCGAGGTGGATGGCGGTCTGCAGACCATCAAGGTGCAGCTGCCCGCGGTGATCACCGTGGACCTGCGGCTGAACGAGCCGCGCTATGCCAGCCTGCCCAACATCATGAAGGCCAAGAAGAAGCCGCTCGAGGAAAAGACCGCGGCTGACTACGGCGTGGACGTGACGCCGCGGCTGACGGTGGTCAAGACCACCGAGCCCGCGGGCCGCAAGGCCGGGGTCAAGGTTGGATCGGTCGACGAGCTGATCGCGAAACTGAAAGACGAAGCGGGGGTCCTGTGATGGCTGTTCTCCTTCTGGCGGATGTGAATGGTGGCCAGCTTGCCACCGATTCGGTTGCAAAAGCGTTGACGGGCGTGGCGGGCCTCGGCGAGGTGCACCTGCTGGTGGCGGGCCCGGCCTCGGCGGCGGCCGAGGCGGCCGGGCTGTCGGGCGTGGCCAAGGTGCTGCATGCCGACGAGGCGGGCCACGGCCTGGCCGAGGGTCTGGCGGATCTGGTGGTCAGCCTGGCGGGCGGCTACAGCCACATCGCGGCGCCGGCCACGGCTTACGCCAAGAACGTGCTGCCGCGGGTGGCGGCGCTTCTGGACGTGATGGTGCTGTCGGATGTGACGGCGGTTATCGATTCTGAAACCTTTGAGCGGCCAATCTATGCCGGCAACGCGATTCAGACGGTGAAGTCGGGCGACAAGATCAAGGTGTTCTCGGTGCGGACGGCGGCCTTTGCGGCGGCGGCGGCCGGCGGCGCGGCCGCGGTCGAGGCGGTGGGGGCCAAGCCCTCGGCGCTGTCGTCCTGGGTCGAGGACAAGGTTGCGGCCTCGGACCGGCCGGAGCTGACGAGCGCGAAGATCGTGGTCTCGGGCGGCCGTGGCGTCGGCTCGCAGGCCGATTTCGCGCTGATCGAGGGGCTGGCCGACAAGCTGGGTGCCGCCGTTGGCGCCTCGCGCGCGGCGGTCGACAGCGGCTATGCGCCGAACGACTGGCAGGTTGGCCAGACCGGCAAGGTGGTGGCCCCGCAGCTTTACGTGGCGGTCGGCATCTCGGGCGCGATCCAGCACCTGGCGGGGATGAAGGACTCCAAGGTCATCGTCGCCATCAACAAGGACGAAGAAGCCCCGATCTTCCAGGTCGCAGACTACGGACTGGTGGGCGATCTGTTCACGATCGTCCCGGAATTGACCGCGAAGGTCTGACTGCTGCGTTCGAAGGAGAAGAAAAGGGGCGCCTACGGGCGCCCCTTTGCATTCATAGGATGCGCGCAAGGGCTGTAGAAAGCTGGGCCGCGACCTCTTCATGGACCGAAGGCCCCGGAATGCCCAGCGCCGCAGGCTCTTCCAACGGGGCGAAGGCCATGCCGTCCAGCCCGCGGGCGCGGGCCTGAGGAGTGGAAATCGCCTCAACATATTCTGTCGCACGCGCGCGAACCGAAGCGATCATCTCCGAGTCGACCAGAATCGGGTCCAGCGCCAAATCCGCGCGCGTGCCCGGCTTTTGGGGCGGATGGGCGGCAAACCACAACAGCACAGTCTTGACGGGTAAAGCATCAAGCAGTGCGCTCATCCGCGCGACCCAAGCTGCCCGCAACTCTTCGGCGACGACCTCAAACCGCTCCGGCGAGACCCGTTGCAGGGTTTGCAACATATGCCGCGTGAAGTGAAACTCGGTAAAATCTACCTCTCGGAACAGCGAACGCAGCAAATTCGAAGCGCGCAGGAAACGATCGTTGCGCCTGGGGTGGACCGCGTAAAAGCGGTTTGACAGGTTCTGCGCACCGACGAGCTGGACGACAACGGCACGGGCATTTGCCGCAATCTCGAGTACAGTCATTTCATTGAGAAAGACGTCGAGACCCGCATTTACGGCACCCAGATTGACCATGCGGATGCCGGTATCCTGCTCGACCAGCGCAGGATAGGGAACCGGCACGAACTTTCCATAAGTCTCGGTCCCGCCCAAGACCGCCACATAGGGTTTGTCCAACTCGCGACGCGGACCGCGGAACAGCAGTTTCGATTTGCCATAGCGGCAAGGATAGTAGTCCAGAGCGCCTTCGCCCGGATATGCATAGGCCATGTTACCCACCCAGAAATTCAATTCACCCGGGAATCAGTAAAACCGAATTCCCTTTCCAAGCCGCTAACAACTTATTTTTGCTAAAATTACCGGCACATTCATCCATCTTGCAGACGCAGCATCGCCGTGGCACATCTACGGCGATGGAAAAGGAGCGCGGGATGGACATTCGTAAGGTCGGCGTTGTCGGGGCTGGTCAGATGGGCAACGGCATCGCGCATGTCTTCGCGCTTTCCGGCCACGACGTGCTATTGAACGATCTGAGCGCAGATGCGCTGGAGCGCGCGGTCGCCACCATCGGCAAGAACCTCGATCGGCAGGTGGCGCGCGGAAAGATCACCGCAGATGATCGGGCGGGGGCGCTGGCGCGGATCACCACAACCAGCACCCTGTCGGATCTGGGCGGCTGCGATCTGGTCATCGAATCTGCGACCGAGAATGAGGCGATCAAGGCCAGGATCTTTGAAGGCCTGTTGCCGCATCTGGCACCGCACACCATACTTGCGACCAATACCTCGTCGATTTCGATCACCCGTCTGGCGGCCCGCACAGATCGGCCCGAACGGTTCATCGGACTGCACTTCATGAACCCTGTGCCGCTGATGCAGCTGGTCGAGCTGATCCGGGGCATCGCGACCGATGAACCCACCTATCAAACGATGCTGGAGGTCGTCGCCCGCCTCGGCAAGACCGCTGCAAGCGCCGAGGATTTTCCGGCATTCATCGTGAACCGCATTCTCGTGCCAATGATCAACGAGGCGGTCTATACGCTGTACGAGGGAGTCGGCTCGGTCCGTTCGATCGACACGGCAATGAAACTTGGGGCCAATCACCCGATGGGGCCGCTGGAACTTGCGGATTTCATCGGTCTGGACACCTGTCTGGCGATCATGAACGTCCTGCATGAGGGCATGGCGGATACAAAATATCGTCCCTGTCCGCTGCTGACCAAATATGTCGAGGCGGGCTGGTTGGGTCGCAAGTCAGGCCGTGGTTTCTACGATTACACCGGTGAAACGCCCGTGCCGACGCGGTAAGGGGCCTTAGTCCCTTACCCCCAACGACAGCGTGTGTTCGCGCAGCCATGCAAGAAAGCCGCGCGGATTGCCCTGCCACTTGTCCAGCTCAGAGGCCGGGATCGGGTGGCCGACATAGGGACGCTGCGGTTTGAACAGAGCCCGTTTGATTTCGTAAAGCAACAGGCCCTGGCGCAGGGTATCGCCCAGCAGGTTTGCGACCAGGAAGGCGCGAGAGTTCTGACCGGTGAATCGGATCGGGACGATGGTCGCACCGGATGAGCGCACCATCTTGTGCGTGAACACGTTCCACTCTGCCTCGACCGCCGGGCCGAACCAGGTTTCGGACATGGCGACCTTTCCGGCCGGGAACAGGATGATCAATCCGCCGGCCTTCAGGTGCTTCATCGTCTCGTCGCGCATCTGAAGACCCAGTTCCCGCGCGTTTTCTTCATGCGGGAAGGGAACCGGGATCATGAACTCCTCGATCTCGGGAATACCCGTCAGCAGGGAACGGGTCAGGATCTTGAAGTCGGGACGGACGCGGGCCACCATCTCGGCCATGATCATCCCGTCCACCAGGCCGTGCGGGTGGTTGGCCACCACCACCACCGGCCCGCTGGCAGGAATGCGGAGGATCTCTTCCTCAGGCGTCAGGATCTCGATGCCCATCTGGCGGATGGCTTTGGGCCAGAAGGGCGCCCCAAAGGGTGCGCCCGATTTCTCGAACTGTCGGATCAGGCGCAGGAGCGTGACCTTTGCGGTCAACCATTCAATGGCACGGATCGAATTCGCCTTGAACGGATTGCTGAATGTGCCGGCATAGGACAGCCGGCGCATGTCGTACTTTCGCGCGGGGGCCGGTTGGGTCAGTCCGTTTTGCGTCACTTTGCGCCTGTCCCTCTGCGACTCAGTTGTCTTCGCCAAAACGATTGTCCACCAGATCGCGCAGGGCAACGGCAAGCGCCTCGGCCTCGGCACCCGAAGTGACGACCTCGATCGCGCTGCCTCGGGCGGCGCCCAGCATCAACAACCCCATGATGCTGTCTCCTGAAACCGTCATTCCGTCCTTCGATACTTCTGCCCGGGCGTCAAAACGTTCCACACATTCGACGAAGCGCGCTGATGCGCGCGCATGAAGCCCCTTTTCGTTCACGATCCTCAGGGACTGTGTGATCGCGGCATTGTCGCTCAAGTCTGGCCTCCTGTGCCGGTGGCGGCAGTATCGCCGCCAAGATCGAGGCTGTTGATGTACTTGCGGCCGGCGTCCAACGCCAGTGAAACCGCTTCTGCCAACGGCAAGTCGCGGGATTTCGCCAGTTTGATCAGCATCGGCAGATTGGCACCGTAAAGGATGCGACGGCCTTTTATCGCGCAAGCCGGCAGCGACAGGTTGGCCGGCGAGCCGCCAAACATATCCGCCACCACGACCACGCCTTTTCCCTGATCGACCGCGTCGGCGGCCGCGATGATTTCGGCCTGCTTGGCCGCACGATCATGGACATCCTCGATCGTGATCGCAGCCACGCCAGCCTGCGGCCCGACCACATGTTCGACCGCCGAGAGATACTCGCGCGCGAGACCACCATGTGCGACGATCACGATACCGATCACCCGCCTGTCACCCTGCATTCGTCGGCGGGCCTGCGGCCTGCCTGCGTTCCAGTTCCCTGTGTCGTTTTGACACCGTCCAACCTGCTTCTGCAAGCGCATTGCCCAAAATTTCTGCAACTGCAACCGAGCGGTGCTGCCCCCCTGTGCAGCCGAGGCCGATTGACAGATGGGCCTTGCCCTCAGCCTCATGCGCCGGAAGAAGAAACAGCAGGAGGTCCGTCAACTTGGAGATGAAATCTGCAAATCGCGGATCCGCAGCGACATGCGCCGCCACGTCCGCATGGCGCCCATCCAGTGGACGCAAGGCTGGAACCCAATGGGGATTCGACAGAAAGCGGCAGTCAAAGATCATGTCGATGCCGCGCGGCACGCCGCGTTTGTAGCTGAAGCTCTGGACCGAAACCGCCAGCCCGGCCCCGCCATCCAGCGCAAAACGCTGTCCGATCTCGGCTTTCAGGTCATGCGGCGACAAATCGGTCGTGTCGATCAAATGGTCAGCGCGGACGCGGATCGGTGCCAGCAGATCAATCTCGCGCTCGATCCCCTGCAGCGGCGTCTCGTCCGGGGCGAGGGGATGCCGGCGGCGCGTCTCTGAATAACGGCGGATCAGAGCCGAAATGCTGCAATCGAGATACAGAAGATCGAGCGAGATGCGCGGGTCGCGGGTCAGCGTATCGACCAGTTCGATCAGGGCAGTCGTGTCGAAGTCGCGGTTACGGACGTCAAGACCCAAGGCAATCGGGCGCCCAAGCGGGGGACCTTCGATCAGACGTGGCACCAAACTCAGCGGAAGGTTGTCAATTGTCTCATAACCCAGGTCCTCGAGAACATGGATCGCCGTGGACCTTCCCGCCCCGGATGGTCCTGTAACCAGGATAAGGCGGTGTTCGGCCGGTTCGGTCACGCTCTCCATCACCCTTCAACTGTGGCGTCCCGCGCGCAGATATTGCAGCAGTGCAGCTGCAAGATGGGGCGCAGGCGTGGCGCGGACAAGATCCAGCGTCACCCCGAGCAACGGGATGTTATGGGACTGCGGCAGACGGGCCGCATCTGCATGGCCCAAATCGGCAGCAAGGGCCAGTGGCGCATAGGGAAGACTGTCAGCATTCAGAAGGCCAATTCCCCGCGCCTCGATCAAACCGCGAATGGTTTCGGGACTGCGGGCGATCAGCACGCCTTTGTGGTTCTGAATCTCGGTCCTGTCATCCGCAACCAAGGTGGCCCCGTAAGCCATCAGCTGCAGAGCCAATGCAGACTTGCCGCTGCCCGAGGGGCCCAGGATCAGCAGCCCACGCCCCTCAAACGCAACGCAGCCAGCGTGAAGGTTTTGCCACCCTCCCGGCCCGGCTGTCACACCGGCAACCCTACCACAAACCTTGCACCCAGAGGCTCAGACGTAATGTCTGCGTGGGTGGGGCGGATGTTCTCGGCCCAGATCACACCGCCATGCGCCTCGACGATCTGCTTCGAAATTGCCAGCCCAAGCCCGGAGTGGTTACCGAAATCACCCGAGGGTCGCTCGGAATAGAAGCGCTTGAACACCTTTGTCAGGGCTTGCTCGGGGATGCCGGGCCCGGTGTCCTCGACCACGACCAGTACGCGGTTGTCGCGTTTGCGCGCCCAGACACGCACCGCATCGCCCTCTTCGCAGAAAGAAATGGCATTGGTGATGAGGTTGACGAACACCTGCGCCAGCCGCGCCTCCAGCCCGCGTATCATGATGGAATCGGCGGGAAGATCGGTGATGAACTCGACACCCTTTTCCTGTGCCTGCTGGCCAAGATATTCGGCGAGATTGGCGATGGTCTTCAGAAGATCAAACTCCTCTTCGTCCTCCTTGACCAGTTCACTGTCGAGGCGCGAGGCGTTGGAGATGTCGCTGACCAGACGGTCGAGGCGGCGAACATCGTGGTCGATCACTTCCAGCAACCGGGTGCGCTGATCGTCCCGCTTGGCCACATGCAGCGAGGCCACCGCCGAGCGCAGGCTGGCAAGCGGGTTCTTGATTTCATGCGCCACGTCGGCAGCGAACTGTTCGTTGGCATCGATGCGGTCATAAAGGGCGGCCACCATGCCGCGCATCGCCACGGATAGTCGGCCGATCTCGTCCGGGCGTGCGGTCAGATCTGGTATCCGCACACGCCCGGAGGCCATCTTGCGGGCATCACGGTCCCGCCCCAGTTCGGCTGCCGCAGCCAGATCGGCAAGCGGATTGGCGATGGTCGACGCCAGCACGAGGCTGAGGCCGATCGACACCAGCAGCGCAATCACGAACATCTGCAAAACCTGCTCGCGTTCGTTCCGGACAAGCCGGTCGATCTCGCCCTCGGCCGAGGCCAAGGCCACGACACCCATCACCTCGCCTGCGTTCCAGATCGGGGTTGCCACGGTAAACAGCGTCCCGCCTTCGGCGCTGCGCGCGGTGTTCACGACAGACTCTCCCGCCCGCGCAGCCCCATAAAGATCCCGGGCGAGCGCCTCTGGCGCGCGGCTGTCTTCCCCCTTGTCGCCCGCGGTCAGCAGGCCGGAAACCCCTTCCCAGATCAAGTTCAGAAAATCGGTGATGATGGTCGAACGACCATCCCCTTGCGGAGGTGCGGCGTCGGAAACCACGTGGCCCAGGACGCCCCCGAACGTATCGAACACGAAGACCTCAACCCCCGGCCCGACATCCAACTCCGCCAAGGCGGCGTTGACATCCATGCCTTCCTTCAGCCCCATGCCGATCTTGCCGGCTAACCGGGCCTCGAAAACGTCGGCAACCAGATGCGCCTCGGCCACGATCCCCTGTTCGCGCTGAAGAACCAGGCTGTCGCGGAAAGGGTTGAGAAACAACACCCCGGCCACCATCACCACGATGGCCAACATGTTGAACAGCACGATCTTGCGCGCCAGTGGCGAGTGGTTCAGGGCAACCAGCCCCCGGCGCCCACGACCGGCCCGCAGTTCCTGGTCGGCCAGCGCCTCGGGCGAGACCCAGTCCTCACCCAACAGCACCTCGCCCTTGCGAGGGCGGGGCGTTTTCGTCGCCTTGATCGAGTGGGCCACAGCCATGACTGCCGCTTATTCCTCGTTATACCGGTAACCGATGCCGTAAAGCGTCTCGATCGCCGAAAACTCGGGATCGACCGAACGCATCTTCTTGCGCAGGCGCTTGATATGGCTGTCGATGGTTCGGTCATCGACATAGACCTGATCGTCATAGGCCACATCCATCAACTGATCGCGGCTTTTCACAAAGCCCGGCCGTTGTGCCAGCGCCTGCAGCAGCAGGAACTCGGTGACCGTCAGCGAGACGTCGTCACCCTTCCAGGTCACCGCGTGGCGCAATGGGTCCATCCGCAACTGACCGCGCTCCATGATCTTGGTTTCCTCGGCGGTGGCGACTTCACCGGTCGAAATCGCCTCCTGCCGACGCAGCAGGGCGCGGATCCGCTCAACCAGCAGGCGTTGGCTGAACGGCTTCTTGACATAGTCGTCAGCGCCCATCCGCAACCCCAGCACCTCGTCGATCTCATCATCCTTTGAGGTGAGGAAGATCACCGGCATCGAGGTTTTCTGACGCAGACGTTGCAGCAGGTCCATGCCGTCCATGCGCGGCATCTTGATGTCCAGCACGGCCATATCCGGCAGGCGGCGGTTGAAAGCATCCAGCGCCGACTGCCCGTCATTGTAGGTTTCGACCTCGAAGCCTTCGGCTTCAAGCGTCATGGAAACAGACGTCGGGATGTTCCTGTCGTCATCGACAAGCGCGATACGAGACATGAATGGTTACCTACTGCTCATTGTTATCTTTCGATAGATGATCCGTTTTTTGATCCTCGGAATCAACACTCATGTGCGAATCACCGCACTCGCACGACTCAACCTCACGCATAAATTCCCAAGAAATGACTAATTTGCCGCAGTCGTGAACAAACACCGGCGGTCCTCCGCGCTGGTGGCGCTAACGGAGATGACGGTTACGCTAACATACGCAACTCGGCTATTCCGTAGAAAAAACTTCATGTTATAGCCGCCTTGCTGGCCCCATCGCGGGCCGGCCGGTCGCCCTTTGGCCCGGGCCGCCGATTTGAACCTGACTGCGCCGCGGGCAGCGGCACCGGGAGCTAGCACAATGAACCATGGACGCGTGAACGCCAGTCACACCCTTGAAACGCAAGGCATCAGCGGGCTTGGCAACGTCTATTACAACCAGCTCGAGCCTGCGCTGGTCGAGGCGGCGGTCGCGCGCGGCGAGGGCAAGCTGGGTCTGGGCGGCGCCTTCCTCTGTTCCACCGGGCAGTTCACCGGCCGCTCGCCGAAAGACAAGTTTGTCGTCCGCACCCCCTCGGTCGAACATAGTGTCTGGTGGGAAAACAACGCGCGGATGGCGCCCGACGCTTTCGACCGCCTGCATGCCGACATGCTGGAGCATATGAAGGGCGGCGACTACTTCGTGCAGGACCTCTATGCCGGCGCCGATCCGGCGCATCGTCTGGATGTGCGCATGGTGACCGAGCTGGCCTGGCACGGCCTGTTCATCCGCCACCTGCTGCGCCGCCCCGAGCGGGAAGAGCTGGACAGCTTTGTCCCCGAATTCACCATCATCAACTGCCCCAGCTTCAAGGCCGATCCGGCCCGTCACGGCTGCCGCACCGAGACCGTGATCGCGCTTAACTTCGACAAGAAGCTGATCCTGATCGCCAACACCCAATACGCGGGCGAGAACAAGAAGTCGGTCTTCACCCTGCTGAACTACATTCTGCCGGAAAAAGGCATCATGCCGATGCACTGCTCGGCCAACCATGCCATCGGCAAGCCGTCGGACTCGGCGGTGTTCTTCGGCCTGTCCGGCACCGGCAAGACCACGCTTTCGGCCGACCCCTCGCGCACGCTGATCGGCGATGACGAGCATGGCTGGTCTGACAGCGGCATCTTCAACTTCGAAGGTGGTTGCTACGCCAAGACCATCAACCTGTCGGCCGAGGCCGAGCCCGAGATCTATGCCACCACCCACCGCTTCGCGACCGTCGTGGAAAACATGGTCTACGATCCGGAAACGCTGGTGCTGGATTTCGCCGACGGCTCGCTGACGGAGAACACCCGTTGCGCCTATCCGCTGGACTACATCTCCAACGCCTCGGACACCGGCATGGGTGGTGCGCCGAAGAACGTCGTAATGCTGACCTGCGACGCCTATGGCGTACTGCCGCCCATCGCGCGGCTGACCCCGGCGCAGGCGATGTATCACTTCCTGTCGGGCTTCACCTCGAAGACCCCGGGCACCGAAGTCGGCGTGACAGAGCCCACGCCCACCTTCTCGACCTGCTTCGGTGCGCCCTTCATGCCGCGCCGCCCCGAGGCCTACGGCAACCTGTTGCGCGCCAAGATCGCGGCGCACGGCGCGACCTGCTGGCTGGTCAACACCGGCTGGACCGGCGGCGCCTTCGGCACCGGCAAACGCATGCCGATCCGCGCCACCCGCGCGCTGCTGACCGCGGCGCTGGACGGCTCGCTCAACAAGGCCGAGTTCCGCAAGGACCCGAACTTCGGTTTTGACGTGCCGGTCGCGGTGACGGGCGTGGACACCGTGCTGCTGAACCCGCGCGACACCTGGGCCGACAAGTCGGCCTATGATGCGCAGGCGGCCAAGCTGGTGAAGATGTTCGCTGAAAACTTCGGCCAGTATCTGCCGCATATCGACGCCGATGTGAAAGCTGCTGCGATCGGCTGATCTGGCTGCAAGGGCAAATGACACGGGCTGCGGAGTGATCCGCAGCCCTTTTGCGTTTCATACATTCCCAAATGGCATGGACATATTATTCCGAAGCATCCTTCCAGTTTGAAATCTTGTTGCGTGCTGATTGCAAAGGGCTTAGGCACTATGCAAGTGCAGAAATTTCGAGGAATCGCCATGCCTGACGACGGAAAAGCCCCGATTGCATCCCCGCTGCTGGCCGACCTGCGCGGCCTGACCGCCGCCACCCTGCCGGAACTGGATGCGCTGTTTGCTTCTGCGCGCGAGGCGCTGCGGGATCGGGTTACGCTGGGCGGCAAGATCAACGGCGGCCAGATGGAAACCCATCAGCACGCAGCCCATGCCCTGTCCTGGCTGGCCACCTATGTCGAGGCCTTGCGCCAACTGGACGCCTGGGCTGCCCGTCTGGAAACCGCCGGCCAGTTTGGCGAGATGGAGGCGCTGCTGCTGCAGATCGGCTTTGGCGAATACCTGAACCAGATCAGCGGCGGCATCCCGATGAGCCAGGGCGAGGTGGCCCGCCTGCAAGATCTCGGGTTGGAGGCGTGGCAACCCGGCGCCTCGGCGCGCACGCTGATGGCGCGGGGCAACACGGTTGAGGCCCGCGCGCGGCTGGTGACGCTGATGCGCGACAATCACGGCCGCGCCACCTTTGGCGCCACCGGCCTGGACGAAGAGCTGGAGATGATCCGCGACCAGTTCCGCCGCTATGCCGACGAACGGGTCGTGCCGAACGCGCATGAATGGCACCTTAAGGACGAGCTGATCCCGATGGAGGTCATCAACGAACTGGCCGAGCTGGGCGTGTTCGGGCTGACCATTCCTGAAGAATTCGGCGGTCTGGGCCTGTCAAAGGCCTCGATGGTGGTCGTCTCGGAAGAGCTGTCGCGCGGCTATATCGGCGTTGGCAGCCTTGGCACCCGGTCCGAAATCGCGGCCGAGCTGATCCTCTGCGGCGGCACGCCTGAGCAGAAGGCGCAGTGGCTGCCCAAGATCGCCTCGGCCGAAATCCTGCCGACGGCGGTGTTCACCGAGCCCAACACCGGCTCGGACCTGGGGTCGCTGCGCACCCGCGCGGTGAAGGTCGGCGATGACTGGGAAGTGACCGGCAACAAGACCTGGATCACCCATGCGGCGCGCACCCATGTCATGACGCTGCTGGCGCGGACCGACCCGAACACCACCGATTACCGTGGTCTGTCGATGTTCCTGGCCGAAAAGATCCCGGGCACCGATGAAAACCCGTTCCCGACCCCGGGCATGACCGGCGGCGAGATCGAGGTGCTGGGCTATCGCGGCATGAAGGAATACGAGCTGGGCTTTGACGCGTTCAAGGTGAAGGGTGAAAACCTTCTCGGCGGTGTCGAGGGTCAGGGCTTCAAGCAGTTGATGCAGACCTTTGAATCCGCCCGCATCCAGACTGCGGCCCGAGCCGTGGGCGTGGCGCAGGCGGCGCTGGAAACCGGGATGCAGTATGCCACCGATCGCAAGCAGTTCGGCAAATCGCTGATCGAGTTTCCGCGCGTGTCGGGCAAGCTGGCAATGATGGCGGTCGAGATCATGATCGCCCGGCAACTCACCTATTTCAGCGCCTGGCAGAAAGATCATGACAAGCGCTGCGATCTTGAGGCTGGCATGGCCAAGTTGCTGGGCGCGCGCGTGGCTTGGGCAGCGGCGGACAATGCCCTGCAGATCCACGGCGGCAACGGTTTTGCACTGGAGTATCAGATCAGCCGGATCCTTTGCGACGCCCGCATCCTGAACATCTTTGAGGGGGCGGCCGAGATCCAGGCGCAGGTTATCGCCCGCCGCCTGCTGGATTGATCTAACCTGACGCGGCCCCGCCCCCACGCGAGGGCCGCGCCACCCCAAGGCGCGGATGTAGACGCGCGGCCAGGCCTTGGGCAAAGGCGAAGCAAGCCCCGGTCACGATGAACAGCACCGAAAGCGGTGCAAAGGCCAGCACGGCCCAGGCCAGACCCGGTGCCATGATCCCCGAGACATCCCGATAGGACGAGAAGACCGCCGCCATCTCGACCCGCTCGGAGGGTTTGACGGCCATCATGAAGGGCAGATTGCCGGCCGCATCCAGCGTCACCAGCCCGGCGGATGCGATCAGCAGGCAGGCCACCACCGCCCAGGGCATCCCGGACAGAGCCGTCGCCAAGGCAAAGCCTGCCATGCACAGGATGAACGCCCCGCGCACCGTCCGACGCACCGTAAAGCGGCGCACCAGACGCGCCAGCAGCGGGGTGGTGAACAGCAGGGCATTGGACAGCGATAGTGCCATGCCGCCCACATGCTCGCCCAGACCGGCTTCGATGCAGAAGATCGGCAAATAGATGATATACACCCACCATCCGCAGGATCGGATCACCGCAAACAGCCAGCCGGCCACCAGCCGCGGTTGATGGAAAAAACGGTTCAGATAGCCCAGCGGGTTGACTGCCGGTCCTTGCGCCCGGGCGATTTGCCGACCGTTACCCAAGCGCAGCCACCAGAAGACGCCCAGCAAGGTAGCCGCCGCCGCCGCACCGGCGATGAAGGGCAGCGGCGCCCAGATGCTGCGCAGCCAGACCCCCAGCATCGGACCAACCACCCAGGGCGTTGCCGCGTAAAACATTTGCAGGCTCTGGGTACGACCGAGGTCTGATCTGGCCACGTAATCCAGAACATAGGCATTGAAACAGACAAATACCGTCACCGTACCCAGTGCATTGGCCCCGACGGCCAGCGGCACCAATACCGGACCGCCGAACATCGCCATCGCCATGCCCGCAAGATACAGACCGCAACCGGCCGAATACATCCAGCGTCTCGGCAATTTCTGCGTCAGGCCCGGCACCAGCAGGCCCCAGATCAGCGATACCAGCCCGACCAGAAAATACACGCGGCTGACCATCACGGCATCGCCCAAGGCATCATAGATCACCAGAGGCATGACCGAGACCATCAGCCCTCGCACGGTGGCCTCAAGCCCCGCCAGAATGGCGAAATGCTCGATGCGCGGCGTGGCTGCGTGGCGCAGGAAGATGGGGATGTATTTGATGGTCATGGCGCGTATCGGAACATCAAGCCTGCCTTGTCTGTGTGCGTCTTGTCGACCTGCGACAGAAAATGTCGCGGCTCAACTTGGAGCATGTCGATGCAGCAGGTCCAGCAATCGCGCGCGGGCCTCGGGCAGGGCAGGGTTGGCGCGCAACTCGGCCAGCACGCGGGTCAGGAAATGGCCGGTCAGCGCAAAGCCCGGCGCGATCTCGTCCCGCAACGCGCGTCCCTGCCCCAGCAGAAACGGCGGCAAGGCCAACAGGCGCGGCGCCCAGTCACCCGCCGCCCCGCGCGACACCGCCCGCCCGGTGCGCGGGCTGACATAGGCCAGATCCTCGCGGCTGCCAGTGACAGCGCAGCGCGCGAGGTCGAGGGCGAAGCCCAGATCCTCGAGCAGCAGCATCTCCCAGCGCAGATAATCGGCGGCCCAATCCCCGGCGTCCTCGATCCGATCCAACAGCGCCAGCGTTTCAAGATACAGTCGCGGCTGCGCCACCCGCTCGGGCAGGAAAGCATGGGTCATGGCGCAGATCGCGTTCAGCCCGGCCAGCCCCAGCGGGTCAGCCATCAGCCCCGCGCGCGAGCGCAGCGGCTCGACCGCAAAGCTGCCCATGTGCTGATCCAGCCGCGCCCGCCAGGCAACCGAGACCTGCGTGCCCGGTTGCAGATGCGCAGCCTGCTTGCGAGAGGCGCCGCCCGGCACCACCCCCGCGTGACGCCCATGGGCGGCCGTGAACACTTCGATGATCGCGGCCGCCTCGCCATGCCGGCGCATGGTGATCAGCAGGCCTTCGTCGCGCCATTCCATCGCGCTGTTATCCGCCGCCGGCAAGCGCCGGTCAATCCGCCAGCCCCGGTTCGTCCAGCAGGGTGCGCCCGGCGCGGTCTTCCAGCTCGATCACCCACAGATCGCGATCGCGCCCGCGCAGACGGGCCAACACGGCGTCCACCTCGGCCTCGGCCCCCTCGGCCAGCACCATCCAGACCCGCGCACCGGTCATGGGATCAAAGCTGCGCTGCCAGGCCCGCGCCTGACCGTCCAGCGTGGCACATTTCACCACCACCGCGCCCGCGGTCGGATCGCCGCGCGCGGTCAGATAGGCCGGGATGTCGGCCAGCCGCAGCCGCGCCAGATAGGCCGCAACCCAAAGGTCAGCGGTCAGGCGCGCCATGACTCAGTCGCCATCGCGGAAATCGAGGCCCATTTCCGAATAGCGCTCTTTCTCGTCCAGCCAGTTTGGCCGCACCAGAACCTGCAGGAACAGATGCACCGGGCGGCCCAGAAACTCGGATATCTCGGCGCGGGCGGCCTGCCCCACGGCCTTGACCGTCTCGCCACCCTTGCCCAGCACGATGCCCTTGTGGCCATCGCGAGCGACATAGATCAACTGGTCGATGCGCACCGAGCCATCGGGGCGTTCTTCCCACTTCTCGGTCTCGACGGTCAGCTGATAGGGCAGCTCTTCATGCAGGCGCAGGGTCAGCTTTTCGCGCGTCATCTCGGCGGCCAGCATCCGCAGCGGCAGGTCTGCCAGCTGATCCTCGGGGTAATACCAGGCACCTTCGGGCAGCTCGGCGGCCAGCCAGTCCCGCAGGTCTTCCACGCCATATCCCCGCTCGGCCGAGATCATGAAGGTCTTGGCGAAGGGATAGGCCGCGTTCATCTTCTCGGCCAAGGCCAGCAGGGTTTCCGCCTTGACGCGGTCGATCTTGTTGATGGCCAGCGCCACCGGGCGGCCCATCGCCATCTCTTCTTTCATACGGTCGAGGATCGCCTGCACGCCCTCGGTCAGGCCACGATGCGCCTCGATCAACAGCACGACGATATCTGCATCCGCCGCCCCGCCCCAGGCCGCCTTGACCATCGCCCGATCCAGACGCCGGCGCGGACGGAACAGGCCGGGCGTGTCCACGAATACGATCTGCGTCTGTCCAGCCATGCAGATACCGCGGATCCGGGCCCGGGTGGTCTGCACCTTGTGGGTGACGATCGAGACCTTGGCCCCGACCATCCGGTTCAACAGCGTGGACTTGCCGGCATTGGGTTCGCCGATCAGCGCCACAAACCCGGCGCGGGTGGGTTGGGCCTCAGTCATCCTGTCCCTCCAACCGGGCCAGAAGCGCCCGGGCTGCCACCTGCTCGGCGGCGCGTTTCGTGTTGGCGGCGGCCTGTGCGGTCGCGCCATTGGCCAGCCGCACCTCGACGGTGAAGACCGGCGCGTGATCCGGCCCCTCGCGGCTGATCGCGGCATAGGTCGGCACGGCCATGCCCCGGGCCTGCGCCCATTCCTGCAGCGCGGTCTTGGCATCGCGGGCGCCATTTCCGGCATCCTGCACCCGCGCGCCCCAGTGGCGCAAGACCACGGCACGGGCGGCCTCAAAACCGGCATCCAGATAGACGGCAGCAATCACCGCCTCCATCGCATCGGCCAGCAGCGCCTCTTTGCGACGCCCGCCGGTCATCATCTCTGAGCGACCCAGCTTCAGCACATCGCCCAGACCCAGCGCGCGGGCCACCTCGGCGCAGGTTTCCTTGCGCACCAGGGCGTTGAAGCGCGGCGCAAGCTGACCCTCGGCAGCCTTTTCATCAGCGTCAAACAAGGCCCCGGCAATCGACAAGCCCAGCACCCGGTCGCCCAGAAACTCCAGCCGCTCGTTCGAGGGGCGCATCGGCGCCGCAATCGAGGCATGGGTTAGCGCGCGCACCAACAGGCCGGGGTCGCGGAACGTATGCCCCAAGCGGCCCTGAAAGGCCTGGATATCGGCGGCCAACCTCACTCGATCGCCTTGAAGAACCGGTCGGACCGCCAGGTCCAGAAGAACAGCATCGACCGCCCTGCGGACGAAAAGATCACCCGATCCGCGCGCCCGATCAGATATTCGGCCGGCAACATGCCCACCCCGCCCGCGGCCTGCGCATATCGGCTGTCGGTAGAATTGTCGCGGTTGTCGCCCATGAAGAAATAATGCCCCGGCGGCACGGTGAAGAGATCGGTATTGTCACCATAACCGTTCGGCACGATGTTCAGAACCGAATGTTTCACGCCATTGGGCAGCGTTTCGATGGTGCGGGTCTTGGTGCAGATGCCACCCAACCCGACCGGTCCGTTTTCACAGCCGGGGGTATTGCGCATGGGCCCCTGCGGCTCGAACACCTCTGAAAACACGCCGCCCGGCTCTTGCGGGACCTCGGCGCCGTTGATCCACAGCACGCCGTTCTTCACCTGCACCGTATCGCCCGGCAGGCCGATCAGGCGCTTGATGAAATCCGAGCCATTGACCGGATGGCGAAAAACCACCACATCGCCGCGCTCGGGTTCGGACGCGAACAACCGCCCCTCGATCGGGCAGGCAGAGAACGGGCAAGAGTATTTCGAATAGCCATAGGCCATCTTGTTGACGAACAGGAAGTCGCCGATCAGCAGCGTGTCCTTCATCGATTCCGACGGAATCCAGAACGGCTGGAAAAACAGCGTGCGAAACACACCCGCGATCAGCAGCGCATAGACCACCGTCTTGATCGTCTCGACGATACCGCCGTCTTTTTTAGCCTTGGCCATTTCTGCCCCTTTACGTCTTGCGCGGGCTACATGCGCGCGCCTGCGCCCCAAGTCAAGTTTCGCCGGGGCGCGGGGTGGCCAAGGGCCTTGCCTCGATCACCACGAAAGCCTGCGCCCAAGGGTGGTCGTCGGTCAGGGTGACATGGACGATGGCTTCATGTCCGGGCGGTGTCATCTCGGCCAGCCGGGTGGCTGCCCAGCCCGTCAGCCGCATCACCGGCTGTCCGGTTTCAAGATTGCTGACGGCCATGTCCCGCCAGCTGATGCCCATGCGCAGACCGGTGCCCAGCGCCTTGGAGCACGCCTCCTTGGCGGCCCACCGCTTGGCATAGGTGCCGGCCGTATCGGCGCGGGCTTCGGCCTTGGCCTGTTCGACCGATGTGAACACGCGGTTGCGAAAGCGGTCGCCAAACCGCGCCAAGGTCGCCGCGATCCGGTCGATATTCGCCAGATCCGATCCGATGCCAAGGATCATCGCCTCAGGCCCGCGCCTCGTCCATCCGCCGACGCATCTCTTCGATGGCAGGTCCGAGGCCGAGATAGATCGCCTCGCCGATCAGGAAATGACCGATGTTCAGCTCACGCAGTTCCGGCATGGCGGCGATGGGGGCAACATTGTCATAGGTCAGGCCATGGCCGGCATGAACCTCAAGGCCCAGACTGGCAGCCAGTTGGGCACCTGCCCGCAGACCCGAAAGCTCCAGTTCTGCCTCGTCCAGCTGGCCTTCAGCGTGCAGGTCCGAATACCGGCCGGTATGCAACTCGACCACCGCCGCGCCGATGCGGGCACTGGCCTCGATCTGACGGGGATCATGGCCGATGAACATGCTGACGCGGATGCCCGCATCGCGCAGGGGGGCGATGTAGTCGCGCAGACGCGCCTCGTCGCCCGCCACATCCAGCCCGCCCTCGGTGGTGCGTTCCTCGCGCCGTTCGGGGACCAGACAGACGGCATGGGGTTTAAGTCGCAGCACAATCGCCTGCATCTCAGCAGTGGCAGCACATTCAAAGTTCAACGGAATGCCGATGCCTGCCCGCAGGGCATCCATGTCGGCATCACGGATATGGCGGCGATCCTCGCGCAGATGGGCGGTGATCCCGTCCGCCCCTGCCGTCTCGGCCAGAATGGCCGCACGCAACGGGTCAGGCCAAGTGGAACCACGCGCATTCCGCACAGTGGCCACATGGTCGATGTTCACGCCCAGCCTGAGTTTTTCGGCCATCGCCCTCTCCTTGGTTCCGCACAGCTAGGTTAGGGCGCACCGGGCGGATCGTCACCCCCTGTTTCGAATTTATCTGCCGATTCAGATGCGGCTTTTTCGGCCATGTGACGCGCTTTCTCGGCCAGCAGGGCCCGGATCGCGCGGCGTTTCTCACCCCTTTCTGCGGCCTTTTTGGCCCGCAGTCTTTGATAGGCATGCACCGCAGGCAGGGTGATGTAATAGGCGATGGTCGAGGCGATGAGACCGGGGATGATCGACCCGACCGTATAGGGCCAGAAGATGTAGTCGAAGAACCCTTCCAGCTTGTCCCATTCGGCGCGATGGTCCCCCCAGATCGCGCTGATATTCAGCCAGAGCTGGTGCCCGGCATCGGCAAAGGCGGCATAGACGGTGGCGAAATCCAGCGGCTGCTCGATCCCCAGGATCCAGTGGCCCAGCTCGATCGAACCCACAGCGATAAAGGGCGTGGTGATCGGATTGGACAGGAAGGTGAACAACATCGCCGCCAGGATATTGCCCCGCGTCAGCCAGGACAGCGCGGCGGCCGTCAGAAGTTGCAGACCGTAAAGCGGCGGAAAATTGACGAAGGTGCCGATGAAGACCCCACGGGCGATGCGGTGCGGCGGGTCAGGCAGGCGGCGCATGCGATGCAGCACATACTTGATCGCACGGCGAAAACCGCCGCGCGGATAGACATATTCGCGCGCCGTCTGCCACCAGCCGCGAGGATCGCGCCGCTTGAAGACCACCTTCCCTCCGTGCCCATCTCGGGCTTCCGGCCGCCCGTCAGGGCTTCCTGCTCGGGTCCTGATGCCGCGTGATCTGCGCCACGTCGGTTTCCGCCTCAAGGGCGGTCATGACCATGTGCAGATGTTCCAGATCACGCACATCCACGTCAATCATCAACCGGTAGAAATCCGGTTTTCTATCAACGAACTGCAGATCCGAGATATTGGCCTTCTGCTCGCCGATCAAGGTGCAGATCCGCCCCAGAACGCCAGCATCGTTTGAAATCGTCAACTCAAGCGTCACGGCATTGACGGCCGGGTGACGCCCTTCTTGCCAGTGCAGATCAATCCAGCGTTCCGGCTGCGCGTCAAAATCTGCCAGCACCGGGCAATCAATGGCATGGACCACTACGCCCTGCCCGCGATAAGCCAGCCCCACGATCCGCTCGCCCGGCACAGGCTGGCAGCAGGGCGCGCGGCGGAAGCTCTGATCTGCGGCCAGACCGACGACCGCGCGGCGCACGTCAATTTCGTCGGCGGTGTCCAGCTCCAGCTCGGGATAAAGGATCTCGATGACGCGACGGGCCGGCACCTCGGCACTGCCAAGACGCGCCAGCAGGTCGTCACCATCGGCCATGCCCATCATCTTTGCGGCCGTGCGCAGCGCCTTGTCCGTGGCCTTCTTGCCCACATGCTCGAACGCGGCACGCGCCAACTCTTGCCCCAGCTTCACGAAACGGTCGCGATCCACCTCGCGCAGGCTGCGGCGAATGGCAGATTTTGCCCGCCCGGTGGTGACGATCTCGATCCAGCCGGCCTGCGGGCGCTGCCCTTCGGCGGTGATGATCTCGACCGACTGGCCATTCTTCAGCCGGGTCCAGAGCGGGACACGGATGCCATCCACCTTGGCCGAAACGCAGGCATTGCCGATCCTGGTATGGATCGCATAGGCGAAGTCGATCGGCGTGGCGCCCCGCGGCAGCTGCACCACGTCGCCTTTGGGCGTGAAGCAGAACACCTGATCGGTATACATCTCGAGCTTCACGTTTTCGAGAAAGTCGTCGTGATCGGCCTCGCCCAGACGTTCGGTCAGTGTAGCGACCCACTTCTTGGGATCGACCGCAAACGGGTTCTGGACGCGCACACCCTCGCGATAGGACCAATGCGCAGCAACCCCGGATTCGGCCACTTCGTGCATCTGACGGGTGCGGATCTGCACCTCGACCCGCTTGCCGTCGCGGCCCGACACCGTGGTGTGGATCGAGCGGTAGCCATTGGTCTTGGGCGCGCTGATGTAATCCTTGAAACGCCCCGGAACCAGCGTCCAACGCTGGTGGATGACCCCCAGCACGCGATAGCAATCGGCGACGTTCTGGGTGATGACCCGGAAACCGTAGATGTCCGACAGACGCGAGAAGGCCAGATCCTTCTCCTGCATCTTGCGCCAGATCGAGTAGGGTTTTTTCGCGCGGCCATAAACCGTGGCCTCGATCTGGGCCTTGTCCAGCTCGCTGCGCAGGTCAGCGGTGATCTTGTGGACCACATCGCCCGCCTCACGCTGCAGCGTGATGAAGCGGCGGATGATCGAGTTGCGGGCCTCGGGGTTCAACACCCGAAAGCTGAGATCCTCCAGCTCCTCGCGCATCCACTGCATGCCCATCCGGCCCGCCAGTGGCGCAAAGATCTCCATCGTCTCGCGCGCCTTCTGCGCCTGCTTTTCCGGGCGCATCGACTTGATCGTGCGCATGTTGTGCAGACGGTCGGCCAGCTTGACCAGAATCACCCGCAAATCCTTGCTCATCGCCATGAACAGCTTGCGGAAATTCTCGGCCTGCTTGCTTTCGGTCGAGGAAAGCTGAAGGTTTGTCAGCTTGGTCACGCCATCGACCAGTTCGGCGATCTCTTCGCCAAACAGTTCCGAGACTTCGGTATAGGTCGAGCGGGTATCTTCGATCGTGTCATGCAGCAGGGCCGTGACGATGGTGGCATCGTCAAGCCGCTGCTCGGTCAGGATCGCCGCCACCGCGACAGGATGCGTGAAATAGGGCTCGCCCGACTTGCGGGTCTGCCCTTCATGCATCTGCCTGCCATAGGCATAGGCCCGGCGCAGCAGGTCGGCGTTGGTGCGTGGGTTGTAGATGCGGACGAGTGAGATCAGGTCTTCGACGTCGATCATTCTCGCCCTGCCTGGCCGTATTAACGAATCACTTGTCGCCTTGCGCTTCCATCAGCGCGCGCAGCAACTTTTCTTCCGAGGTGTCATCAAACACCGGACGATCCACCGTATCGCCATTACCCATCAGAAGCGCCATCTGGTCTTCTTCGGGCATGTCGACTTCGATCTGGCTCTGGTGGCTTTCGATCATCCGCTCGCGCAGCGGATCCACGGCCTGCGTTTCTTCCGCGATCTCGCGCAGCGCCACGACCGGGTTCTTGTCGTTGTCGCGGTCAACCGTCAGCGGCGAACCGGCAGCGATCTCACGGGCGCGATGGGCAGCCAGCATCACCAGCTCGAACCGGTTCGGAACCTTGTCGACGCAATCTTCGACCGTAACGCGAGCCATGAAGAATCCTTCCTTGCGGAGTGCAGCCTGAGCGGGGCGGTATAAGCCCGATCAAGCCTCTTGACAAGCGCCTATCCGGTTCAAATCCGTCACACCCACGGCACGACCGCCGCCACATCTTCGGCAGGCAGGGCCTGTAGCATCTGGTCCACGCTTAGCCCCGAAAGCGGGTGGCGCCAATCGGGCGCAACATCTGCCAGAGGCACCAGCACAAAGGCCCGATCCTGCAGGCGTGGATGCGGCAGAATCAGCCGGTCGGGGGCCAGCTGTGCCTGATCCTGCGGCGGCAAGGACTGCCATTGCCGCTGGGTTCCGGGATCGGGCAGTATGGTTTCGCCGATGGCAAGCAGGTCCAGATCCAGCACACGCCCGGCCCAACGCTGGCCGCGCACGCGACCAAAGGCAGCCTCGATCCGGTGCAAGGCGGCCAGCACCGCCTCTGGATCGACCAACGCATCCACTTCGACCAAAGCCGCGGCATTGGCGTAATCGGGACCGGTTCCGGCCGGGAAGGCCGGGGTGCGATAGATTCGACTGACCGAAACGACCCTCATCCCTTCCGTAGTCAGCGAATCGAACGCCGCGCGCAGCACGGCATCAGGCCTATCATCCCCAAGCGGCAGGTTTCCGCCCAGCGCAACCAAGGCATGCGTTGATCTCGCCAATTTCATCCTACCTTCCCTGAAATGCACATCAAACATGTTGCGCTCGGGAATCGCCGCTTGGTAAATTGCGCCACACAGTCGGATTTCCGCGACTTGGCACATGCCAGCAAGGGGGATTCGTCGAGAATCGCCCCGAAAAGGAACGAAAACAAATGTTCTACAAGGACGAACGGCTTGCGCTGTTCATCGATGGGTCCAACCTTTATGCCGCCGCCAAGGCCCTTGGTTTCGACATAGATTACAAATTGTTGCGGAGCGAATTTCTGCGCCGCGGCAAGCTCTTGAGGGCCTTCTATTACACGGCTCTTCTGGAAAATGACGAGTATTCGCCAATCCGACCGTTGATCGACTGGCTGAATTACAACGGCTTTACCATGAGGACCAAGGCCGCCAAGGAATACACGGACAGCCAGGGGCGCCGGAAGGTCAAGGGCAACATGGACATCGAGCTGACGGTCGATGCGATGGAGCTTGCGCCGCGGGTTGACCATATCGTGCTGTTCTCCGGTGACGGCGATTTCCGTCCGCTGGTCGAAAGCCTGCAGCGGCAGGGCGTGCGGGTCTCGGTCGTCTCGACCATCCGCAGCCAGCCGCCGATGATTTCCGACGAGCTGCGCCGTCAGGCCGACAATTTCATCGAACTGGACGAATTGCGCGAAGTGATCGGGCGCCCGCCGCGCGAGCCGCGCCCGATGCCCGAACGCAGCGAAGAAATCGAAGCCAGCGGCAACTGAATACCAAAACGCTGGCGGCGCGGGGTTTACGTGGCCCCGCGCCGCCGCGCGTCCCTGTCACCCGCGATGACTGGACGCGCTGCGCCACAAGCCTTAGGTCTGGCCCCCGAAAGACCGGAGACCGCAATGACCGACCTGCCCCCTCTGCATCTGTATCTTGCCGCGCCGCGTGGCTTTTGCGCGGGCGTGGATCGGGCGATCAAGATCGTCGAGATGGCGATCCAGAAATGGGGCGCGCCAGTCTATGTGCGCCACGAGATCGTCCATAACCGCTATGTCGTCGACGACCTACGCGCCAAGGGCGCGATCTTCGTCGAGGAACTGGACGAGGTGCCTGCCGACCGGCCGGTGATCTTTTCCGCCCATGGCGTGCCGAAATCGGTGCCCGCAGCGGCCGAGGCGCGGCATATGGTCTGGGTCGATGCCACCTGCCCTCTGGTCAGCAAAGTCCATATCGAGGCCGAACGGCATCACGAAAACGGGCTGCAGATGATCATGATCGGCCATGCCGGCCATCCCGAAACCATCGGCACCATGGGCCAGCTGCCCGAGGGTGAGGTGCTGCTGGTCGAAACCGTGGCCGATGTGGCCTCGGTTCAACCGCGCGACCCCGAGCGGCTGGCCTTCATCACCCAGACCACATTGTCGGTCGACGATACGGTCGAAATCGTTGCGGCGCTGCGCGCGCGGTTTCCTGCGATCGTCGGGCCGCATAAGGAAGACATCTGCTACGCCACCACCAACCGGCAGGCGGCGGTCAAGGCGATTGCGCCAAAGATTGATGCGCTGCTTGTGATCGGCTCCGCCAATTCCTCCAACTCGCGCCGCTTGGTCGAGGTGGGGCGGGCGGCTGGCTGCGCTTATGCCCAACTGGTGAACCGCGCCGCCGACATCGACTGGCGCGCGCTGGAGGGTATCCGGGCCGTCGGCATCACGGCCGGCGCCAGCGCGCCCGAAGTGCTGGTGACTGAAGTGATCGACGCCTTCCGCACCCGCTTTGTCACCACGGTCGAGATGGTCGAGACCGCGACCGAGGATGTAGAGTTCAAGGTGCCCCGCGTGTTGCGCGAAGCCAACTGACAGCAGCGGGGGCTGTCTGCCCCCGCCCCCCCGAGGGTATTTGGATCAAGGTGATATGCCGGAATTGTTTGCCTATACCGATGGCGCCTGCTCGGGCAATCCCGGACCTGGCGGCTGGGGGGTGCTGCTTTTGGCGCGCGAGGGGGCCGAGGTGGTGCGCGAGCGTACGCTGAACGGCGGTGAGGCCGATACGACCAACAACCGGATGGAGTTGCTGGCAGCGATCTCGGCGCTGGAGACCCTGGCCCGGCCGTCGCAGATCACGGTTGTGACTGACAGCGCCTATGTGAAGAACGGTGTGACTGGCTGGATCTTCGGATGGAAGAAGAACGGCTGGAAAACCGCTGACCGCAAGCCGGTGAAGAATGTCGATCTGTGGCAGCGGCTGGATGCGGCGCAGGCGCGGCATCAGGTGCGCTGGGAATGGATCAAGGGCCATGCCGGCCATCCCGAAAATGAACGCGCCGACGAATTGGCGCGTGCTGGCATGGCACCCTACAAGAAGAAGGGGGCCGCATGACCGCTGTCGCGCCGCGCGATCGAGCGGCAGAGGCGGTCTTTGCCCGGACTGGGGGCTGGATGCCGGCCCTGCGACGCCGGATTTGGTGGGTGTGTTCTACGTCGCGCATTGATCTCAGCTGACCTTCCCGGCGCGCTGCGCCACGGCAATCCGGGCTTTCAAGCCCGACAAATACCGCTAAAAGGAGATATGGCCCGAAAGAAGATCATCCCTGACGCTGCCGTCTTTGCCGAAGTGATCAGCCTGCTGCATGAGGGCGGCGGCAAGGCGGTGTCTTTCGGCGCGGTCGGTCAGGCGGTGGGGCTGGCGCCCTCTACCCTGGTGCAACGTTTCGGCAGTTGCGAGGGGATGCAGCGTTCCGCGATCCTTGCCGCATGGGAAGGGCTGGAGGCCGCCACCGATCTGGCGCTGGCCGCAGCGCCCATGAACGCAAAGGGCGCACATGCGATCCTGAAGGCGCTGGGTCAGCCGACCGAGGATCAGGTTTGCCCCTGGGATCACCTTTTGCTGGCCAGCGATTTTCGCGATCCCGACGTGCGAGGCCGCGCCAAGGCCTGGCGTCGCAAGCTGGAGGCTGCGCTGGCCCGGCGGCTGGGCGGGGCAGATGCCGAAACCGCAGCCGCGCTGCTGTTTGCAGCGTGGCAGGGATCGCTTCTGTGGCAGGGCGCGGGCGGAAAGGGCTTCAAACTGAAGGATGCCCTGCGCGCGGTCAGCGTTTGATATAACGCTGCCAAAGCCAGATCAGGCCGGCGGTCGCCGCCACGGCACCAATGGCGATCAGCACCGCACCGGACAGCATCATCAGCAACCGCAGCGCCAGCCATGCCAAGCCCGCACCCAAGGTGCCCAGGAGCACCGTGGTCGGCACATCCAGCGTGACGCGCATCAACCGCGTGCCAATGAAACCGGCGGCGGCACCTATGACCAGAAGCAGCAGGATCGGGGGCATGACGGTCCCTCCTTTCCCGTGAATATGGGCTTAGTCCAGCCGCGCGGGAAGGGTGAAACCGCGCAGGAAATCATCAGGCACCATCGGCCGCTTGCCCTCGCGCTGCGCCAGCGTGATCTCGACCGCGCCGCTGCCACAGGCGATGATCAGCCCGCCCAGCACCTGCCCCGGCTGACCCGAGCCATCGGCCAGACGGCTGCGCAGCAGCTTGACCCGCTCACCCGAAACCTCGCACCAGGCGCCGGGAAAGGGAGACAGCCCGCGGATCTGGCGATCGACCTCGGCCGCCGGGCGGCTCCAGTCAATGCGGGCCTCAGCCTTGTCGATCTTGGTGGCATAGGTCACGCCAGCCTCGGCCTGAGCCTCGGGGGTCAGAGACGGCAGACGATCCAGCGCGGTGACAATCATCTGCGCGCCCAGATCCGCCAGCCGGTCATGCAGATCAGCGGTGGTATCCTCGGGCCCGATCGGCAGCGACCCGCGCAGCAGGACCGGGCCGGTATCGAGGCCCGCCTCCATCTGCATGATGCAGACGCCGGTCTGGGCATCGCCGGCCATGATCGCGCGGTGGATCGGCGCGGCCCCGCGCCAGCGCGGCAGCAGCGAGGCGTGGATGTTCAGGCAACCAAAGCGCGGCGCATCCAGCACCGGCTGCGGCAGGATCAGACCATAGGCCACCACCACCGCCACATCAGCGCCCAACGCCGCAAACTCGGCCTGCGCTTGCGGGTCGCGCAGACTGACCGGATGACGCACCGTCAGGCCCAGATCCAGCGCCGCCTGATGCACGGCGGTTGGCCGGTCCTGCTTGCCACGGCCCGCAGGGCGCGGCGGCTGGGTATAGACGCAGACCACCTCATGCCGGGCGGCCAGCGCGCGCAGTGCCGGTACCGAGAAATCCGGCGTCCCCATGAAGACGAGTTTCACCCGCGCCTCCGCAGCTTTTCGGCCTTGGCCAGCAGCATCTTGCGCTTCAGCGGCGAGAGGCGGTCAATATACAGCTTACCCTGAAGGTGATCGATCTGGTGTTGCACCGATGTCGCCCAGAGGTGGACGAAATCGCGCTCTTCCCACGCCCCCTCGGCGTTCAGAAACCGCACCGTCACCGCCCGCGGCCGCGCGATCACTGCCGAGACGCCCGGCAGGTTGGGGCTGGCTTCCTCATGCTCGCGCAGTTGGACGGAGGCGTGCAGCACTTGCGGATTGGCCATCAGGATCGCCTGCCCGCGCGCCTCGGAGCAATCGACCACGGCCAGTTGCAGCATCACGCCGATCTGCGGGGCAGCAAGGCCGTAGCCCGGCATGGCATCCATCGTCGCGACCATGTCGGCCCAGATCGCGCGGATGTCGTCGGTGATCGCCTCGACCGGCGCGGCAGGGGTGGACAGGCGCTTGTCAGGCCACAAAAGCGTGGGGCGGGCGGGCATCTCAGGCCTGCCGCGCGCGTTCGCGCTTCAGCTTTTCCATCTTGCGGGTGATCATCTGGCGCTTCAGCGGACCCAGAAAATCGATGAACAGCTTGCCGTTCAGATGGTCGATCTCATGCTGGACGCAGGTGGCCCAGAGGCCCGAGAACTGTTCTTCCTGCATGCTGCCATCCAGCGCCATCCAGCGCACCCGCACCTCTGCCGGGCGCTCGACCTCGGCATATTGGTCGGGGATGGACAGGCAGCCCTCCTCATAAATTGACAGGTCTTCGGAGGACCAGGTGATTTCGGGGTTGACCAGCACCATCGGCCGGGCCGAGGCCTCGGGGGCTTTGACGCAATCCATGACGATCAGCCGCTTGGAGATGCCCACCTGCGGCGCGGCCAGGCCCACGCCCGGCGCGTCATACATGGTTTCCAGCATGTCCTCGGCCAGTTTGCCGATCTCGGGCGTGATTTCGGCCACGGGATCGCAGAGCTTCTTGAGGCGCGGATCGGGATGGATCAGGATGGGGCGGATCATGCGGCGGATTTACGCGCTGAGGCACCTTTTCGCAAGGGTTGCGAGGGATGGCAAAGAAGCATGGCCCGACAAGACACATTCCCGTTTTAATGGGCAATATTAGCACATCATCCCATAAGTTGATAAAAATTCAGGATGACTTCCCGCAAATCTTCGCATAGTCAGAACAACGCAATAACAAGGCAGGCCCATGGACTTCGACAGGATCATCCCCCGGATCGGCACCCACTCCGTCAAATGGGACGGGATGCAAGCGTTATACGGCATCGACCCGGCGCATGGCCTGCCGATGTGGGTGGCGGATATGGACTTCATGCCGCCCGCCAGCGTTCAGGCCGCGGTCGAGCGGATGGCGGCCCATGGCATCTATGGATATTTCGGCGATGACCGCGCCTATCTGGACTCGATCTGCTGGTGGATGGACACCCGCCACGGATGGCAGGTGCATCCTGACTGGATCCTGACCACGCACGGGCTGGTGAACGGCACGGCACTCTGCGTCGATGCCTTTACCGCGCCGGGCGATGCCGTGGTGCTGATGACCCCGGTCTATCACGCCTTTGCCCGGGTGATCCGCGCCGCGGGCCGCAGCGTGACCGAATGCCCGCTGGCGTTGGTCGATGGTCGCTATCAGATGGATTTCGACGCCTGGGAAGGCCGCCTGACCGGGCGCGAAAAGATGCTGATCCTCTGCTCGCCGCACAATCCCGGCGGCCGGGTCTGGACACTGGATGAGTTGCGCGCGGTTGCGGCGTTCTGCGATCGCCATGACTTGATCCTTGTCTCGGACGAGATCCATCATGATCTGGTCTTTGCAGGTCAGCGCCACACCGTCATGGCCAAGGCCGCGCCCGAATTGCTGCCTCGGTTGGTCATGATGACCTCGACCACCAAGACCTTCAACATCGCCGGCGCCCATACCGGCAATGTCATCATCCCTGATCCCGAATTGCGGGCGCGACTGGTGGCGCGGATCAATGCGCTGGGCATCTCGCCCAACAGCTTTGGGCTGCATATGGCAACGGCGGCATATTCCCCCGATGGGGTGGCCTGGCTGGAGGGGCTGATCGCCTATCTGGACGGCACCCGGCATCTTTTCGACGCTGCGGTGAACGCCATCCCGGGCCTGCGCTCGATGCCACTGGAAGCGACCTATCTGGCATGGGTCGATTTTTCGGGCACCGGCATGACGCCGGAGGAGGCGATCGCCCGGGTAGAAAAAGGCGCGCAGATCGCCGCCAACCACGGCTCCAGCTTCGGCTTGGGCGGAGAAAACTTCCTGCGGTTCAATCTGGCGATGCCGCGCAGTCAGGTTGCCGAGGCCGTTGCACGCTTGCAAGAGGCCTTCGCCGATCTGCAATAACGACGCCGGGACCCTCAGTGGCGGGGCAGCAGCCCCACCGGCAACGTCGGGTCCAGCCAGTAATCCAGCGCCGGTCCGTCACTGACCGGCGCCTGCCACTTGAATTCACAGATCAACTCGTTCCCTTCGATCCGCGAGGCGACGATCAGCGCACGCGTGATGTGGCGCCCGCCCTCATGCAGGTCCACAAGCCCGCGCAGCACCGGCGCCTTGGCCGCATCTACCGAAAACCCGCCCGACCACAGCCGCAGCACCGGAAAGGCGGCATCGCCGATCTGCACCCACAACTTGGCCTGACGGCGCGCGCGGCGCTGGCGCGCGATCTCCAGCCCGTCCCTGATCTCTTGCGGCAAATGTTCCAGCATGACGTGTCCTCCCCCATCGGCAAGTCTGCGCCGGGTTTGGTAAAAAGCAAGTGAAGGTCAGCGTCCGGTGTGCGATTCCCCGCGCCGTGGCGATGCGGTCACGCCACGGCCCGCGCGGAAAAGGGCTGGCGCGCGTGGTAAAGGGCCAGGGCTGCCAAATCAGCCGGCGGCGTGGTTGCCGGCATGAAAGCGCAGGCATTGGCGCAATGATTGAAAATCGAGCCATCGGAAAAAGCCGCACTGCTGGAGATGAACAGCACTGGCATCTCGGGGCGGCGATAGGCGGCATAATCCGCCACGGCCAAGGCAGCCCCAGCGTCCAACACAAGATCCAGCAGCATCAGCCGGAAATCCTCTAGATGCAGGGCCGCGACAGCCCCCGCCTGATCACTCACGATCAATGCCGGACAGCCTTCTGCCGCCAATGCCGCGGCCCAGCGCCGCGCCAGCACCTGCCGACTTTCCACAATCAATACACGCACCAGCGCCTCCGATCAGACCTTGGGTTCATTTCGCCGGCGGATGCTTAACGAATGGTTAATGGACCTTGTGGATAAGTTAACGCTTCTGTGGACAGGGTTAAGTTTTCATCCGACCTGTTGCGGCGCGCTGGACTACCGGCAGGAAAGCGGGTTTGACTGTCGCCCGAAATCCGCTGCCGAGGCACAAGATGGCCGAAATCCACACACCCGACCTGGCCAATGCACCCGATCATGGTGGGGGAATCGACGCGGCGGCGGCGCGATTCGGGGGCGCGCGGGCGGAATGGCTGGACTTGTCGACCGGCATCAACCCAGACCCCTATCCGCTGCCCGCCATACCGGCCCAAGCCTGGGCCACCCTGCCCGATCAGGCAGCCCTTGACCGCCTGCTGACCGCTGCCCGCCGCTTCTGGCAGGTGCCCGATGGCGCGGCGGTGCTGGCGGCCAATGGCGCCTCGGCGCTGATCGCGGCGATCCCGCGACTGGCCACGCCCGGTCGCGTGCGGATCGCCCGTGCCACCTATAACGAACATGCCCGCGCCTTTGCCGCAGCCGGTTGGCAGGTGGTCGATGACGGCCCCGCCATGGCGCGGGTGGAGGTTCACCCCAACAATCCCACCGGCGGCCTTTGGGACGGGCGCGACCCGGCCCCCCTGACGGTCATTGACGAAAGTTTTGCCGATGTCGTGCCAGAGGCCAGCCTGATCGCCCATGCCACCCGCCCAGGCACGTTGATCCTGAAGAGTTTTGGAAAGTTCTGGGGTTTGGCAGGGCTGCGGCTTGGATTTGCGATCGGCGACCCGGCATTGATCGCACATCTGGCAACGCTTTTGGGGCCGTGGTCGGTCTCGGGTCCGGCACTGGCGGTGGGCGCGCGGGCGCTGTCAGACCTCGACTGGGCCACAAACACCCGCCAACGGTTGAATGCGGACGCGACCAGGCTGGACGCGTTGATGACCGGGGCCGGGGCCACGCTGGTTGGAGGCACATCACTGTTCCGGTTGTATCGGGTAGAGAATGCCGGCTATTGGCAGGACACGCTGGCCCGTCACCGCATCTGGACCCGCACCTTTCCCTATGCGCCACAATGGTTGCGTTTGGGCCTGCCATCGAACAAAGGCTGGCCCCGCCTGACGACCGCTTTGGCCGACCTGACGGAGAAGACGACATGAGCGCCTCGATCCTGACCGCCGCCCTGGTGCTGGATGCCACCCTTGGCGAACCGCGCACGATCTGGAGCCGCTGGCCACATCCGGCGGTGCTGATGGGCCGGGCGGTTGGCTGGATGGACACCCGGCTCAATCAGGGTGAAAGCCGCCGCGCGCGTGGCGTGCTGGCCATGGCGGCGCTGGGGCTGGGCGCGATCCTGCTGGGCAAGCTGATCCACGCCTTGCCGGATTGCGGCCTGATCGAGATGCTGGTGGTGGCGATCCTGCTGGCGCAAAAAAGTCTCGTCCAGCATGTCCGCGCCGTGGGCGACGGGCTGCGCATGTCGCTGGGCGAAGGGCGCCGGGCGGTGGCGCGGATCGTCGGGCGCGACACCGCCGCGATGGACCAGCCCGCTGTCGCCCGCGCCGCGATCGAGAGCGCCGCCGAAAACCTGTCGGACGGGGTGATTGCGCCAGCCTTCTGGTATCTGCTGGGCGGCCTGCCCGGCCTGCTGCTCTACAAGATCACCAACACCGCCGACAGCATGATCGGCCACCGCACCCCCCGGCACGAGGCCTTTGGCTGGGCAGCCGCACGCCTTGACGATCTGCTCAACCTGATCCCGGCGCGGCTGACCGCGGCTCTGATCGCATTGGCGCATGGCCGGCGGGATGCTGCGCGGCCAATCCTGCGCGATGCGCCGCTGCACCGCAGCCCCAATGCCGGCTGGCCCGAGGCGGCGATGGCGGTGGTGTTGAACACGGCGCTGTCGGGCCCGCGCAGCTATGACGGCCAGATGCGCGATTTTCCCTGGGTCTTCCCGGAAGGCGGGCGCAACCCCGGCCCGGCCCAGATCGACCTTGCCTGCCGGGCGCTGTGGCGCGCCTGGGGGGTGATGCTGGCGATCGTGGCGGTGCTGGCGCTGGTCTGACCCTCAGGCCACCAGCGCCTCGGCGCGTTTCAGGTCCACGCTGACCAACTGGCTGACGCCCTGCTCCTGCATCGTCACGCCGAACAGACGGTCCATCCGCGCCATCGTCACCGCATGGTGCGTAATAATAAGGAACCGCGTGTCGGTGCGGCGGGTCATTTCGTCCAGCAGATCGCAGAACCGGGTGACATTGGCATCGTCCAGCGGGGCGTCCACCTCATCCAGCACACAGATCGGCGCGGGATTGGTCAGAAACACCCCGAAAATCAGCGCCAGCGCCGTCAGCGTCTGTTCACCCCCCGACATCAGGCTGAGCGTGGCCAGTTTCTTGCCGGGAGGCTGGCACATGATCTCCAGCCCTGCTTCCAGTGGGTCGTCGGATTCGACCAGCACCAACCGCGCCTCGCCCCCACCAAACAGATGGGTGAACAATGTGGTAAAATTGGCGTTCACCTGTTCAAAGGCGGTCAACAACCGCTCGCGCCCCTCACGGTTCAGACCCTGGATGCCGGCGCGCAGCTTGCGGATCGCCTCTTCCAGATCTGTCTTCTCACTGGTCAGCGTGTCGAACTCGGTCTGCACATTCCGCGCGTCTTCCTCGGCGCGCAAGTTCACCGCACCCAGGCTTTCCCGCTGACGTTTCAGGCGGCCGACCTCAACCTCCAGCGCCTCGGCATCGGGCATGGCCTCGGGGTCGGCCTTGAGGCTTTCGAGCAATGCCTGGGGCGAGCAGTCCTGCTCGTCGCGGATGCGCTCGGCGGCCAGGGACAGATTGGCGCGCGCGGCTTCGGCGCGGGCATCGGCGCGGGCGCGGCCCTCGCGGGCCTCACCGGCCAACCGCTCAGCCTCGCGCTCGGCAAACTGCGCCTCGCGCAGCACGGCTTCGGCGGCAGCCAGCGCATCGGCGGCCTTGGCGCGGCGTTCGTCGGCCTCCGCGATGGCATCCGAAAGTTCTTCGCGCTTGATGGCGATTTCTTCCGGGGCGGCGCTGGCCTCCAGCAGTTCTTCCTCGGTCTCGGCCTTGCGTTCTGCCAGTTCGGCCGAGCGGGCGGCCGCGGTATCAAGCCGCATCCGCCAGCCCGAGATTTCCTTGGTCACTTCTTGCCGGCGACGGGTGCGGGCCTCGCCCTCGCGGCGGATCTCGTCCTGCGCCGAGCGCCGGGCGATCATCGTCAACCGCGCGGCCTCCACCGCCTGCTTCAGATCCTCGATCCCCGCGCGGGCGCTGTCGAGGTCGGGCAGTTCGGCGGCGGCGGCCTCGGCCTCGGCCTCGCGGGTGGCGGCGGCATCGGCTTCCTCGGCAAAGCGGTCTACCGAAAGGCGAGCATTTTCAAGCCGCCCGGCGGCCAGCTGCGCCTCAGCCTCGGCACGGCTGGCCGCACGGCTGGCCTCGGCCGCGCGGGTGTCAGCGGCGCGGCGGGCCTCGCGCGCGGTCTGGTCGGCGCGGGTCAACTCGACCAGCCGGGCCTGCAAGGCCTCATGCGCCTGCCGCGCGCCTTCGGCCTTTGCCGCCACTTCCTCAAGATCGCGCTTCAATTGCACCAGCCGGTTCAACTGACGCAGGCGCAGAGCTGCGGCGGAGGGCGCATCCTCGGCGCCGATGCGATAGCCATCCCAGCGCCACAGATCCCCCTCGACCGAGACCAGCCTCTGCCCGGGCGCCAGCGATGGCTGCAAGACCACGCCCTGATCGCGCGAAACCAGACCGATCTGCGAAAGGCGGCGGGCCAGAACTGGCGGCGCCTGCACATGATCGGCCAGAGGCTGCGCCCCCGCCGGCAAGGCTTGCGGCGCGTCATAGGCCGGCAGGCAGACCCAGCCCGAGCGCATCCCATCCACCAGTTCCGGCGCCCGCAGATCATCGGCCAGCGCCGCGCCCAGCGCGGCCTCATATCCCGGCGTCACCGTCAGACGATCCAACAACTGATGACCGGCCTGCGATTCACGTTCGACCAGCTTGGCCAATGCCGCCACTTCGGCGCGCAGCGCGCTGGCCTCGCCCTCGGCGGCAGAGCGCGCGGCACGGGCCTCGGCCTCCTGCCCCTGAACGCCAGCGCGGGCATCCTCGACCTCTGCCAGCCGCGCCTCGGCCTCTTCGGCGGCGGCGGCGGCCTCCTCCTGCGCCTCGGCGGCAGCCTCCTGGGCTGCGGCGGCGGTTTCGACGGCCAGATTGGCCTGATCGACAGCCTGCATGGCGCGCGTGGCCTCGCCCTCTGCCCGCGCGCGGGCAGAACGGGTCTCGGCCAGCAGACGCTGTGCGGATTGGTGGCGCGCCGCCAGCCGCGCCACGTCTTCGGTCCGCTCGGACAGCTGCGCCTCACGGTCAGAGAGGATCGCCGCTGCATCGCGGGCGATCTCCATCGCCTCGGCCAACCGCTCGTCATGGCCGTCATGGGCCTTTTCCAGCTGGCCCTTCTCCCATTCCAGGCGCTGGATCGTCTCGCCCGCGTCGCGGTTCAGACCCGCCTCGCGGTCAATGTCGCGGCCCAACTGAGTGATCCGGGCGCGCAGCGTCTCGATCACCTGCAGCGCGCGCGCCTCCTGATCGGACAGGGCATCGCGCTGCATGGTCAGGCGTTGCAGGATCGCACCGGCAATCGCCTCTTCCTCGCGGCGCGGCGGCAGCGCATCCTCGGCCGCAGTTCGGGCCTTGGCGGCAGCGCGCGCGGCCATTTCGGCCTGACCTGCCGCCACCAGCCGGCTGCGCAACAGGTCTTCGGCCTCGACCCGGGCCAGATCGGCCTCGCGCCAACGACGGAACAGCAGCATGCCTTCGGCGCGGCGCAACTCCTCGCCGATGGCGCGATAGCGGGCCGCCTGCCGGGCCTGCCGCTCCAGCGTGGCCAATTGCCCACCCAGACTGCCCAGCACGTCATCAATCCGGGCCAGGTTCTGTTCGGTGGCGGTCAGTCGCAACTCGGCCTCGTGCCGGCGCTGATAGAGGCCGGATATCCCCGCCGCCTCTTCCAGCACGCGCCGCCGCGCTTTTGGCTTGGCATTGACCAGTTCGGAAATCTGCCCCTGCCGCACCAGCGCAGGCGACTGCGCCCCGGTCGAGGCATCGGCAAACAGCATCTGGATATCGCGGGCGCGCACGTCCTTGCCATTGGCCTTGTAGGCGCTGCCCGCGTCGCGTGTGATGCGGCGCACGATCTCGATCTGGTCGGATTCGTTGAAGCCCGAGGGCGCCAGCCGCTCGGAGTTATCCAGCACCAGCGCGACTTCGGCGAAATGCCGGGCGGTGCGGCTGGCAGTGCCTGCGAAGATCACATCCTCCATCCCGCCGCCGCGCATGGCGGTGGGACGGTTTTCGCCCATCACCCAGCGCAGCGCCTCCAGCAGGTTGGACTTGCCGCAACCATTGGGGCCGACCACGCCGGTCAGACCTTCGTGGATCACCAGATCGGTGGGGTCCACAAAGCTCTTGAAGCCGTTGAGTCTGAGGCGGGCAAAGCGCAAGGGTCTGTCCTGCTGGGGCCCTGCTGGGGCGGTGGCTTATCTTGGCCGGCTGGCCGGACGTGTCAACGGCGCCTGCCCCGCATGTGGCATCCAAGGCGCAGTTGTCCACAACATCTTGGCGGGAAGCCGCTCACCCCCCGAAGATCGAGCGCAGCACATCCCCGATCGGATCGACCTGCCGCTGGCGGCGCTGCGGTTGCGGCTGTTGCTGCGGCTGACCCTGCGCTTGCGGCTGTGCGGGCGCCACCTCCTGCGGAGCCGGCTGGCCGGGGGGACGGCGCGGCTCGGGCACGATCATCGGCAGGCCTGTGGGGGGAAGGTCGGCATGGATGCGCGCCATGGTCGCCTGCCAGATCTCGGCCGGCAAGCCACCACCCGTCACGCCGGTCAGCGGGCGGTTGTCATCATAGCCCATCCAGACGCCCGTCACGTAATGCGCCGAGAACCCGATGAACCACGCATCCCGTGCGGCCGAGGTTGTGCCGGTCTTGCCTGCCACCGGATGATTGCCCAGCCGCGCGCGACCGCCGGTGCCACGCTCGATCACCTGGGTCATCATGTAGGTCAGCAACTGCGCTGCCTGCTCCGAGATCACCCGCTCGCCGATACCGCCGGACTGGCCGGCGATCTCGTCGGATTCGCCACGGATCGCCAGCGACATCATCCCATAGGGCTGCACCCGCGACCCGCCATTCAGGATGCCGGCATAAGCCCCCGTCATCTCCAGCAGCGTGCTTTCCGAGGCACCCAGCGCCAGCGCCGGCCCATCGGCCATGTTGCTGGCGATGCCGAACTCACCGGCCACCGCACGCACCACATCGCGCCCCACCGCCTCGGACACGCGCACCGCGGGGATGTTGCGGCTTTCCGCCAGGGCTTCGGTCAGCGTGATCAGTCCCTTGTATTCCTTGTCGTAATTCGAGGGCGACCAGGGACCGGAGCCTGGGATGTTGATGGTCAGCGGCTTGTCCTCGACATAATCGGCAGGCGACCAGCCAAGATCCATCGCCGCAGCATAGACGAAGGGCTTGAACACCGATCCCGTCTGTCGCAACGCCTGCGTGGCGCGGTTGAAACTGCCCGCGCCTTGGGTCTTGCGCCCGCCCACCATGGCGCGCACCGCGCCATCGGCGCTCATCACCACGATCGCGGCTTGCGCTTCCGATCCTTCTTTCAGCTTGGTGGCAAAGACTTCGGCCAGCGCGGCCTCGGCCTGCGCCTGAATGCGTTGATCAAGCGTGGTGCGAATCACCACGTCTTCCGTGGTTTCCTTGGTCAGGAAGGCGGGACCGGACTCCATCACCCAATCGGCAAAGAAACCGCCGGCGTTCTTTGCCGCCGCCTCGGACAGTTGCGCGGGATTGGCGCGGGCCTGATCCGCCTCGGCTTTGGTCAGGAAACCCTGTTCCTCCATCAGCCCGATGATCACATTGGCCCGATCCTGCGCCCGTTTCAGGTTGGCGGTTGGCGCATAGCGCGACGGCGCCTTCAGCAATCCTGCCAGCATCGCCGCCTCGGCCGGGGTGACATTGGCGGCCGACTTGCCGAAATAGCGTTGTGCCGCGGCCTCAAACCCGCGCGCACCCGCGCCCAGATAGGCGCGGTTGAAGTAGATCGTCAGGATCTCGTCCTTGGTATATTTCCACTCCATCGCCATGGCGAAGGGCACTTCCTTGACCTTGCGCCATACCCCGCCCGAGCGGCAGTCTTCCTCATAGGCGGCCTCGGATTTCCATTGCGTCGGGTCATACTGCACACCGAGGCACAGCAATTTGGCCACCTGCTGGGTAATGGTCGAACCGCCATTGCCTTCCAGGGGGCCGCGCCCCTCGGCCAGGTTGATGCGGACGGCGCTGGCGATCCCGCGGGGGCTGACACCGAAATGCTGATAAAAGCGTTTGTCCTCGGTGGCGATCACGGCGTGCAGCAGGTGCTTTGACACCGTGTCGGCGGTGATCATGCCGCCGAAGGTTTCGCCCCGCCAGGCAAAGACCTGATTGTCGCGATCCAGCAGCGTGACCGAGCCCTTGGCACGGGCATCCACCAGCGCCTCCACCGGTGGCAGTTGCGACTGGAAGTAGAAGACCACCCCGGCCAGCGCGAGGGCGGCCGTGACGCCGATGCGCCAGGTCACACCCCAGAACACCCGCCAGATCAGGCCAAAAAAACCCAGGATCAGGCCGACAATCAGCCCGTGCTGCCGGCGCGGCCGGGGGGCCCTGCGCTTTTTCGGCGCGGGTTTTTGCGGCGCCGGCGCGGGTTTTTTCGCCGCGCCGTATCGCTTGTCTGCCACCAGGGGCGTGCGCCCCCTGCCCGTTCCCGCCATGCCTGTTCCGCCCGTTCGCCGGTTTTCTTGGCGCGCAATCTAACGGTTGTGGCCGACATTGAAAACCTTTGCGCGGTCACGTTTCGCAAGCACGAACTGCATAATTTTTGACCATCCGCCGAAAAAACTGCCTTCTGCCTGCATCTTTTCACGCATCCCCCCGCCGCGGGGATGGCGATTTCTTGCCCGATGCCGCGCTGCGGCGCCTGCTGTGGGCACGGGGCCCGGCACCAGGGCCCAGCGACAGGAAGGGAATCGAGAGGTGAAAATGATCATCGCGGCGATCAAGCCGTTCAAATTGGAAGAAGTCCGCGAGGCCCTGACCACTATCGGCGTGCGCGGCATGATGGTGTCGGAGATCAAGGGCTTCGGCGCCCAGTCAGGCCACACCGAAATATATCGCGGGGCCGAATATGCCGTGAACTTCGTGCCCAAGATCCGGCTGGAGATCGTGGTCGCCGACGAGCTGGCCGAACCGGTTGTGACTGCAATCCGCACGACAGCCCGCACCGACAAGATCGGCGATGGCAAGATCTTCGTGCTGGATGTCGAACATGCGGTGCGGGTGCGCACCGGCGAAACTGATGACGACGCGCTGTAAGCTGGACAGGAAAGACAATCCAATGAAAAGACTTGCAAAACTCTCGCTTTCAGCCGGCATCGCCGCGCTTTCGGCCTTGCCGGCCTGGGCGCAGGAGGCCGCCGCGACAGTCGCCGAGGTGGCGGCCGTGGTGGAAAAGGGCGATGTCGCCTGGATGATGACCGCGACCACCTTGGTGCTGTTCATGACCTTGCCGGGGCTGGCGCTGTTTTACGGCGGCTTGGTGCGATCGAAGAACATGCTCAGCGTGTTGATGCAATGCACGATGATCGCCGCGGTGGCGATGATCCTTTGGGTGGTTTACGGCTACTCGATGGCCTTCGGCGGCGGCACCTCGCCGTTCTGGGGCGGGTTTGCCAAGGCGTTTCTGGCTGGCGTCACGCTGGACAGCACGGCGGCCACCTTCACCGACGGAGTGGCCCTGCCGGAATATCTGTTCATCGCCTTCCAGATGACCTTTGCCGTCATCACCCCGGCGCTGATTATCGGCGGTTTTGCCGAGCGGATCAGGTTTTCGGCGGTCTTGGCCTTTGTCGTGATCTGGCTGACCTTCAGCTATTTCCCTGTGGCGCACATGGTCTGGGACGCCTCGGGGCTGATCTACAACTGGTCAGCGATCGACTTTGCCGGCGGCACGGTGGTCCACATCAACGCGGGCATCGCGGCACTGGTGGCGGCGATCATGACCGGCAAGCGGGTCGGCTATGGCCGCGACAACATGGCGCCTCATTCGATGACGCTGACCATGGTCGGGGCGGCGATGCTGTGGGTGGGCTGGTTCGGTTTCAATGCCGGTTCCAACCTCGAGGCGACGGCAGGGGCCACGCTGGCGATGATGAACACCTTCCTTGCCACCGCCGCGGCGATCCTCGCCTGGTCCGCGATCGAGGCTTTGACCCGCGGCAAGGCATCAATGCTGGGGGCGGCCTCGGGCATGGTGGCGGGTCTGGTGGCGATCACGCCAGCCTGCGGCACCACTGGGCCGATGGGAGCGATCGTGCTGGGCGCGGTCACCTCGGCGGGGTGCTATTGGTTTGTCACCACGGTCAAGCACCGGCTGGGCTATGACGACAGCCTGGATGTCTTTGGCGTGCATGGCGTGGGTGGCATCATCGGTGCGATCGGCACCGGCATCCTTTGCGCCCCTGCCCTTGGCGGGACCGGCTTTCTGGTCGAGGCCGGCACGATGGGCGCGCAGGTGATGGCGCAGATCATGGGTGTGGTCGTCACGATCCTGTGGTCGGGCGTGGTGTCGGTCGCGGCGCTGCTGATCGTCAAATCGCTGTTCGGCCTGCGTGTCCGCGAGGAGGAAGAGCGGGAAGGCCTGGACCTGACCTCGCATGGCGAGCGCGCCTACAACCTTTAACGCCATGAACCAGAACAAAAGGCCCGGCGAAGCGCCGGGCCTTTTCGTTTGCTGCCAAGGCTTACAGAACGGCCGCCACTGCCCGCGCCAGAACCGGCACGGTCTGGGCATTGAGGCCCGCGATGTTGATGCGCGAGTCGCCCACCATGTAGATGCCGAACTCGTCCCGCAGGCGGTTGACCTGCGCCTCGGTCAGCCCCAGACGCGAGAACATGCCGCGATGGCGCGCGACAAAGTCGAACCGGTCCGAGTTGGTCTCGGCCCGCAGCGCATCGGCCAGTGACTGACGCAGCGTCAGCATGTTCAGCCGCACCTCCTCCAGCTCGGCCTGCCAGTCGGCGCGCAGGGCGTCATCCTCGAGGATCATCGTCACCAGCCGCGCACCGTGATCCGGCGGGAAGCTGTAGTTCTGGCGGTTCAGGAAGTTCAGGTTGCCTTGGGTGATGGCAGTCGCCGCCGCATCGCGGGAAATGGCGATCAGGATGCCAGTCCGCTCGCGGTAGATGCCGAAGTTTTTCGAGCAAGAGGCCGCGATCAGCACCTCGGGGAAGCGCGCGGCCACCATGCGGGTTGCCTCGGCATCAGCCTCAAGCCCGTCGCCAAAGCCCTGATAGGCCAGATCGACCAGCGGAATCGCGCCACGCTGGGCCAGCAGGTCGCAGACCTTGGCCCATTGCGCCAGATCCAGATTGGCGCCGGTGGGGTTGTGGCAGCAGCCATGCAGCAGCACCACGTCGCCCGGCTTGACCGTGCCCAGATCCGCCATCAGCCCGTCGAAATCCACGCCGCCGCTGGCCGCGTCGAAGTAACGGTATTCGGCCATCGGAATCCCGAGGAATTTCACGATCGAGGGATGGTTGGGCCAGGTCGGCGCCGACAGCCAGACGGTCGCGCCGGGGGCTGCCATCTTCACCAGCTCCAACGCCTGCCGGATCGCGCCGGTGCCGCCGGGCGTCGAGATCGAGGCCAGACGATCCGCGGCCACGACGCCGTTCAGGATCATCGCCCGCATCGCGGTGTTATAGGCGGGCTCGCCGGCCAGCGCGGTATAGGTCTTGGTGGTCTCAACCTCCCACAGGCGCTTTTCGGCGGCCTTGACCGCGCGCATCACCGGGGTCAGGCCGGTCGGATCCTTGTAGACCCCCACGCCCAGGTCGATCTTGTCGGTCCGCTTGTCCTCGCGGAACATCGCGATCAGTTGCAGGATCTTGTCCTGCGGCTGGGCCTTCAGTGCCTCCAGCATGGTCTTATCCCTTTTCCACCTTCAGGTCGTCATACATGCCCCATTCGGCCCAGGAGCCATCATAGAGCGACCAGTTGCGATGCCCCGCGCGTTCCAGCGCCAGAGTCACGATCGCGCCCGTCACGCCCGACCCGCACATCGCGATCACCGGACCGGACAGATCGACCCCGGCAGCGGCGAACTGCGCGCGCAGGGCCTCGGGCGATTTCATGGTGCCATCGGGGTTCAGAAAGCTGTCCCACGGCATGTTCACGGCCCCCGGCACATGGCCCATGCGCAGGCCGGGGCGCGGCTCGGGCACCTCGCCACGGAAACGGGGGGCGGGACGGGCGTCGACGATCTGCGCCTCGCCCAGCTTGGAGGCATGGGCCACCTGCGTCACGTCCCGCACCAGCCCGTTCTGACGGCTGACGGTCATGTGACGGTCGCGCAACACCGGCGGCATGTCTTCCAGAGGGCGGCCCTCGGCCTTCCACTTGGGCAGGCCACCATCCAGCACCGCGACATCGGTCTTGCCCATGAGGCGGAAGTTCCACCAGACCCGCGCCGCCGAAAACAGCCCGAGGCAATCATAGATCACCACCTGATGGCCGTCGCCCACGCCCATTGCCCGCAAACGGCTGACAAATTTTTCGGGCGGGGCGGCCATATGCGGCAGCTCGCTGCGCTGGTCGGATATCTCGTCGATATCGAAGAACCGTGCGCCGGGGATGTGGCCGGCCGCATATTCGGCCTTCACGTCCCGCTCCATCGCCGGCAAGGCCCAGCTGGCGTCGATGATCCGCAAGTCGGGATCGCTCAGGTGGGCGGCCAGCCAGTCGGTAGAAACCAGCGTCTTCGGGTCATCGGCGATGAGGGTCATCAAGGCACTCCGCGTCAGGGGATGATCGACTTAACCACAACCCCGTTTCTAGGCAAGGTGCCAAGCCGTCAGCCCTGCTTCAACAGGCGTGCCTTCTGGCGGTCCCAGTCCCGCTTGGCCGAGGTTTCGCGCTTGTCGGACAGTTTCTTGCCCTTCGCGATCCCCAGCTTGACCTTTACCAACCCGCGTTCGTTGAAATACCATTTCAGCGGCACGATGGTCATGCCCTCGCGCGCGGTCGCATTCCACAACCGGCTGAGTTCCTTCTTCGAGACCAGCAATTTGCGGTGACGACGTTCTTCGTGACCCCAGGTCTTTGCCTCGCGATAGGGCGCGATATAGCTGTTGATCAGCCACAATTCGCCCCCTTCGACGCTGGCATAGCTTTCGCCCAGGTTCGATCCGCCCTGCCGCAGCGACTTGACCTCGGACCCATAGAGCATGATCCCGGCCTCAAGATCGCTTTCGATATGGTAATCGAAACGCGCCCGGCGGTTTTCGGCGATCAGTTTGCTGTTGGGGTCGGATTGCTTGGCCATGATCGCCCCGAGATAGGCGCTCTGACGTGCAAAGTCCAGTTCACGACACGCTCAGGCGGCCATCGGCAGGGCGCTGCGGTCATGGCGGCGGCGGCTCAGCAGGTTGCGCGCCTCAACGATGCTCAGCACCGTGAAGTCGAGGCTTTCGGTGATGCTTTCCGGCCGACCGATCGCCGGGCAGAACAGTTGCACCCCCGAATTGCCCCAGATCACCTCTTCCTGCGCGAAGTGCGGCTGGATCAGCTCCATCGACATCGAGAGTCCGCGGCGGGTGATGCCGCACAGGCCCACCAGCGCCACCGCCGGGGCCAGCGCGACCAGCGCATCCGGAAAGGCCGCGTCATCGCCAGTCTGGACCAGCACCAACTGCCCCTCGGGCAACAGCAAATCGTCGCAATTGTCGAAGGCGCCACCCGGGATATGCACCAGACTGCCCTCACCCGGGTTCAACCATGTGCGCGTCAGGCCCAGGACCGGGCGCAATCCGCCATCCATCGTGTAGATCCGGTCGCCCATCCGCAGCGCCTCGGCGCGACGCCAGCCATTGGCGGTTTCAATCATGGTGGCCGCCGTCAGGCCTGCCGGCGCGGTGGGCGAGACGGCCATGGAGTGGGTGGGCAGACGGTCGAAGTCTTGCATGAACATTGGGGGTCCTCCGATTCATCCTTGGGGCAAATCTTGTCTGTGACCTCAGATCGCACCGGATTTTCGCCGTTTTTCCGTCGCGTTTGCGGCCTGAAAACGGCGTTGTTGGATGGGCGGAAACATTAACCATTTCTTAACTGGAAACGGTGCCAAGGCGGCAAGGGTCAGGTCAGCGGTGATGCAACAATCGCCTGACCGATCCGGGAATGAATGGCACGAACCATGGGCCGAACCGCTGCCGACGAATCACGCCACCGCCACAATCGCGGCTGAATCACTGCGGATCTGCGTGCCACACAGGTTAAGCGCCCCGGCGCGGACAGGCTGTCAGTCAGGCTGCAGCATGTAGCCGGCGCCACGCACGGTCTGCAGATAGCGCGGCTGCTTGGGGTCCGCCTCGATCTTGCGGCGCAGGCGGGTGATCTGCACATCCACCGCCCGCTCCTGCCCACCGGCAGCGCGATCCTCGGCCCGGTCTTCCGGGTCCGGCCCCAGGTCGCCCGCCAGCCGCTCGCGGCTGACCGGCTGGCCGGGTTGGGCGGCAAAGATCCGCATCAGCTGCGCCTCGGTGGCGGTCAGGCGCACGGGCTCAGTGCCCCGCCACAGCTCGCCCCGCTCCATGTCATAGCGCACCGGCCCCAGGTTCAGCACCTTCGGCCCCGGCACCGCCGCTTCGCGCGACGGCAGGCGGCGCAGGATCGCGTTGATCCTCAGCAGCAGCTCCTTTGGTTCAAACGGCTTGACCAGATAGTCGTCGGCACCGGCCTCCAGCCCCTCGATGCGGTTGGCCGCCTCGCCGCGCGCGGTCAGAAGCAGGATCGGCGTGGCAAGCCTAGACCGCAGACTTCGGGTCAGGGCAATGCCATCCTCTCCCGGCATCATCACGTCCAGGATGATCATGTCGAAGTCGAGGCCCGCCAGCAGACGCCGCGCCTGCGCCGCATCGCGGGCAATGGTGACCAGAAACCCGTGGCGCATCAGAAACTTCTGCAGCAGACCGCGGATGCGTTCATCGTCATCGACGACCAGAAGGTGGATCTGCGGTTCGCTCATGCGCTGCCCTCCCGCAGGGATTGGTATTGCTGGCGCAACTCCGGGTCCATCATCGCCTCCAGCACCGTGCGGAACCCCTGCACCGCCACCGGCCCCGCCGCACGATAAGCGGCGCGCATCCGCGCACGCTGTGCATCCGACAATTGTCGTTCCAGCTCTGCGCCCTTCACGGTCAAAAACAGATGCCGTTCGCGCTTGTCGCGCTTGCCAACCCGGTTTTCCACCAGCCCGTCCTCGATCAGGGTCCGCAGCACCCGGTTCAGGCTCTGCTTGGTCACGCCGAGGATGGACAGCAGGTTGGTAACAGTGGTGCCAGGGCTGCGATGGATGAAATGCAAGGCGCGGTGATGAGCGCGGCCGTATTCCATCCCCTCCAGGATGCGGTCTGGGTCGGCGGTGAAACCGCGATAGGCGAAGAACATCGCCTCAATGCCTTTGCGCAGCTGGTCGTCCGTCAGAAACAGCAGGCTCTCGCCGCCCGGCCTCACATCGCTCATCGCACCCTCCGTGATCAAAGCGATTTTACGTCAGCCTTGTTGACTTTCCAAGACCGGAATGTTAGCCAAGCTGCGATTTTGCGCAACTTTGTGTCCGCTTCGGCCATAAAAAACGCAAGAAATGCAATTCAGGAGGGCATGATGGCCGGTTACGACGATCGCGATGGCAAGATCTGGATGGATGGCAAACTGGTGGATTGGCGTTCTGCGAACGTCCACATCCTGACCCACGCGCTGCATTACGCCTCCTCGGTCTTCGAGGGAGAGCGCTGCTATAATGGCAAGATCTTCAAGTCCCACGAACATTCGCTGCGCCTGCTGAAATCGGGCGAGCTGCTGGACATGCCGATCCCCTACACCGCCGAGCAGATCGATGCCGCCAAGGACGAAGTGCTGAAGGCCAACGGCCTGACCGATGCCTATGTGCGCGCGCTGGCCTTCCGCGGCGCGGGCGACGAGATGGGGGTGGCTTCGATCGGCAACCCGGTGCGTCTGGCGATCGCCTGCTGGAGCTGGGGTGCCTATTACGGCGACGCCAAGATGAAGGGGGCCAAACTCGACATCGCCAAGTGGAAGCGCCCCTCGCCCGAGACCATCCCGACCGCCGCCAAAGCCGCAGGTCTTTACATGATCTGCACCATGTCCAAGCACGCAGCCATGGCCAAGGGCTGCTCGGACGCGCTGTTCTTCGATTATCGCGGCTATGTGGCCGAGGCGACCGGCGCCAACATCTTCTTCGTGAAGGGCAACGAGGTTCACACCCCGCTGCCCGACTGCATCCTGAACGGCATCACCCGCCAGACCGTGATCGGCATGCTGCGCGACATGGGCGTGACCGTCCATGAGCGCCACATCAAGCCCGAAGAGTTGGAAGGATTTGAGCAGTGCTGGCTGACTGGCACCGCCGCCGAAGTCACGCCCGTGGGCCAGATCGGCGACTACACCTTTGAGGTCGGCGCCTTGACCCGCACGATCGCAGACGCCTACGAAAAACTGGTCCGGTCCTGAGCGGACGCCGCAGTTTACGACGGAAAAGGGGGCCGCGCGGCCCCCTTTTTTTCAGGCCAGGCGACCGCGCTCGATCCGCGCATATTCGACGGCGCGGCGATTGGCCTCTGCCCGCTCGCGCGGCTTGCGGCGCAGTGCTTTCCACATCGTCTCGGATGCCGCACGCTCAACACGCAGAAACTGCTGCAGCCGGGCCGGGCCGGCGGGGGCACGGTGATCGGCAAGATGTCGGGTCATCTGGTCCTCCTGCTTGTGGTCTCATGAGGCAGCCTAACACGAATCGTCCCTCCGTCAGCCCCCTGCCGCTGCTTGCAGGCGGTCTACCGCCCATCGGGCAGCATCCGCCACTGCCGGATCGGGGTCGTCCAGATGCGGGGCCACATGCGCAACAAGGCTGGCATCGCCCGCATTTCCCAACGCATACAGGACGTTGCGCAGCATCCGGTCGCGACCGATCCGCTTGATCGGACTGCCCGCAAACCGTTGGCGAAAAGCCGCATCGTCCAACGCCGCCAGATCCGCCAAAGGTGGCAAACCTACCCGGTCGGCATAGCCGATCTCGCGCGCAGCCACCGCAAACTTGTTCCACGGGCAGGCGGCCAGACAATCGTCACAGCCATAGATCCGGTTGCCCAGCATCGGCCGCAATGCCACATCCACCGGTCCCTTATGTTCGATGGTCAAATAGGAAATGCACCGCCGCGCATCCAGTTGGTAAGGGCCGATGAAAGCCTGCGTCGGGCAGGCGGCAAGGCAGGCCGTGCAAGAGCCGCAATGGCTGACCTCGGGGGCGTCCTTCGGCAGGTCCAGCGTGGTGAAGATGGCACCGAGGAAAAACCAGTTGCCCAGATCTCGACTGAGCAGGTTGGTGTGCTTGCCCTGCCAGCCCAACCCGGCCGCCTCGGCCAACGGCTTTTCCATCACCGGTGCAGTATCGGTGAAGACCTTGATCTCGCCACCGCCGCGGTCGATCAGCCAGCGCCCCAGGCGTTTCAGCCGCCGCTTCACCAGATCATGGTAGTCCTTGCCCCGGGCATAAACCGACACGACGCCGCGATCCGTCGCCTCCGCTCCGGCCCTCGGGTCCTCCTCCGGGGTGTAGACCTCGGCGAGCATGATGACCGAGCGCGCCTCAGGCCAAAGCGCCGACGCCGACCCTCGCCACCCCATGCGCTCGGCCATCCAGCCCATCTGGCCATGCAAGCCGGCATCGACAAAGGCTGACAGCTTCTCGGGCAGGTCGGGACGCGCATCGGGCGCACAAATGCCCATCCCGGCAAAACCCTCGGCCGCGGCCTGCACCCGCAGGTCATCCTTCAGCTGCGAAAGATCCACCGAAGCCCCCTTTTCATCATGACCGAAATACCCCGGGGGGAATCGGTCCTGCAAGGACCGATGGGGGGCAGCGCCCCCCTACCCTTGCGGACAAAGAAAAACCCCCGCGTGGAGGTCCACGCGGGGGGGCTTTCACGTCCGCCGCTCAGGCGAGCTTCTTGCCCTTCACACCGGCCCACAATCTCTTGTTGGTCAGATACAGCAGCGTGGACAGCACGATCAGGAAGGTCACGGCGATGAAGCCGGACTGCTTGCGCGCCATCATCTTCGGCTCGGCCGCCCAGGTCATGAACGCGGTCACATCCTCGGCCATATGGTGCAGAGTGGCCGGGTGGCCGTCGGCATAGGTCACCAGATCATCCGACAGGGGCGGCGGCATGGCGATCCAGCTGCCCGGCACGGTCGAGAGACCATGCTCGTCCTTGCAGCTGTCTGGCACCGCACCCACGGCGAAGGCGGTGTTGTAGTAATAACCGTCCACACCATCGGGGGCGCATTCGGGGTTGTCGGCATAGCCGGTCAGGATCGAAACGACATATTCCGACCCGCCGATCCCGTTGAACAGCTGGCTGATGCCGGTACCCATCGGACCATGAAAACCGGCACGCGCCTTGGTCATCAGGCTGAGATCCGGGCCCATGCCTTCACCGACGCGTTCGGGGAACTTGTCGGTCCACTCGCGCGGGCGTTCGGTGCCGTCGGGCAGCACCACGGCATCGAGACTGGCGGCATAGGCGCGCACCTGATCCCCGGGAAGCTGCGGGCCGCCCTCGTCGGCCAGCGTGCGGATCGGCACGAACTTCATGCCGTGGCAGCTGGCGCAGACCTCGGTATAGACCTGCAGCCCGCGTTGCAGCTGGTGCTGATCGAAGGTGCCGAACGGACCTTCAAAGCTGAAGGCCACGTCCTCGATATGGGCACCGCCGCCCGCCGCAAAAGCCGCGCCCGAAGCCAGGGTCAGGGCAGAGACGGCGCTGATAGCGATCTTGCGAAACATCTGGATAGCT
>CAYTMV010000005.1:0-66914 GCA_964439015.1 uncultured Gemmobacter sp.
AGATGACCGAAGAGGCCAAAGGCGGCACCCCCGCCGCCCCGCAGGTGAAGATGAACGTTCTGGCCCAGTTTGTCCGGGACATGTCGTTTGAAAACATGGTCGCGCAAAAGGGCCTGAATGCGGGCGAAGTGACACCCGACGTGCAGGTGGCGGTCAGCCTCGATGCGCGCAAACGCTCAGTCGAACATCAATTTGAAGTGATCACCAAGTTTCGGGTCACCTCGAAGAACAAGACCAACGATGAGACGCTGTTCCTGCTGGAAGTCGATTATGGCGGGATCTTTCATGTGGAAGGCGTGCCGGAAGACCAGTTGCACCCGTTCCTGCTGATCGAATGCCCGCGGATGCTGTTTCCGTTCGTGCGCCGCATCATCTCGGATGTGACGCGCGACGGTGGTTTCCCGCCGCTGAACGTGGACTCGGTGGATTTTCTGGCGCTCTACCGGCAGGAACTTGCCCGCCGCGCCGCCCAGCAGGGCCAGCAAGGCCAGCCGAACTGATCGGCGGAACACGTCAGTCAACCGGCCCTTTCGGGGCCGGTTTTTTCATGGCTCGCCGCGTTTCAGCCAGATCGCACTGTCGCCCAGTTTGGCCAAAAAGGCGGCATGCGCCTCGGCCTCGGCTTCGGTGATCCGCGAGGGAAGGGGGATGGGTCTTGGCCGCGGCCGCCAGCCGTCATCGACCGGGCCAGCATTGGTTTTTCGCGCAGCTTCGTCACTGTTCAGGCCGAAATCGGGTTGCCGGCCGCCAATCAGCTCAAGATAGACTTCGGCCAGGATCTCGGAGTCGAGCAGCGCGCCGTGTTTCTCGCGCATCGAGTTGTCGATGCCAAACCTGCGGCACAAAGCGTCCAGTGAAGCGGGCGAGCCGGGAAACTTGGCCCGCGCCATCAGCACTGTGTCAACCGCCCGCGCATAGTCGATCTGCGGCAGACCCATCGTCTTCAATTCCCAGTTCAGGAATTTCATGTCGAAGCTGGCGTTATGGATGATCAGCTTTGAATCGGCACCGATGAAATTCAGAAATTCCTGCCCGATCTTTCGGAAGACAGGTTTGTCACGCAGAAACTCGTCGCCCAAACCATGAACATCGAAAGCCTCCCTGGGCATCGACCGCTCCGGGTTGATGTATTGGTGATAGACCCGACCGGTCGGCATGTGGTTCAGCAGTTCGATCGCGCCGATCTCGACGATCCGGTCGCCCTTCTCGGGGTCGAAGCCAGTGGTTTCGGTATCCAGAACGATCTCACGCATGGCGGCCTCGGATATGAGCGGTCAGCGCCGTGACATAAGCACGGGTGCTGTCGATGCTGAGGGTCTCGACGATGTGGGTCGCGCGGGCGCGCTTTTCGGCATCCGGCATTTGCCGCGAAAGGATCAGCGCAAGTTGCGCCTCGGTCATGCCGGGGCGGGCCAGCACGCGGGCGCGTTGCAGATCCGGCGGCGCGGTGACCAGAAGGGTGGCATCCATTTCGCCCTCCGTGCCCTTTTCGAACAGCAGAGGTATGTCGAAAACCGCAATGTCAGAGACTGTTTTTGCCAAAAATCTGGCGCGGTCAGCTGCCACCAGCGGATGCACGATTGCCTCGAGGCCGGTGAGCAGCGCGGGCCTTTCGGCCAAAGCCGCTTTCAATGCCCCCCGATTTATGGCGCCATCGTCTAGCGCCCGCGGCACCAGTGCCGCCACGGGGGCAACCGCAGCACCCCCCGGCGCATATAGCCGATGCACCGCAGCATCGGCATCCCAGACCGCGCAGCCTGCTTCGGCCAGCATGGCCGCCGTGGTGGATTTTCCCATGCCGATCGAGCCGGTCAGGCCCAGACGAAACGGCCGCATCATCCGGCCAGCGCCGCTTGGCGGGCGGCCTCATCAACCTCGGGGCGGGTGCCGAACCACCGCTCGAAACCCGGTGCCGCCTGATGCAGCAGCATGCCAAGACCGTCGACGATGATGCAACCGCGGGCTTCAGCCTCGGCGAGAAAGGCCGTTCTCAGCGGCGCATAGACCAGATCATTGACAACCGCACCGGGGGTTAGCGCATCGAGAGGCACGCGAAACTCGGGCTTTCCGGTCATGCCAAGCGAGGTGGTATTCACCACAGTCGTCGCCCCGTCCAGCATGTTGGCGGCTTGCACCCATTCCTGCACGATCACCTTTGCGCCGAAATCGCTGCGCAGCGCGTCCGCCCGTGGACGGGTGCGGTTCGCCACGCGGATCTCGGGCACACCGACCTCGATCAGGGCAGCGATGACTGCCCGGGCGGCGCCGCCAGCGCCAAACACTGCTGCCGGACCGACCGCAGGATTCCAGCCTGGCACCGCTTGCCGGAGATTGGCGACAAATCCGGCACCGTCGGTATTGTCGGCATGGATTCGTCCATCCTTGCGGAAAATCAGGGTATTTGCGGCACCGATCAGTGCCGCACGGTCGGTGATGACGTCAGCAATCCCAAGGATCGCCTCTTTGTGCGGGATGGTAATGTTGCAGCCGACAAAGCCCATGCGGGGCATTGCCTCAAGCACGCGGGGCAGATCATCCGGGGCAACGTCCATCGGCACATAATGGCCCTTGATGCCGTATCGGCTTAGCCAGTGACCGTGCAGGGCCGGAGATCGGCTATGGGCAATGGGATGGCCGATGACGCCGGCGAGAGGAATACGGGGAAGCGCGTCGCTCATGTGTCGATAAACCCTCTTGTCCCCAGCCAGTCCAGAAGCGGCAGAAGCGGCAAACCCAGAATTGTAAAGTAGTCGCCTTCTATCGCCGAGAAAAGCCGGACCCCCTCGGCCTCCAGCTGATAGGCCCCGACGCTGTGGCGAATTTGCTGCCAGTTGCGCGCGACGTAATCCTGCAGATAGCGGTCCGAAACCTGACGCATCGTCAGATCTGCGCGAGAGACATGCCGCCAAACCGGTTGGGCCCGGTCATAGACCACTGCAGCAGAAAGCAGGCGATGTGTCTGGCCACGCAGCGTTTTCAGCTGAGTTAGGGCCTGATCTGGTGTTTCAGGTTTGGACCAGACCCTCCGGTCGAACTCCAACACCTGATCGCAACCAAGCACGAGCCGTTCGGGATGGCGCGCGGCCAGTTTGCGCGCCTTTGCTTCCGCCAGGGTGTCCGCAATGTCACGAGGATGGGCACCCTCAGCCTCCAGCGCAGCACGGATATTGTCTTCATCAACTCGAGCCGGAAGCGCCTCAACCGGGATGGCGGCAGCCTCCAGCAACTGGCGGCGGATGGGCGAGGCGGAGGCGAGCAGCAATGGCAGCATGGGGAAGCCCTGTGGAAAAACACCTTTTGTTCACGAAGGTGAATCTTGGGGCAAGATGCCCATTAGGGTGTCAAGGGACAAGTGCATGAATTTGCGCCGACGGCCCGGCCTGAGTTATCCACCTGTGGAAAGCAACAGCGGCCGGCGCGGGATGACAAGACTACCTACATCCTGAGGATGGGTACGATCTACGATGGGGATCTCACAACATTCTGAAAATAATAGAAAATATCAATTTTTCCACAGCTGCCCACAGATTCTTCCCCGGATTTCAGGCTGTGGATGATCCCGGGGGAAAGAGACATGATCCAGTTATCCCTGTGACATACATCATCATTTCTTTTTTTCTTTTTCTTTATAAAGAAGAAGGAAATCGGAGCGCATGATGATCGACCTTGCACAGAACTTTCTTGCCGAATGGTATCCTTGGGTCCTGTTCATGCACCTGATCTCGGTGATCAGCTGGATGGCGGGGCTGTTCTACTTGCCTCGGTTGTTTGTCTACCACGTCGAGGGGTTGAAGAAGCAGGGCGTCGTGCGCGGGTCGGACATGGATCTGCTGTTCCAGCATCAGGAACGGCTGCTGCTGAAGGCGATCATGAATCCGGCGATGATCTCGGCCTGGATCTTCGGGCTTCTGTTGGTGCTGACGCCCGGGATTGTTGACTGGACGATGGTCTGGCCTTGGGCGAAGGCGGTATCCGTGTTGGCGATGACCTGGTTTCACATGTGGCTCGGGGCAAAGCGCAAGGATTTCATCGCGGGATCCAACCGGCTGACCGGGCGAAATTACCGGATGATGAACGAGGTTCCGACAGTTTTGATGCTGGTGATTGTCGCTGCCGTCATCGTGAAGTTCTGACCGTTACCTCAGGTTTTATTGACTCGCTCAGGGATATGGCCTAAGGGCGGCCACAGCGGGGCCGTCCGGCCTGACCGCATTTCCCATTGCAATGTGACACAGGCGGCTTTGGCCGTGCTGTCAGGGTGAACCCGATGACGACCGAACGCCTCAATCTCGCGGATCTCAAGGCCAAGACGCCGGCTGCACTTCTGTCCATGGCTGAGGAATGGGAGATCGAGAATGCGCCCTCGATGCGCAAGGGCGAGATGATGTTCTCGATCTTGAAGGAGCATGCTGAGGAAGGGTTTGAGATCGGCGGAAATGGGGTGCTGGAGGTCTTGCAGGACGGCTTTGGGTTTCTGCGCAGCCCGGAGGCAAACTATCTGCCCGGTCCCGATGACATCTATGTCAGCCCCGAGATGATCCGGCAGTTCTCGCTAAGGACCGGTGACAGTATCGAGGGCGTGATTCAGGCGCCGCGCGAGAATGAACGGTATTTCAGTCTGGTGAAAGCCGAACGGATCAACTTTGACGATCCCGAAAAGGCCAAGCACAAGGTTCACTTCGATAACCTGACGCCGCTTTACCCGAATGAGCGGCTGAAGATGGAAATCGAGGATCCGACGATCAAGGATCGGTCTGCCCGGATCATCGATCTTGTGGCGCCGATCGGGAAGGGCCAGCGGGCGTTGATTGTTGCGCCGCCGCGCACGGGCAAGACCGTGTTGATGCAGAATATTGCCCACTCGATCGAAAAGAATCACCCGGAATGCTATCTGATCGTTCTGTTGATCGACGAGCGTCCAGAAGAGGTGACTGACATGCAGCGCAGCGTGCGCGGTGAGGTGGTGTCATCGACCTTCGATGAACCCGCGACGCGGCACGTTGCGGTTTCGGAAATGGTGATCGAAAAGGCGAAACGTCTGGTCGAGCACAAGCGGGACGTGGTGATTCTGCTCGATTCGATCACGCGGCTTGGGCGGGCTTTCAATACAGTGGTGCCGTCCTCAGGCAAGGTGCTGACCGGTGGTGTGGACGCCAATGCGCTGCAACGTCCGAAGCGCTTTTTCGGTGCCGCCCGAAACATTGAGGAAGGCGGCAGCCTGACAATCATCGCTACCGCCCTGATCGACACCGGCAGCCGGATGGATGAGGTGATCTTTGAAGAATTCAAGGGCACTGGTAACAGCGAGATCGTTCTGGACCGCAAGGTGGCTGACAAGCGGGTCTTCCCGGCGATGGATATTCTGAAGTCCGGCACCCGGAAGGAAGATCTGCTGGTCGACAAGGCTGACCTCCAGAAGATGTATGTGCTGCGTCGCATCCTGAATCCGATGGGTACGACGGATGCGATCGAGTTCCTGATTTCGAAGTTGAAGCAGACCAAGACCAATGGCGAGTTTTTCGATTCGATGAACACCTGAGTAGGCTTGGCCGAAATCGGAGATGGATTCGATGGAAACGATCTATGCCTTGGCCACGGCACGCGGCAAGGCAGGGGTGGCGGTTTTGCGCCTTTCCGGCCCGGGGGCGCATGCGGCGATTCAAACGCTATGTGGCGATGTGCCACCACCGCGTCGGGCATCCTTGCGAAAATTGGTGTGGGAGGGTGAAACGCTCGACCAGGCACTTGTGCTGACTTTTGAGGAAGGGTCGAGTTTTACCGGAGAACAGGCCGCAGAGTTGCATTTGCACGGATCAGTGGCGGTTGTTGCCGCTGTAATGGGAACCTTGTCTCGCTTGGAAGGGATGAGACAGGCAGAGCCAGGCGAGTTTACGCGACGGGCCTTGGAAAATGGCTGTCTCGATCTTGCGCAGGTCGAGGGATTGGCTGACCTGATCGAGGCAGAAACCGAAAGCCAGCGCCGGCAGGCTATGCGGCAGATGTCAGGTGCTTTGCGGAACCTGGCGAACGCGTGGCGTGGTGATCTGATCCGTGCGGCCGCCTTGATCGAGGCGACGATCGACTTTGTCGACGAAGATGTACCGATCGATGTGGTGCCGGAGGTCCACGATCTGATAAATCGGGTTCTGTCGGATCTGCGGCGGCAGGTACAGGGTTTTGGAATTGCCGAGAGGGTTCGTGATGGATTTGAGGTTGCTATTCTTGGGCGACCAAATGCAGGAAAATCTACGCTACTCAATGCCTTAGCTGGCAGAGAAGCCGCGATTACATCGCGAATTGCAGGAACGACGCGAGATGTGATCGAGGTGCGCATGGATCTGGCTGGCCTGCCAGTCACCGTCCTTGATACTGCGGGAATGAGGGAAACGGGTGATGAAATTGAGAGGATTGGTATAGAGCGTGCGCTCGAGCGGGCTGAAACGGCGGATTTGCGTGTCATCCTTCTCGATGAGAATGGAAGCGTTCCGCTGGTGACGCCTTTGCCCGATGACATAATTGTTCGAGGCAAGGCTGACATTGCCGCTGGGGATGGCTTTGCGGTTTCGGGCCTTACCGGTTATGGTATCACCGAACTGGTTCAGGAAATGACTCGTAGATTGGAGCAGCGGGTGTCACGGGCCGGTTCGATTAACCGGGCTCGGCACCTTGCTTCGGTTCAGCGGGCTGTGGATGCTCTGGAGGCAGCAAGGGTTGTTCTTATGGCTGAGCGTGAGAGGCCCGAACTTGCAGCAGAGAATTTACGGTCAGCTATGACAGCGCTGGATTCTCTGTTTGGACGAATCGGTGTCGAAGACCTGCTGGACGAAATCTTCCGAAGCTTCTGTATCGGCAAATGAGGGTTGTTTCACGTGAAACATTTTGACGTGATAGTCATAGGTGGCGGTCATGCTGGTGCAGAGGCTGCGGCAGTATCGGCTCGCGCTGGAGCTGAGACGGCTCTCGTCACACTGCGACGCTCTGACTTGGGAGTGATGTCGTGCAATCCGGCCGTCGGTGGGCTTGGCAAGGGGCATCTGGTCCGTGAAATTGATGCGCTTGGTGGGTTGATGGGCCAGGTGGCCGATCGTGCCGGAATACAATTTCGGCTTTTGAATCGTCGTAAAGGACCAGCCGTTCAAGGACCGCGGGTTCAGGCAGACCGGAAATTGTATCGCCAAGCGATGCAGGCTGCGCTTTCGGGGCAAAGCAAGTTGACGATCATTGAAGGAGAGGCGACCGGTTTCCTGCAAAAAGATGGCAAGGTTTCAGGTGTATCAATTGCAGATGGTACGACTTTGAGCGCCTCTTCCATTGTTCTGACGTCGGGGACCTTTCTCAACGGCGTCATTCATATCGGTGATCGCTCCCAACCTGGCGGGCGGATGGGCGATCAGCCGTCCAGGGCGCTGGCTTCTGCCTTGCTGGATTTGGGTCTTGCGCGTGGCCGTTTAAAAACGGGCACTCCACCACGCCTCGACGGGAAAACCATTGCTTGGGATAGACTGCAAAGCCAACCGGGCGACGACGATCCAACGATGTTTTCATTCCTGCATCGACACCCGTTCGTCCGTCAGATTTCTTGCGGCATCACCCACACCAACGCACAAACGCATGATATTGTTCGCGCAAATCTTGGCCGTTCAGCGATGTATGGCGGCACCATTGAGGGTGTGGGTCCCAGGTATTGCCCCTCGATCGAAGACAAGGTCGTACGTTTTGCCGACAAGGACAGCCACCAGGTGTTTCTCGAGCCTGAAGGTTTGGATGATGACACCGTCTATCCCAATGGTATCTCCAGTTCGCTGCCGGTTGATGTGCAAGAGCAGTATGTCCGTTCTATTGGTGGCTTGGAGCAGGTTTCCATTCTTCAACCTGCCTATGCCATCGAATATGACTATTTTGATCCGCGCGGCCTCAAACCAACGCTTGAGGTGAAAGGGGTAGAAGGCCTCTACTTAGCAGGTCAGATCAACGGCACCACCGGGTATGAAGAGGCCGGGGCGCAAGGTTTGGTTGCAGGGTTGAACGCTGCCCGCACCGCTTTGGGGCTTGAGCCAGTCTATTTCAGCAGAACCGAAAGCTATATTGGCGTGATGCTGGATGATCTTCTTACGCAAGGCGTCACCGAGCCATATCGCATGTTCACGTCTCGAGCTGAATTTCGGCTGACACTGCGGGCGGACAATGCAGATCAACGACTCACACCGAAGGGTATGGCATTGGGAATTATCGATGACCACCGACGCCGTGCTTTCAGCGACAAAATGGACCGTCTCGCTGCCGGGCGCACAGCTTTGGACGCTGTCCAACTTTCCCCACGCGATATTGCGGCTTTGGGGCTGCATGTCAGCCGGGATGGCGGCCGTAAGTCTGCTCGGGTGCTGCTCAGCTATCCTGAAGTAAACATCGCGATGATTTCCGGCATCTGTCCCGAGTTTGCGGGTATGGATCCGCGCGATCAACAGCAACTGCAGGCTGACGCCATTTACGCTCAGTTCTCCCATCGGCAGGAGGCAGATGCAGAAGCCCTGCGGCGGGATGAAGATGTGACTATTCCGAAGGATTTCGATTTCCGGACGTTGTCTGGCCTTTCGGCAGAGCTAACGCTGAAACTGGAGGTTCGACGGCCAGCTAACCTTGCACAGGCTGCGCGGATAGAGGGGATGACACCTGCGGCCCTGATCCTCATTTTGTCAAGGTTGAAGCGGGACGCAAAAATCAGATCTGCTGTTTGAGCCATGACAGATCCTGTCCTTGCCTCGCTAGGCGTTTCCGATGTGTCGATTGGGCGGTTGGAAAATCTTGTGCAAATGCTGTGTAAGTGGAATCCCGCCATCAACCTCGTGTCGCGGGCAACTCTCCCTCATGCGTGGACGCGCCATATCATAGATTCAGCACAAATCTTCCGGCTTTGTCCTCCCAAGGCTGAGCATTGGGCTGATCTCGGCAGTGGTGGCGGCTATCCTGGTCTGGTGATCGCTGTTCTTGCCGCCGAGCTTCGGCCAGAGCTTCGTGTGACAATGGTCGAAGTCGATCAACGAAAGGCCACTTTCTTGCGACAAGCCTCGCTTCAGTTGGGATTGGCGACGCGCGTCGAGGTCGCACGCATCGAGGCGCTGGCACCGCTTGAGGCAGATGTTCTATCGGCCCGCGCTCTTGCATCCTTGCAAACGCTATGCGGTTTCGCCGAACGGCACATGGCTGGCTGGGGCGTGGCGCTGTTTCCCAAGGGCGCGGGTTGGAAGGCTGAGGTGGCCGAGGCGCAACGAGAGTGGATGTTCGAGCTTGACTGCATCCCAAGCGTAACCGATGCAGAGGCCGTTATCCTCAAACTTGGAAAGCCCCGACATGTCTGATCCGCTGCGTCCACGCCAGCCGCGTATCATTGCCGTTGCCAACCAAAAGGGCGGCGTTGGCAAGACAACCACAGCTATCAACCTCGCGGCGGGTCTTGCCGAGTTGGGCGCGCGGGTGTTGATCGTCGATCTGGATCCCCAAGGCAACGCTTCCACCGGACTGGGTGTCACTGCTGACCAACGGCGTCTGACAACCTATGACCTTCTTCTCGAAGGTGCCGAATTGGGCGATGTGATCCGTCCTACCGCGTTTGACAATATCTGGATCTGTCCGGCAAACGCTGATCTTGCCTCTGCCGACATTGACCTGGTGGCGAATGAAAAGCGCGTGTTCCTGCTGCATGATGTCCTACGACAACCTGCTATGGACGTTTGGGCTATGGACTATGTTCTAATCGATTGTCCGCCGTCACTCAGCCTGCTGACAGTGAACGCGATGGTTGCCTGTCATGCCGTTCTGGTTCCGCTTCAGACCGAGTTTTTTGCGCTAGAAGGCTTGAGTCAGCTCATGCTCACCATACGGAAGGTGCGTGAGACCGCCAATCCGTCTCTTAGGATCGAAGGCGTTTTGCTGACAATGTATGATGGTCGGAACAATCTGTCCCAAGAGGTCGAAGCTGATGCCCGCCGCACCTTTGGGGATGTGGTGTTTCGTACCATTATTCCGCGTAACGTGCGTGTCAGTGAATCTCCATCCTTTGCCAAGCCCGTTTTGAACTACGATCCTCAGTCGCGCGGGGCCGAGGCTTATCGCGCACTGGCGCTGGAAATCGGGACGCGGCATGGAATCGCCGGCCATCGCTTGGAAAAGGTGCAGCCATGAGCAAACAACCGGAACGGCGTGGATTGGGTCGGGGCCTTTCGGCCCTCATGGCGGATATTGGTGTTTCCGTGGCCGATCCCAACGCTGATGATTCTCCGGCTGCCCGTAAGCCGGATACGTTTCTTCCCATAGAAAGCATTGCGCCAAACCCGAACCAGCCGCGGCGTGTCTTTTCAGAAGATGCCTTGGCGGATTTGGCCGAATCCATTCGGCTCAAGGGGGTGTTGCAACCGTTGATCGTTCGTCCGGTTGGCATCGGTTACGAGATCGTGGCAGGAGAGCGTCGTTGGCGCGCAGCTCAGCTAGCGCGCCTTCACGAAGTTCCGGTCATCATCCGCGATTATGACGATGCCGAAGTGCTTGAGGTGGCAATTATCGAGAATATCCAGCGGTCTGATCTCAACCCGCTGGAAGAAGCCGCCGCCTATCGGCAATTGATGGATCGCTTCGGGCACACCCAGGAAAAACTCGCGGAGGCGATGTCGAAAAGCCGAAGCCATATCGCCAACCTCTTGAGGTTGCTGAACCTGCCACAGGATGTTCAAACATTGGTTCGCGATGGTCAGTTGACGGCCGGCCATGCCCGCGCGTTGATCACCGCCGAGCAGCCCTCGACGCTCGCGCAGCAGGTGATCCAGAAGGGTCTTTCGGTGCGTGAAACCGAGTCCCTTGCCAAAAAAGCGGCCGGAGGGCCTCGCCGGACGCCGGGGGTTCGTCAAGTTGGGGAAAAGGATGCGGACACCCGCGCTCTCGAAGCCGATCTTTCCGCGCATCTTGGGATGCGAGTGATCATCGACCATGGCTCTGCCGGCGAGGGTGGTGTGATTTCCGTCCGGTATGTCTCGTTGGATGAGCTTGACCAGATTTGCAGGGCCTTGTCGGTCATCCCGAGGGACGGGACCAGATAAACCCGAGCGTCAACATTAATACCACTGCTTGCACTCCGAGTATCAGGGGTTCAAGCCCCAGTGCGACAGAGATCGTGAAAACGATCACGATCGAAAAGGTGGCCCATCGCTTTCCATAGGTCGAGATGGCGCCGCTGCGCTGCCAATCGCGGATCGGAGGCCCAAACAAGCGGTGATTGATCAGCCACGTGTGCAGCCGTTCGGAAGATCGGGCAAAGAAAAATGCAGCCAGGATCAGAAGGGGTACCGTGGGTAACAGCGGCACAACGATGCCAACTACGGCCAAGCCCAACGATAGAAGCCCCAATGTTACCCATAGCCAGTGCACGGATCAGTCCTCCAATAATCTGGCTATCACCGAATTCAGTATCTTCCGACCTGTTGCTGTTGCCCGGATTCTGTCCCCCTGCACATTGACCATGCCAAGTTCGATCAAGTCGGATACAGCACTTTCTGAAAGTGGTTTCCAACCATTTTCGACAATCCGAGAAACTGAGACTCCCTCCGTCAGACGCATGCCCATCAGAACATATTCAGTCCGCTGGTCTTGCAATGAAAGAACTTCGCGACGGACTTCGCCTGATCCATGTTTTCTCACCGCCTCCAGCCATGCATTCGGCTGGCGCAGTGTATCGGTCGCCAGCCGTGATTCGTTGAGGGTCAAGCGCCCGTGCGCTCCGGGGCCTATGCCGGCGTAATCGCCATACCTCCAATATATGAGGTTGTGACGAGACTCTGCACCAGGGCGAGCGTAGTTCGAAACTTCATACGACGCCATGCCGGCTGCGACGCACATCTCTTCAGTCAGATCATAGAATTCGGCTGCATTATCTTCCGTTGGCAGGCCGCCCAGCATGCCCGCGAGCGCGCGCCTTGCAAAAACAGTGCCTTCCTCAATCGTCAGTTGGTAAAGCGAAAGGTGGTCACCGGCCATGGCAATCGCCTCTTTCAACTCTTGTGACCATGATTCGAGAGTTTGGTACTGGCGCGCATAGATCAGATCGAAGCTGACTCGAGGAAAGATATCCCTGGCCATACCCAATGCCGCTTTGGCTTCGGCAGCAGTATGAATTCTACCCAGACGACGCAGATCATCGTCGTTCAATGCCTGCACACCTAAAGACAAACGATTGACGCCCGCTTCTGCATAGGCCCGAAACCGGCCGGCCTCGGCAGAGCCCGGATTGGCCTCTAATGTGATTTCCACATCATTGGCAGTCACCCAGTTAGATTTGATTCTGGTGATGATCGCACTGACCAGGTCCGGAGACATCAACGACGGTGTGCCACCTCCCAGGAAAATGGTGTTAACCAGGCGCCCCTGGGTTTCCTGCGCGATGCGATCAATTTCCGACAGGTAACTTGCACACCATTCAGATTCGACGATCCTTTGGGCAACATGGCTGTTGAAATCGCAATATGGGCATTTGGCTGCACAAAAGGGCCAGTGCAAATAGATGCCAAATCCGCCGTTCTGCCAGTCTTTCATCAGTGTTTCACGTGAAACAGCCAGCGACGAACTTCTTGAAGGCGTCTGCGCGGTGGCTGATCAGGTTCTTTTGCCAGCGATCCATTTCACCGAAAGTCATGTCATAACCGTCAGGCTGGAAGATTGGATCGTAACCGTGTCCACTATCGCCACGCATCGGCCAAACAATCTGGCCTGGTATAACGCCCTCAAAAACTTCGTCATGGCCATCCGGCCATGCCAGCACGAGTGTGCTTCGAAATTGTGCCTTGCGCGGATACGGTGCGTGTGCCGCTTCCAGTGCCGCCCAGGTCTTTGCCATTGCCATCTGGAAATCCCGACCATTCGCAGTCTCGGCCCAATCGGCAGTATAGACACCGGGTTGACCGCCAAGGCCGTCGATGGTGATGCCAGAGTCGTCCGCCAGCGCCGGAAGGCTGGATGACTTTGCAGCAAAATGTGCCTTGATCCGCGCATTTCCGACAAAGGTTACCTCAGTCTCCGCCGGTTCGACCAAACCCAGTTCACCCGCCGAGATAACGGACACGGAGAACGGTTCCAGAAGGTGCGCGATTTCTTCAATCTTGCCGGGGTTATGGCTGGCAACCAGGAGCGTTTTTCCGGAAAATTTTCGCGTCATGCGACGGCGGCCTTCTGTGCGGCAACCAACTGCCGAAGACCGATATCGGCAAGATCTAACAAACTGCCCATTTCGTCACGCGAGAAGGACGCTCCTTCTGCAGACATCTGCACTTCAATCAGACGTCCAGTGCCGGTTAACACGAAGTTACCGTCGGTTCCGGCGCTGCTATCTTCGGCATAGTCCAGATCAAGAACCGGCTGCCCGCCGTAAATTCCGCAGGAAACCGCGGCAACGTGATCCACAATCGGATCGGAAGAAAGGATGCCAGATTTCAACAGACGATTTACCGCCAAGCGGAGTGCAACCCAACCACCGGTGATCGACGCGCATCGGGTCCCACCATCGGCCTGGATGACGTCACAATCCACCACGATTTGACGCTCACCCAAGGCTGACCGATCAACACCAGCCCGCAGCGCGCGCCCGATCAGCCGTTGAATTTCCTGGGTCCGGCCGGATTGTTTGCCGGCAGCTGCTTCGCGCCGGTTACGGCTGTGGGTCGCCCGCGGCAACATCCCGTATTCGGCGGTCACCCAGCCCAGTCCGGTGTTCTTCAGAAACGGTGGGGCCTTTTCTTCCAACGTCGCCGTGCATAGGACATGCGTGGCCCCCATGCGGATCAGGCAAGAGCCTTCGGCATGCTTCATCACGCCGGTATCGATCGAGATATCGCGCAGTTCATCCAATTTCCGGCCCGACGGACGCATTTCGTTTCCCTTCCTCTTTTCCCGCATATATCCGCCCCCATATCCACAAGTGCAACCCGGATTGACGCCGTGCCTCGCCATTCCCTAAATCTTTGCAGATAATCGGGCGCTAAGACATGCAAGACGGCCAGAAGATCCTATCTGAACTGAACGACCGCTCGCGCGAGGTATTTCGCCGGGTGGTTGAGGGGTATCTTTCAAACGGAGAGCCCGTTGGCTCACGCACCTTGACCCGCGACTTTTCCGAGAGGATCAGCGCGGCGACGATCCGCAACGTCATGCAGGATCTGGAGTATCTGGGATTGCTCGACAGTCCGCATATTTCCGCTGGTCGGATCCCGACCCAGTTGGGCCTCAGGATGTTCGTCGATGGTCTGCTCGAGGTCGGCTCAGTGGCAGAAGTTGATCGCCTGCGGATCGAATCAAGCCTCGAAACTCCCGAGACAGATGTAACCAATCTGCTGGATCGCGTCAGCACTGCGCTGTCTGCTGTCACGCGCGGGGCGTCGGTGGTGCTCGCCCCCAAGCATGCCGAGGCACCGATTCGTCATCTTGAGTTCGTCAGCCTGGCGCCGGATCGCGCCCTCGTGGTGATGGTCTTCGCGGATGGCCATGTTGAAAACCGCGTTTTCACCCCGCCTCCGGGCCAAACACCCGCTTCCATGCGTGAGGCCGCCAATTTCCTCAACGCCGTCACGGAGGGCCGCACCCTTTCTGATCTGCGCCGCACCATTGACGAAGACATCGCCCGTCGTCGGCAAGAGCTTGATTCGCTGGCGCGTGCGATGGTCGACAGTGGGGTTGCGGTTTGGCAGGATGCTGGCGAAGCCACAGAGCGGTTGATCGTGCGTGGCCGCGCCAATCTTTTGGCCGAGTCGCCGGAAGCGCAGGATTTCGATCGTATCCGGCAACTTTTCGATGATCTGGAACGCGCGCGAGATATAGCCGAGTTCCTCGATCTGACCGAAGAAGGGGCCGGTGTGAGGATTTTTATCGGGTCAGAGAACAAACTCTTTTCACTTTCGGGTTCCTCTCTGGTCGTCTCCCCCTATATGAACGCGGATCGCAAGATTATCGGTGCGGTTGGCGTGATCGGCCCAACGCGGCTGAACTATGGCCGGATCGTTCCGATCGTTGATTACACGGCTCAGTTGGTCGGGCGCCTCGTTGGCGACCGCAGCTGACATAGAGAGAGGATGGACATGGCACAGGACAGCATGGGCGACCTGCCGCTGGAAGAATTTGAGATCCCCGCAGCCGACGAAGTCGAGGCGCTGCGCCAGGAGCGGGACGAACTGCGGGACAAGTTCATGCGCGCGCTGGCCGATGCCGAAAATGCCCGCAAACGCGCCGAGCGTGACCGGCGTGAGGCAGAGCAATACGGCGGCTCGCGCCTGGCGCGGGACATGTTGTCGGTTCACGACAACCTCAAGCGGGCGCTGGACGCTGCCAGCGAAGAGCATCGTGCGGCTGCCGCTGCCTTGATCGAGGGCGTCGAACTGACGCTGCGCGAACTGTCTTCGACCCTCGCGAAGCATGGCGTTACGGCGGTGTCGCCGGCTATTGGTGATATTTTCGACCCGCAACTGCATCAGGCGATGTTCGAGGCACCGGTTCCCGGCACGACTGCCGGCCAGATCATTCAGGTGATGACTGAAGGCTTCCTGCTTCACGACCGTTTGCTGCGGCCAGCGCAGGTTGGTGTTTCCTCCAATACCGGCGGCTGATCAGGTCGCAAGACCCTTCAGTTCGTAGATCAGGTTCAGCGCCGCGATGGGTGAAAGCTCGTCGGGGCGCACCTCTTTCAGGCGTGCCTCCAGCGGTGACGGCACGGGTTTTGTTGTGCTTATCTGCGGCGCGGCCGCGCGAAACAGCGGCAGATCGTCGATCAATGCCTTGCTGGCGCCGCCACCCTCTCGATCGCCTTTCTCCAATGCCTCCAGCACAACTTTGGCCCGTTCGATAACTGCGGTCGGCAGGCCTGCCAGCCGGGCAACCTGCACGCCATAGCTGCGATCCGCCGCACCTTTGCGCACCTCGTGCAGGAAGATCACTTCGCCTTCCCATTCCTTCACCGTAACCGTCGCATTCTCCACACCAGCCAATTTGGCGGAGAGGGCGGTCATTTCATGGTAATGGGTGGCAAACAGTGCCCGGCAGCGGTTCACATCATGCAGATGCTCCAGTGTCGCCCAGGCGATGGACAGGCCGTCGTAAGTCGCGGTGCCGCGGCCGATCTCATCCAGGATCACCATTGCCCGAGAGTCAGCCTGATTCAGGATCGCTGCAGTCTCGACCATTTCGACCATGAAGGTCGAGCGTCCCCGGGCAAGATCGTCAGAAGCACCCACACGGCTGAACAACTGGCTGACCAGCCCTATGCGGGCTGACTCTGCCGGCACAAAACTTCCCGCCTGCGCCAGCAGCGCCATCAAAGCGTTCTGGCGCAGAAAGGTGGACTTGCCGGCCATGTTTGGGCCTGTCAGCAACCAGATTGCCGGGGTGCTGGCATCCGTTAGTGCGCAGTCATTGGCGACAAAAGGCCCGTTACCTTGTTTTCGCAGGGCGGCCTCGACCACGGGGTGGCGGCCACCTCGGATCTCAAAGGCGTGACTGTCGTCAACGACAGGCTCTGTCCAGCCTTCTGCCGCGGCCAGATCCGAAAGCGCGGCGTTGACGTCCAGTTCCGCCAAGGCACGCGCTGCGGCACCAATGCCCGCCGCTTCAGCCAGCACAGCGTCTCGAAGCGCCATATAGTGACGCTTTTCCAGCTCCAGCGCGTGATTGCCGGCATTCAGTATCCGGGTCTCGAGTTCAGAAAGTGGTAGCGTGGTAAACCGCACTTGATTGGCGGTTGTCTGGCGGTGGATGAACGTCTCGGACAGGGGTGAGGCCAGCATCCGTTCGGCATGGGCAGCGGTCGTCTCGATGAAGTAACCGAGAACATTATTATGTTTTATCTTGAGGCTCTGAATCCCGGTTCGTGCGACGTAGTCGGCCTGCATTCCAGCAATCACGCCGCGGCCCTCATCCCGCAACCGCCGCGTCTCGTCCAATTCGGGGTCAAAACCGGTTGAAATGAAGCCACCATCCCGCACAAGCAAAGGCGGCTCTAAGACAAGTGCCTGATCCAAAAGGGAAATAAGATCGTCCATACCCGTCAGGTCCGGGCGAACCGCTTGCAGCATGACAGGGAAATCGGGCGAGATCATTCTTGCAATCAATCGGGCCTGCTCCAGCCCGTTCCGCAGAGCAGCCAAGTCACGCGGGCCTCCGCGATCCAGGGCGAGGCGCGACAGTGCCCGGTCCATGTCTGGCACACGGCGCAGCGCTTCTCGCATCTGGTGTCGCAAGGCGGGTTGGTCCAGCAGAAACCGCACGGCCGCATGGCGCGCGCGGATTACGGTCAGGTCGCGTGACGGTGAAGATAGTCGCCGCTCCAACAACCGCGCGCCGGGGGCGGTAACGCTGCGATCAACGACCGCCAGCAGCGATCCATCGCGCCCGCCTCCCATCGCCGCTGTAATCTCGAGGTTACGGCGCGTCGCCGCGTCAATCTGCATCGCGCCGCCCATCGCTTCGCGCAGCGGCGGACGCAGTAACGGCAGTTTTCCGCGTTGCGTCAGGTCGAGATAGTCCAAAAGCCCGCCCATGGCGGCAACTTCGGCTTTTGAAAAGCTGCCGAAAGCGTCGAGAGACCCGACATTGAACAGCGCACAAAGTCGTTTTTCCGAACCGGCACTGTCAAAACTGGCGCGCGCCAAGGGCGTAAGGGCTGTGCCGAAATCCTGGACGACGGCAGCGAGATCAGCTTCACGCGCCTCGGAAACCAGTAGCTCACGCGGGGCCAGCCGCGCCAGTTCGGGCGACAGCTTGGACAGAGGGCAGGGCATTACCCGCAACTCACCCGTTGAAATATCTGCCCAAGCCAGCGCGGCGTCATCACGCACCTCCGCCCATGCAGCCAGAAAGTTGTGGCGCCTTGCTTCCAGCAGCGTGTCTTCGGTAAGTGTGCCTGGCGTGACCAGCCGAACGACATCGCGCCGCACCACGGATTTCGAGCCACGCTTGCGGGCCTCTGCCGGGTCTTCCATCTGCTCTGCAATCGCGACGCGAAAGCCTTTGCGGATGAGCGTCAGCAGGTAGCCTTCTGCCGCGTGGACCGGCACACCGCACATCGGGATCGGTTCACCCAGATGAAAGCCGCGCTTGGTCAGGGCAATGTCGAGCGCCTCGGCCGCGGAAACGGCGTCATCGAAGAACATCTCGTAAAAGTCGCCCATCCGATAGAACAGCAGCGCAGCTGGGTGCTGCGCCTTGATCTCCAGATACTGCGCCATCATCGGTGTGACGCTGTCTTCGGTAGCCTTCAAGGTCGCCTCTTCCCAACTGAGTTGCCAAGACAATTAAGGGATTTCGACCCCGTTGCAAGGCGAGGTCAATCCTGGGGGCAGCGAGGAAAATCGTCTTACGGCCATCTTTCCCATGGCAAATGGCACATGAAAGTTCTAAGTCGTCTAAATAACGGACAATCTCGCACTTTTCGAAAAGATACGATCCATGACGCGCACGAAAATTACGCAGGAAGAGGCGCTGGCCTATCATATGGAGCCACGCCCCGGCAAATATGACGTTGTCGCTTCGACTCCGATGGCGACCCAGCGCGATCTGAGCCTGGCCTACAGTCCCGGAGTCGCGGTCCCGGTGCAGGCAATCGCCGATGCACCGGAGACGGCTTACGATTACACCGTCAAGGGCAACATGGTTGCGGTGATTTCGAACGGCACGGCGATCCTGGGGATGGGCAATCTCGGCGCGCTTGCCTCCAAGCCGGTCATGGAAGGCAAGGCGGTGCTGTTCAAGCGTTTTGCCGATGTCAACGCCATCGACATCGAACTGGACACTGAGGATGCCGATGAGATCATCAATGCTGTCCGCTTGATGGGGCCGACCTTCGGCGGGATCAATCTTGAGGATATCAAGGCGCCGGAGTGTTTCATCATCGAAAGCCGCCTGAAAGAGTTGATGGACATTCCGGTCTTTCATGATGATCAGCATGGCACGGCGGTGATCTGCGCGGCTGGTCTGATAAACGCCCTCGAGTTGAGCGGGAAGAAGATCGAGAATTGCCGCATTGTTCTGAATGGCGCCGGTGCAGCCGGCATTGCCTGCCTCGAATTGATCAAGACCATGGGGGCGCGGCATGAGAACTGCATCATGTGCGATACCAAGGGTGTGATCTATCAGGGCCGCACTGATGGGATGAACCAGTGGAAGTCCGCGCATGCGGTGAATACCGATCTGCGCACCCTGGAAGAGGCGATGGTAGGCGCGGATGTGTTTCTCGGCGTGTCTGCCAAGGGGGCTGTGACGCCCGAAATGGTCGCCTCGATGGCGGATAATCCGGTGATCTTCGCCATGGCGAACCCCGATCCGGAGATCACCCCCGAGGAGGCCCATGCCGTGCGCGCGGATGCGATCGTAGCAACGGGACGTTCTGATTACCCAAATCAGGTCAACAATGTGCTGGGTTTCCCCTATCTGTTCCGGGGTGCGCTGGACATCCATGCCCGGGCGATCAACGACGAAATGAAGCTTGCTTGTGCAAGGGCGCTGGCAAAGCTGGCACGTGAGGATGTGCCGGACGAAGTGGCGATGGCCTATGGCCGCAAGCTGTCTTTCGGCCGGGATTATATCATTCCCACGCCCTTCGATCCGCGGCTGATCCATGTCATTCCGCCGGCTGTGGCCAAGGCAGGTATGGATACCGGTGTGGCGCGGCGGCCGATCATTGATCTGAAGGGGTATGAAGCCAGCCTCAAGGCGCGGATGGACCCGACGGCCTCAATCCTGCAAGGTGTCCACGCCCGCGCTCGTCAGGCGCAGGCCCGGATGATTTTTGCCGAGGGTGACGATCCCCGCGTCTTGCGGGCCGCGGTCGCCTATCAACGCGCCGGGTCGGGTCGTGCCCTGGTGGTTGGCCTGGAAGCAGATGTGCGTGAAAAGCTGGAATCCGCCGGATTGCAGGATGCCGTGCGCGAGTTGGAGGTCGTCAACTCGGGCAATTCGCGGCACATGGAAATTTATCACGATTTCCTCTATCGCCGCCTGCAACGTCAGGGCTTTGACGATCACGACATCCGCAAGCTGGCGATGCGGGATCGTCACGTCTTCGCCTCGCTTATGTTGGCGCATGGGCACGGAGATGGCCTGGTGACGGGGGCTACGCGCAAATCGGCGCATGTTCTCAGCCTGATCAACCATGTCTTCGACGCCAATGCAAAGGCAGGTGCTGTGGGCGTAACGGCACTGTTGCACAAGGGGCGGATAGTGCTGATTGCCGACACGCTTGTGCATGAATGGCCAGAGTCGCAAGACCTTGCAAATATCGCCGTGCGAGCCGCCGGTGTTGCCCGCAGTCTGGGTCTTGAGCCACGCGTGGCCTTTGTCAGCTTTTCGACCTTCGGCTACCCGGTGTCGGAGCGGGCGATCAAGATGCACGAGGCGCCGCGCGCATTGGACGCGATGCAGGTTGACTTCGAGTATGATGGCGAGATGACGGTGGATGTCGCGCTTAATCCTCAGGCGCTGGCTCATTACCCCTTCTGCCGCCTGAGTGGCCCAGCGAATATTCTGGTCGTGCCGGCACGCCACTCTGCCTCGATCTCGGTCAAGTTGATGCAGGAGATGGCCGGTGCAACGGTGATCGGACCGATCCTGACCGGGGTGCCAAAGCCGATCCAGATCTGCTCGACGAACTCGACCGTGAATGACATCCTGAACATGGCTGTCATGGCGGCCTGCAAGATTGGCTGAAAAAGGTGCGGCATGGCGGTGTATAATCTCGGCTCGATCAACCTCGATCATGTCTATCGCGTGCCGCATCTGCCTCAGCCGGGGGAAACGCTGTCGGCGGTTGACTATACGGTAGGGCTGGGTGGCAAGGGCGCCAACCAGTCGGTTGCGGCGGCAAAGGCGGGGGCGGTCATTCGCCACATCGGCTGTGTGGGGCGGGAAGGGACTTGGGCCCTGGGTCGTTTGCGGGACTATGGCGTGGATGTTTCACGTGTAACAATCGGCGAACAGCCAACCGGCCATGCCATCATCAATGTTGACCCTGACGGTGAAAACGCAATCGTCATTTTTCCAGGCGCCAATCACGGGATTGATGCCGCTGCAATGATCGAAGCCTTGGCCGATGGCGTTAGTGGCGATACGTTGATGATCCAGAACGAGACGTCTCTAAGGGTCGAAGCTGCAAGGATTGCGCAGCAAAAACGCATGTTTGTTGTCTACTCGGCCGCGCCCTTTGACGCGGAAGCGGTGCGGGCAATCCTGCCACATGTTTCTCTTCTTGTGGTCAACGAAGGTGAGGCAGCGCAACTGCAAGCCGCCCTCGGAAGTCGGCCTGAGGTGGATATGGTGATAACCCGCGGTAGCAAGGGGGCCGAATGGATTTCCGTAGGGGCAGAACCTGTCTTTCAACCCGCCTTCCGCGTGACGCCAGTCGATACGACCGGTGCGGGCGACACCTTCATCGGAACGCTTGTGGCGGGTATTGATCTTGGACTGTCACGGGCTGAGGCGATGCGCCGCGCCGCTGCCGCGGCGGCGATCCAAGTAACGCGGCCAAGTGCAGCACAGGCGATCCCGACCGCGGACGAGGTGAATGCGTTTCTCGCCGCTCAGTGAGACTTTGCAAAAGGCGCGTCCGCGCCCCAAACAGCCTTCACGCGCTGGTCTCGTCCGCAGCCTTTACGGTAATATTCATAGGCATCTGCCTGCCGCTTTGGCCCGCCACGGGTAAGGATCAGGTTTTCGCCTTTGTAATAATCTTGATGGTATTCCTCGGCGGGCCAAAATTTGTCCATCGGTAAGACCGGTGTTACTACGTCCTGACCAAGATTCTGTTCCGCCTCACCGATGGCGGCCTCTGCCTGCTTTCGTTCTTCCGCATCAGACACGAAAATCGCCGTCCGATAGGGGCTGCCACGATCGCAAAACTGACCAGAGTCATCCAGCGGGTCGATCGAGCGCAGGAACAGACGCATGATTTCGGCATAGGAAACCTGCGCAGGGTCATAACGGATTTCCACTGCCTCGAAATGGCCGGTCGATCCGCCGGCCACCTGCTTGTATGTCGGGTTCTGGACCATGCCGCCGCTGTAACCTGAAATCACCTCCTGCACGCCCTTTACCGATTCGAAATCAGCCTCCACACACCAGAAGCAACCACCCGCAACATAGGCGCTGCGGATTTCGGCCTGCACGGGAAGGGCCGACACCAAAAAAATCAAAGCAGCTGTTTTCATCGTGCCCTCCGCATCTTCAATCTGTCTCCGACATGGCAGAGGTCAATTCACCTCGGCGTGACAGTTCCGATCTGATCGCCGCAGTCCATCAAGCGGCCAGTTCTCGTCCACAAGATCGCTGCGCGCACCGGGCGGCCCGGATTCACCTGCGATACGGATTGCAGATAGGCTTGCATCTGCCTTTGAATACCCTCCGGAATCTCGGCAGCACTGTCTGGAACGATGAGATTGGATTTGTAGTCGATGACCAGCAGGCCGTCGGGCGTAAAGACCAGCCGGTCAATGCTGCCCAAGACCCGTTGCCCGCCAAGATCGGCGGTAACAACCACTTCAGTCAGGGCAGGCAGAGAGAACAGGTCGGCATTCGCCTCAATGACGCGAAGCGCCTCCGCAGTCAGGTCAGCGGCCCATGTCACGCCGGCAAGCAGCCGGGCAGCCAGGGGTTCCCGCGCCTCTGGTTCTACGTCGGGAAGATGCTGCAAAAGAAGATGCAGGGCCGTGCCGCGGGCGAGGGCATCGGGATTGCCGGCCTCGCCGGGCATGGTCTTTGCACCGCCCATATCTGACGGGCTGATTGACCGGGCCTGACGCTGGACAGCAGGTGCCGGTCGGGTCATCCAGTCCGGTTGCGCAATGTCCTCTACCGTTTCAACATCTGGCTTCTGCTCGGCCGTGGGCCACTCCCCGAAAACCACCTGCAAGCTGCCGGCCGGTCCAGCATCAGCCCCCAATTTCTTTACCCCGGCCTCGACCAGATCATACCATGCAGGCAGCGTCTCGCTGTCCTTGCCGTCGCCTTTCTTCGGCGGTTTGCGTGAAGCAAGGTTTCCTGCCGCCCCAACCATTAGCCAGCACTGCGCCCGCGTCAGCGCCACGTAGAGCAACCGCATCGACTCGGCGCGCGCCAGCCGCTTGCGTTTGGCAATCACCTCTGCCAGCGGCGGCGGGGCGTCTGACGTGCCGTTCCAGACCGGCGTGCCACATGCCATACGCAGGATCGGATCGCGGTCATTGGGACGAAGATCGGCGGTATCGGGAAGGATCACGATCGGCGCTTCCAACCCTTTCGCGCCATGCACCGTCATCACCCGGATGCGCTTGCCTGCACCTTCGGCCTGTCGCTTGACCTCCACCTCTTCGCTCTGCAACCAGGTCAGAAACCCGGTCAGGCTCGGCACATCGGTCTGTTCATAGGCCAGTGCCTGCGACAGAAGTTCATCAATCCCATCCTCAGCTTCATCTCCCAGCCTGGCCAGCAGTTTGCGGCGGCCGCCATGCCTCGTCAGCAGACGTTCCAGAACCTCATAGGGGCGTAGAAAATCGGCCTGATCCAGCAGATCCTGCAGGATCGCGCGCGTCTCCTCAGCCTCAGGCGCATCACGCAGCGCCGCCCAGAGATAGCCCGGCCGCGGCTGCGCCAGCCGGTAAAGCTGCCCCTCGCTCCAGCCAAACAGGGGCGAGCGCAGCAAGGCCGCCAGCGACAGATCATCCTCGGGCAAGACCAGAAACGCCAAAGCGGCCGTCAGGTCGCGCACAGCAATCTCGCCGCCCAGTTTCAGGCGGTCGGCCCCCGCAATCGGCAGGCCTGCGGCCTTGCAGGCGCGGATCACCTCGGCAAAAATGTCATTGCGCCGCCGGACCAGGATCAGAAAATCCCCAGCATGCACCGGCCGCGGCCCTTCGCGCGAAGGGATCGCCACCCCCGATTCAAGCACTTCGGCAATCCGCGCCGCCACCTGCTTGCCAATCCGGGCGGCGTGATGCTCTTCGGTCACCATGTCGACCGGATCAAACCATTCGCCGTCCTCGGGCTTTTCGGTGGCGGTGATCGGCGGCCACACTTCGATCCGGCCGGGCATGGCGTCCTGAAAGGCGATATGCCGCGACATTTGCCCCAGATCGCTGTCCCCCAGATCGGCAAAAACCAGATCGACCAGCCGCAGGACCGCCGGTGACGAACGGAATGAATATTCCAGTTCCAGCTGCGTCAGGCCCGGACCGGGCGGGGCCAGCCGCTCCATGAACAGCTGCCGCATCGCGCCAAAAGCCGCCACATCGGCCCCTTGGAACGAATAAATCGACTGTTTGGGGTCGCCGACCACAAACACAGTGCGCTCGGCTTCGCCGCGGGCACCTTCACCCGCCGTCAGTTCCTGTGCCAGCAACTCGATCACCCGCCACTGGTCGGGCGAGGTATCCTGAGCCTCATCGACAAGAATGTGGTCAATACCACCATCCAGTCGATACAGCACCCATTGCGCCACATCCGGATCGGTCAGCAGGGCCTTGGCGTGGGCAATCAGATCGTCGAAGTCCAGTGCGCCGCGCAGGGTCTTTGCCTCGGCATAAAGCGGCAGGAAAGCCGCTGCAAAGTCGTGCAATACCCGCGCCCTTTCAGCCGCGCGCAGGGCCAGCCGCAATGGCCGGGCGGCCTCGACCCGCAGGCCCAGTGCGTCCAGCCGATCCTGCAGATGGATCAGCCTGGGCTGCGTGGCCTGCGTGGCAATGGCCGCCCCTTTAGCGGTGTAAGACCGGCCCTCGATCTTGGATTCCCCATAAAGCAACGCGGCTTCCAACATCGGCAGCGTGGCGAGGCCCTGGTCCGCCGCGGCAGCTTTTGCCATCTTCTCTGCCGCCTTCTGGTCATTGGCAGATCCACCCGCCAGGATTTGCGCGGCCTCTGACAGCAGTTCTGCCTCATCTCCCAGAAAAACCTGGGCCAACAGCGAGTCCGTAGTGGTGCCTTCGGGAAGGCCTAGGCTGGCGGGATCGAAAGGATGGGCAAAGCCTGCGGCATTGCGTGCGACATCCGCGGCCAACCCAGAAAGATCTTCGCCGGTAAAGACCCGCGCCAGATCTGCCACTGCCTGCGGGGCGACGCTGTCCGCCATCCGGTCCAGCAATTCGTCGCGGATCAGACGACCCGCCCGGTCGTCCAGTTCCGTGAACTGCGGCGAAACCCCCGCCTCCAGCGGAAAACGACGCAGAAGGGTGGCGCAGAATGAGTGGATGGTCTGGATCCGCAGCCCGCCCGGCGTCTCGATAGCCCGGGCGAACAGCCGCCGCGCCTCGGCCAGCAGTGCATCGTCCAGCGCGCTGTCCACCCCAAGCTTGCCCAATTCGTCGCTAAGGTTTTCATCGGGCTTCATGGCCCAGGCACCAAGTCGCTCGAACAGCCGGTTCTGCATCTCGGTCGCGGCGGCTTTGGTATATGTCAGGCAGAGGATGCGCTGTGGCGCTACGCCTTGCAGCAGCAGTCGCGCCACGCGATCGATCAACACCCGGGTCTTGCCCGACCCGGCATTGGCCGAAAGCCAGGTTGAAGCTGCAGGATCTGCCGCCTGAATCTGTCTTTCGGAGGCGGGGTCTCGACGCGCCGTCATTCCAGATCCTCCGGCTGCGGGGTGTCGGTCAGCCCCCATTCGCCATAGCGGGCGAGGTGATCGTAATCGCCGGCAAATCCGGTCTGCTCTACCGCGCGCCGGGCGGTATAGCCCTGGCTTGGGTCGCGATATCTGGCAATCAGGCGGTGTAGTTCTTCCCACGCCTTCCCTGCCGCATCGTTCGACAGGTCCAGCTCGACCGTCTTTGGCGCAGATCCGAGGCCGACATAGGTCGCCTGCGCGACATCACGCTCGCCCAGTTTGGTGAATCCGCCGCGTTCCGCCATCGCCACCTCAAGCAGCAGTTGCTTGGCAAAATGCCGGATCTGCTTTTCGCTGGGCGGGGTGCCAGTCTTGTAATCCAGAATATGCAGGCGTCCGTCGGGCATTTCGTCGATCCGGTCAGGTTTGGCGGTCAGCGTAAAGTCCAGGCCGGCCAGCGCCACGCGCCCGCGATCCTCGATCACCACCGCCGTTCCGCCCGTCGCATCGGCATCAAGGAAAGAGTCTGCTACCCGGTCCAGCCTGGCCAGCCACAGCATCCGCGCTGCGGGCCAGGGGGCTTCCTCCAGCAATACCTGCGCAGCGGTGGCCATCAGCCTGCCACGCGCTTCTGCGCGGCTTTCGGACAAGGGCCGCTGCCGCACAAACACCTCGAGAATGCTGTGCAGGGCCGAGCCCCGCAACCGCGCATCCGGTGCCTGATGCAGCGGGTCCATCGGATAAAGACGCAGGATGTTGCGGGCATAGACCGCATAGGGATCGCGGATCAGCTTTTCGATGCCTGTGACCGCCAGTTCCTTGGGCCGGGTTGCCAGCGGCGGTCGCGGCGAGGGGCGCGGCGCGGGCAATTGCCGTTCCTCTGGCACATCCAGAAGCGCGGCGAGGCGCAGCCAGTCCGCGCCCTTGCGCCGCATCTCGGCCAGCGCCTCGGGTCCGTGCCGCTGGGGCAGGCCGGACAGAAGGTTGGTCAACCGGTTCAACCAGCGCGAAGGCACGGCCTCGGCCTCGGCATCACGGCGGGCGCGTGTCAGGATAACTTCTGCTGCGCCCGCAGCCTGCTGGAAATCGTGGGCCGAAAGACCAACGCGCCGTTCCGGCAGCAGCAGACCCACATCCTGCCGCATCCTGCGGTTCAGCCATGGGTCGGGCGGCGGCAGGCGCGGCCAACTGCCGTCGTTCAACCCACCCAGCACCAGCAGATCGACACCCTGCACCCGTGCCTCGATCGTGCCGCGGATCGAGATCAGCGGATGGGTTTCAGCCGCTTCACGCACGACCTCGCGGCTCAGCAGAGCGTCGATCAGCGAAGCAAAGTCTGTGGTTGAAAAGTCACCGCCATAGTCGGCCTCGGCGCCGAGACCGTCGAGAACCGCGCGAGCCTTTTCACCAGCCGTTTCCTGCCACAGCGCCCCGCTGCCCATCACTCCCGGCCCTGCGGCAAGCCCCTCGGCCAAAGACCGCAACCGCGCCAGATGATCGGCCAGCGGCGCCGTTGAAACCGTCTCTAATCCAGCGAAAAGCGCCGTAAGCCAGTCCGTCCAGATGCGAGCCTCGGGCGTGGCTTTGCGGTCGGCAAACGCTTGCAGGCTGGCCGCGTCAGGAAAAGCAGGTCCATGCCGACGGAGCCGCATTTCCAGATCGCGGGTCAGCAACAGATGCGGGCCGCGTCCGCCGGCGCTGGCGGTCAGCGGGTGTTTCAACACCACGATCAGCGCCTCGGCGGTCAGACGTCGGCCCATCAACCGCACCAGATGGCGCAACAATCGCCCGGGCGCGGAAAGGGAAAGGGGCCGGCCTGCCGAATCATCCGGCCGGATGCCCCAGCGGTCCAGGGCTGCCGTCACCTGCCGCGCAAGGTTGCGGTCTGGGGTCATCAGTGCGGCGCGGCGGCCTTGCTCGGCAGCATGGCGCAGGATGAGTGCAACCGACAGCGCCTCGGCCCGCGGTGAGGGGGCCTCGATCAGGGTCATGCCTTGCGTGGCCTCTCGCAGGTCGGGCAGGGCGGCACCCTCGGCCAGCCATTGATCCGTCACTGGCGCTGGCCGCAAGGCAAGGGAAATCAGACGGTTGCGCGCAGGATCCGGGGCGGTGCGGTCCAGCCAGGGCTGCACGTCGTGCGGCCCGCAGTCCAGCATGTCGAACAGGCGGCGAAAGCGATATTGCGGGTGATCCTCGGCGGTCATCGCATCAGCCAGACCGTCCCAGACATGGTCTGGCAGGTCGAAATCGAAACCGGGCAGCAGCAGCGCCCCCTGCGGCAGCGCCGCGACCAGACGCATCAGCCGTAGTGTCGTGCCGCGCGACCCGGTTGACCCTGCGACGATCACCGGCCCGGGCGGCTTGCTTGCCCAAAGATCCGCAAGGCCGTCAATGGTGCGGGCCAGACGGGTCTGGCTGTCCGGGGCCTGCGGATCGCTGACCAGCGGTGCGACGATCGACATGAAGGCCCGCGTCCGCGCCCAATGGGCCGAGTGGTTGGCCACATCAAGATCTGCGACCGCCTCAGGCGAGACGCCTTCGCCCTGCATCTCGTCCAGAAGGGCGGCGAGGCTATCTGCCAGATCATACAGCGCCGCACGCGGTGCAAGATCGGGGTCGCGGTCCAGCAGCGCCGCGATCAGCTGGGCCAGCAACAAGCGCCGGCGCAGCGGCGGAACGGCGGGCGGAATGCCCAGAAATGCGGCCTCGGTCGATAGATCCGTCACCAGCCGCATCTGTGGCAGATAACCGGTGCCCGCGTCGACGAAGGCCTCGGTCACGCGCTGGCGCATCCCCTCGGCGTTCAGAAACAGCGTGACGCGCGCCATCGCTTCGGGCGGTTGACCCGCCAGCCTGGCCTTCAGACCCTTGACCAACGCCTTCGCAAAATCGGCGCCGGGGGGCAGGGCAAAAACGCGCGGTGCGGGATCAGAAAACAGCGCCATGCAGGATCTCCTCCGCCTCGCGGATGCCGTCGGGGTGGCCCACGTCGCACCACAGACCGTCATGGATGACGGCACGGGCGCGCCCGCACGCGATGGCCCGATCCCATAGCCGGTTGAGCGAGAAGACGCGGTCCGGGATCTCGTCCAGCCCCACCGGATTGATAATCTGGGCGCCCAGATAGACAAGGCCCGGTCGACCAGCCGCACGGGTGATGCGGCCATCACCATCCAGAATCCAGTCACCGTTTCCGTGGTATCCGCGCGCAAGGGATGCCGGCAAGACAAGTTGCAGCACGTCCATGCGCGTGGGATCCCATGCCTTCAGCAATTGACGGAGGGGGTTGGCACCCGTCCATACGGCATCGGTGTTCAAGGTAAAAACCGGCCCCGCCCCCAACAGCGGCAGCGCCTGCCGCAAACCGCCGCCTGTTTCCAGGATTTCGGGCTCGTGCGAGATTGCGATTTCCGGTCGGTCTGAAAGATGGTCGCGGATCTGCTGGGCGAGGTAATGCGTGTTCACCACCACCTTGTGCAGCCCCGCTGCATCCACCAAGGCCAGCGCATGATCCAGAAGCGGCCGGCCGGCCACCTCGATCAGCGGCTTGGGGCGGGTTTGGGTCAGGGTGCCCATGCGGGTGCCGAACCCCGCTGCAAACAGCATTACGGCATCAGGTGTTTGGCGCATTGCGTCTCTATTCTTGCCATATTGGCGGGTGTGGGCGCGGGCAGCAGGCTGTCGCATATCGTCCGCAACGGCGCCAGTGCCGGGTGGGCGAGGTTTCGTTGCAGCTGATCCCATACCCGGGGCATCAGTTTCAGATAGCCCGGCTTGCCCGCGACCAGACACAACCGCGCAAAGATGCCGAGGATCCGCAGCGCGCGCTGGGCGCCCAGCACGGCATAGGCGGGGGCAAAACGGGCTTGTTCCTGCCCGGTCAGGGTCAGGAAATGCCGGATCATCGCCGCTTCGGTTGACAGGACGACGTCGCGCCGTGCGTCCTGCAACAGGGACACAAGGTCATAGCCCGGCTGTCCCATCTGCGCCAACTGAAAGTCCAGCAGGCCAACGCGCGCCAGACCGGCCCTTTCGGGCAGCCAGAGCAGGTTTTCGGCGTGGTAATCGCGCAGGATCAGCACGCGTGGGCCGTCGGCATACTGTGTCAGCAGATCCGCGAGGCACTTGGTGAAAGCCGTGCGGTCAGGCCGATGGCCCGTAATCGCAAAGGCATACCAGTCGGTCGCAAAACCTGCGGCCTCTGCCCAGTCGGCAGCGTTCAGATCGGGCAGTCCGACCGGCGCTGGGCGCGATTGCAGATGCGCCAGCACTCCAACCGCTTCGGTGTAAAGTGGCAGTTCCTGTGTCGGATCAGCGGCGATCAACCGGGCATAGATGCCGTCGCCCAGATCCTCCAACAGGAGGAAGCCGTTGGCCAGATCGTCTGCAAGGATGCGCGGCGCCGAGAGGTTCAACCCAAGCAGATGCCGGGCAATGGCGATGAAGTCAGCCGGGTCGTCGCCGCGACCGGGCGGGGCGTCCATTAACACGGCGCGCCCTTCAGGCATCACAAGGCGCTCGTAACTGCGGTCAGATGCATCACCTGCCAAAGGGGTTCGATGCGCGTCGGACCAGCCGGCGCGGCGCAGGAAGGCCAGTTTGCTGTCGTTGCGGGTCATGAATGAAAGCCCTCAAGCAGTGCCAGCAAGCGGTCTGGTCCGGTGGCGGTCAGCCGACGGCCCTCGCCTTCGGTGGCAAAGGTCAGTTTCAGGCTTTCATCCGGCAGAAAACGGCCCAGACGGTCCGGCCATTCGATCACGCAGATCGCTTCGGCAAAGGCTGACTCCAACCCCAGTTCCAACACCTCGTCCGGATGTCCCAGACGATAGAGGTCGGCATGCCAGATATCGGGCGCTCCCTCATAGGTCTGAACAAGGGTGAAGGAGGGCGAGGGCACATCTTCGGCAGGATTTTGCAGCCTTGCGCGGATCAGTGCCCGTGCGAAATGGGTTTTGCCCGCACCGATCGGCCCGAAAAGCAGGATCACATCGCCCGCATCCAGACGCGGCGCGAGGTGCGCGGCAAGCCGGGCAGTGTCTTCTTCCGAAGGCAGGAACAGGGAAATCGAAGCGGGGCCGGCCATGATGTGGACAGTTTGCCCGGCCAGCCCCCAGCTTGCAAGCCGGTGTCAGGCGGTGAGCGCGATGGGTTCGGCCTCCGTCGGGCGAAGCCGGAATGGCTGGTCCGAGCCTGACAGATGAAAGGCGGCCATCGTCGCCCCGCCAGGTAGCGACGTGAATCGACACTGCACCAGCCGACCATCCGTCAACCGCGCCTCGCCCGTCAGCGCCTCGGGTCGGGACAGGGAGGCAACAAAGGCATCCGCCTGCTCCCAGATCGGGCTTGGTGCGGTTTTCGCGCGCCAGTGCCGGCAGAGCGCGGCAAAGCTGCCCTCATCCAGCGCGGTGCCGGGATCATCTTCCCACAGGGCGGCATAGGCAGCATTGGACATCACCAGCTTGCCCGCAGGCGAGAAGACCGCCAGTGCCGGATCGACGGCATCAAACACCGCCTGACCCAGTTCCATATCTTCGCGATACCGGCGGATGCGCGAAATCTCGGTCGAAATATCCTCAAACAACAGCGCCAGCGCGCCGTTGGGGTGGGGGCGCCCGATCACGCGATAGGTCTGGCCGGAAGGCAGGCTCCAGGTTTCTTCAAAGGTGCCCTGGGCGGCAGCGGCCTCGATCTCCATCATCTGCTTGCGCCAGTTGCGATAATCTTTCGGCTCGGGGATCATGTTGCGGTCGCGCATCGCATCCAGAAACGCAAACAACGTCGGTCGCATGGTCAGAAAGTCCGGTGGCAGGCCCGTCAGATCGAGAAGTGCAGGGTTGAACAGCGCAAGCTGACGCTGGCGGTCAAATATCGCCAAACCAGTGGTCAGATGGGCAAAAGTTTTGGTCAGGGTTTGCATGAACTCGCGCAAGCCGGTTTCTGCTTGCACAAGGGCATCTGCGGGCTGGGCAAAGACCAGATGGCCATCCTGCTCGGGCAGGGCGGTAAGGTCAAACCATGTTTCGCCCGCACGGGTTTGCAGACGCAGGCGCTGCCGGGGGGCGCCCTGCTGGATTGCTGTGCGGTCGAACAGCCGGGGCAGGGGCCAGGTGAGGTCTTTTCCCGGTTCCAGCATCTGGCCCGCCTGGATCAGGTAGGCGGCATTGGCCCAGGTAATGTCGCCGGCTGCGGTTTCACGCCAGATCATCAGCGGTGCTTGCGCGACAACGCCGCGCAGCAAGGCCAGCTCTTCCTCCTGGGCACGAAACCCGAGTGAATCTTGGCCGGGGTGGGCGGCGCCCTCCTCTGGGTCGATCAGGGTGATCCGCGTCAAGCCGCCGCGCATCTCGGCCCGCAGCATCAAAGGTTGGTCAGGGCTGTCGGACGCCATCGTGATCCGCCCATCTTCGGCCAGCCGGGCCAGCCGCGCCTCCAGCCCGGGAAAACGCGGAACCAGATAGGCCAGAAGCCGCGGCCATGGCGCGCCTTTCATCCCCGATATTGACAGCAACGCCCGCGCATCCGGGGTGGCGTCGACCAACACCTCTCCGTCGAACAGGAAAGAGGTGCCCGGATCACGCTCCGCGAACACAGTGCCGCGTTGGCTGGTCAGGCGGGGCTGCAGAGCCGCCATCAGCAACAGGCCCGCCATCGCAGCCAGCACTGCCACCGCCGCCATCCCCAAGGTCGCCATCCAGTCAATCTGCATTGCCGCCACTCCACGTCAGGGGCAAATGCTGCCCGTGACGCAACCTTCGCGAGAGATCGGTTAATGGCTGGTTAAGCGGCCGGCGCAGTTTCGGGATAAAATGCGATGAAAATCAGTATGTTCTCTTAATGTTCGCGATCAGCCAGTGATTGGCAGGTTTTCTCCCAGCCCGCCCGAATCAGCGACCAGTAGGTCCGCGCTGTGCCAGATCGCCTCGACAATGGCGCCGCTGCGGTTGGGCCTTTCGGACATGGTCAGAAATGGGTCCGTGCCATTGGCAAAGCTGAGTTCGGCACCGGTGCGCTCCAGCAGGGTCTTGGCGATGAACAGGCCAAGTCCCATCCCCTCATATCCCGGGCGGCGGGGATCGGCGGGGCGGGGGTCGCGCCCGCGCATGAACGGATCGCCGATCCGTCCCAGCAGTTGCGGCGGATAGCCCTGCCCATCATCGACGATGCGAATGGTGACACGGTCGCCGGTCCACTCCCCATCCACCCAGACTGTGCTGGCCGAGAAATCCACCGCGTTCTGGATCAGGTTGCGCAAACCGTGGATGATCTCGGGCGAGCGGCGGATCGTCGGCTCGCGCGAGACCGAGCCATCTGCCGGCCCAAGCCGAAACTCCACCTGCTTGCCCCGGCTCAGATGTGGTTCCGCAGCCTCTCGCAGCACGGCCCCCAGCGGCGCGCGTTGCATCTGCCTGTCGTCCTTGCCCGCCCGTCCCATCGAGCGCAGGATCTCGCGGCAGCGATCGGCCTGGTCGCGGATCAACTCGGCATCGGCGCGCTGGTCTGGGTCGTCAAGATCGTCGGCCAATTCGGACGAAACCAGCTTGATGGTGGCCAGTGGTGTCCCCAGCTCGTGGGCTGCGGCGGCGACCACCCCGCCCAGATCGGTCAGCTTTTGTTCGCGCGCCAGTGCCATCTGGGTTGCCAGCAATGCGTCCTGCATGGCCCGCATCTCAGACGCCACGCGAAAGACGTAAAAGCCCAGAAACGCGATGCCGATCACGATTGCTGCGCCAAAGCCCTGGGTGAAAATCAGCGGCGTCTGCATCGCACTGCCATTGGCGAGGACCAAGGGCGCATGGATCACAGCGATGACGGCGACTCCCAGCATGGCCACCGCTGCCATGGCCATGGCGAGACGGCCACGCAGGACGGTAGCCGCGACGGTGACGGGTGCCAGGATCAGCAGCGCAAATGGATTGGTCAGCCCGCCCGTCAGCGCCACCAGCGCCAGCAATTGCAAAAGATCGAACAGCAACACCAGGGCTGCCTGCCGTTCGGTCAAGCGATGGGTTGGCGGAAACAGGTAGATCAGCGCGAAATTGACGATTGCCGACAGCCCAACCATCACCAGACACCAGGCGCCTGTGACCAGACCGACGCCATATAGCGCGGTCACTGCGGCCAGCGCCGCCAACTGCCCGGCAATTGCCAGCCAACGCAGCATGACCAGGGTGCGCAATCGCAGCCAGTCATTTCGGCCCTCGCGAAGGGGCGGGATTTCGGGCAATTGTGCCTCCTTGTCGCAGGCTGGTGATTTGCGATTGATACGCCTGCGTGGTTTAAGGATCAACGCGCCGAGAGATTTCATGCAGGAAGGTTTGCATATGAACAGGATTTATGCCGGAGCAGCCATTTTGTCCGTGGCCGCCCTTTTGGGTGGAAGCCTGCTTTGGGTCAGCCTGAAGGACGCCGATGATGCCTTTGCCGCCTGCCGTGGCTCGGCGGTGGCGGGAGATATCGGCGGGCCTTTCACTCTGGTCGATGAAACCGGCGCAACCGTCACTGACAAGGATGTGCTGAGCAAGCCCAGCCTGATCTATTTCGGATATACCTTCTGCCCGGATGTCTGCCCTTATGACAATGCCCGCAATGCCGAGGCGGTCGCCCTGCTGGAAGAGCGCGGGCTTGAGGTGCAACCGGTGTTCATTTCTGTCGATCCGGCCCGCGACACCCCCGAAGTTCTGGCTGATTTCACCGACAACCTCCATCCGCGGATGATTGGCCTTTCCGGCTCGCCCGAACAGGTCAAGGCTGCCTCGCAGGCCTACAAGACCTATTACAAGATTCAGGACCCGGAACAGGAATTCTATCTCATCGACCATTCTACCTTCACTTATTTCGTCATGCCCGAGGTGGGGTTTGTCGATTTTTTCAAGCGTGACGAGACGCCGGAACAGATGGCCGAGCGCGTGCAGTGCTTCATGGACGCTGCGGCGGCATCGGGGAAAAATTGACCTCTGCTGCAAATGCACCTAGTTTGCCCGCAATATGCGGAACAGGGGACTGAGCAAATGGTCGAAGACGTGACTGCCGAACTTGGGGCGGATCGCAGCCTTTTGCTGGTCGATGACGATGAGCCTTTCGTAAAGCGCCTGGCCAAGGCCATGGAAAAGCGTGGATTCATCCCGGTGACGGCGGAAAGCGTTGCCGCGGGCAAGGCCTTGGCGGTCAGCCAGCCGCCAGCCTATGCAGTGGTTGATCTGCGGCTTGAGGATGGCAACGGTCTGGAAGTGGTTGAGGTGTTGCGCGACCGCCGGCCCGATTGTCGCGTGGTGGTCCTGACGGGATACGGCGCGATCGCCACGGCGGTGGCCGCCGTGAAGATTGGTGCGGTGGATTATCTTTCCAAACCCGCCGATGCCAATGAGATTACAAATGCACTGTTGGCGCGCCAGGGTGAGGCATTGCCCCCGCCGCCCGAAAACCCGATGTCCGCCGACCGGGTGCGTTGGGAGCATATCCAGCGTGTTTATGAAATGTGCGACCGCAATGTTTCTGAAACAGCCCGCAGGTTGAACATGCACCGCCGAACCTTGCAGCGCATTCTCGCAAAGCGCAGTCCAAAATAATTGCACTTTCGGAAATCGATGGCTAATATCCGGCCATCGCGCCGGATATTGTGTTTTACAGGTGACGGCGGCGCGGGAAACAACAGTCATTTCCGCAAAAGGAAGCCCCCTGAATGGACCTCAATGCGCTGTCATTGAAAGAGCTGAAAGATTTGCAGACCCAGGTCTCGCGGGCGATTGCCTCTTTCGAGGATCGCAAGAAAAAGGAAGCCTTGGCCGAGTTGGAGGAAAAGGCTCGGCAAATGGGTTTCTCACTGGCAGAACTGACTGGAATGCAGGCGACCCGCAAGCGTGCGCCGGCCTCGGTCAAGTATGCAAATCCTGAAAATCCTTCGGAAACCTGGTCGGGTCGTGGGCGCAAGCCGCGCTGGTTCATCGAGGCGATGGCCGCTGGCAAATCGGCAGAAAGCATGTCGCTCTAAGCGTCCATTTCGACCAGCAAATCATGGTGGCGGGCGGTGAAATCCGCCCGCACCAGTGGCGCCGGACGCAGTTGAACGGACAGGCTGTCCAACAAAAGCCGATCCGGCTTGCCAAACAGCCGGTTGGCCTCGATTTCCGAGAATCCGGCGATACCGACAGCTTCTGCCCAGGCCGAAACATTATCCGCGGCCTTGATCGCCTTTTTTATCATTGCGGGCAGGACAGCCGGAAGGCCAAACCGGAGGTGAATGGCGGCTGTCAGGCGTTGATCCAGTTCGGCATAGCCGGGCCCGACCGATGCCTTGACCGGGCTGATCATGTCGCCGATCACATATTCAGGCGCGTCATGCAGCAGCGCGGCCAGACGCCACCGCGCGGCAATCCCGGGATTCTGCCGCGAAAAGATCACTTCCACCAGCAGCGAATGTTCTGCCACGGAATAGGCATGATCGCCGCGGGTCTGACCGTTCCAGCGGGCCACAAAGGCCAGACCGTGGGCAATGTCCTCGATCTCGATATCCATCGGCGTGGGGTCCAGAAGATCCAGCCGCCGCCCGGACAGCATCCGCTGCCATGCCCGAGGTTGACGTGGATTGTTTCTGTTTCCGGCCATAATTTAATCTACTTTCCCTGATCATTGTCCCGCCAGCGGCGCAATGCTATCCAGCGCCAACAGTCATGCCAAGGAGTGCGGCTTATGCCGAAGGATTACATCGTCAAGGATATTGCCCTCGCGGATTTCGGGCGCAAGGAGCTGACCATCGCCGAAACCGAAATGCCGGGCCTGATGTCCTGCCGGGACGAGTTTGGCGCCAGCCAACCGCTGAAAGGCGCGCGCATCGCCGGCAGCCTGCACATGACGATCCAGACCGGCGTGCTGATCGAGACGCTGAAGGCACTGGGCGCGGATGTGCGCTGGGCCTCGTGCAATATTTTTTCGACGCAGGACCATGCCGCCGCAGCCATTGCCGCGACCGGCACGCCGGTCTTCGCGGTCAAGGGCGAAAGCCTCGAGGAATATTGGGAATATACTGACCGCATCTTCCAGTTCGCGGAAGGCACGGCCAATATGATCCTCGACGATGGCGGCGACGCCACGTTGTATATCCTGCTGGGCGCGCGGGTCGAGGCCGGTGAGACCGACCTGATCGCGGTGCCGACTTCGGACGAGGAAGTCTGTCTTTTCAACCAGATCCGCAAGCGTCTGGCGGCCAGCCCCGGCTGGTTCACCAAGCAGCGCGATGCGATCAAGGGCGTGTCCGAAGAGACGACCACCGGCGTGCATCGCCTGTATGATCTTCACAAGAAGGGCCTGCTGCCCTTCCCGGCAATCAACGTCAACGACTCGGTCACCAAGTCGAAGTTCGATAACAAGTATGGCTGCAAGGAATCGCTGGTGGACGGCATCCGCCGCGCAACCGATACGATGATGGCGGGCAAGCTGGCCGTGGTTTGCGGCTATGGCGATGTGGGCAAGGGCTCGGCCGCTTCGCTGAAAGGCGCGGGCGCCCGCGTGATCGTGACCGAGATCGACCCGATTTGTGCGCTGCAGGCGGCGATGGACGGGTTTCAGGTGACGACGCTGGAAGATGTGGTGGACGTGGCCGATATCTTCGTCACCACCACCGGCAACAAGGACGTCATCCGCATCGAGCATATGCGCGCGATGAAGGACATGGCGATTGTCGGCAACATCGGCCATTTCGATAACGAGATTCAGGTCGCGGCGCTGCGCAATCACAAGTGGACCAACATCAAGGATCAGGTGGACATGATCGAGATGCCCTCGGGCAATCGCATCATCCTGCTGTCCGAAGGGCGTCTGCTGAACCTCGGCAATGCCACCGGCCACCCCTCCTTCGTGATGTCGGCTAGCTTTACCAACCAGGTGTTGGCGCAGATCGAGCTTTGGACCAAGGGCGGCGAATACGCGCCGGGCGTCTATATTCTGCCCAAGGCGCTGGATGAAAAGGTTGCTCGTCTGCATTTGAAGAAGATCGGCGTCAAGCTGACCGAACTTCAGCCCGAGCAAGCCGATTACATCGGCGTTTCGGTGGCGGGCCCGTTCAAGTCCGAACATTACCGTTACTGATCGGAGGGCCCTGCGGGGCCCTCTCATCTTCACCCAAAACCCTTAGCAGGTGTAATATGAGTGAAACCGCAACTGCCGAAGCCCCCAGCCGCCGCGAGATGATGCGCGGCCGCCTGTTGGACAAGATGCCCAAGGGCGGCACTGCAGCCGAAATCGGTGTTTGGGAGGGTCAGTTTTCCAGACGCATCCTTGAAATTTGCGCGCCCGATCGGCTGCACCTGATCGACCCGTGGATGTATATGCCCGAGTTTTCCAACACCGGTTTCGGTCGCAAGAAGAATGAAAACCTGATGGAAGTGAAATATCAGGATGTCGTCGCGATGTTTCAGGGAGACCCGCGGGTGGTGATCCATCGTGCGACCTCTGATGTTGCACTGTCGGCGCTGCCCGATGCCTCGTTGGACTGGGTTTACATCGACGGCAACCATAACGATCCTTTCATTGGCAATGATCTGGCACTGTGCCTGCAAAAGGTTAAGGCCAAGGGCGTGATCGCCGGCGACGACTATAACTGGATGTCGGACGCACAGGGCGCGCCGGTGCGCCGCGCGGTCGAGGCCGTCATGGCCGATCTGGGCGACAAGGCGCGTCTGACGTTGTTGGCCAATCAGTACATCATCGAGCTGAACCGCTGACCTCCTTTCCCCGCGGCTTGATGCCACGCGGGGAAATCGGGCCGCAATTTCCCTTTGTCTGCCTGCGCGTTTGTCCTAAGGTCTTTCACAACTGCCGCGAACGCGGTGCCACGAGGGACGGGAGCCTGAGATGAGCAAGCGCGACGAACTGATCGCCAAATATGCCGAAGATCTGAAATCCAAGTGCAAGATGACGCCGGACATGGACCTTCTGACCAAGGTCACCATCGGCTGTGGCCCGTCGATCTATTCGCAGGATAGTGAAACCATCGCGGCCTCCGACAAGTCCGAGTTGGAGAGGGTGCGGACCAATTTTCTCATCAAGAAACTGGGTCTGGCCGACGGGCCAAAATTGACTGAGGCGATTGATGCGGTGATCGACATCTATGGCCGGTCTGAGCGCAACAAGTATCGTGCCGTGGTTTATTACATGCTGGTCAAACATTTCGGCAAGGAAAGCATCTACGCCTGAGGACGGCGGAATGCGCGGCGATTGAAACAAATCCCGCGCATTCCGGATTTGCGACAGCCTGCGGTTTTCGCTAGGTTGATCCTTACAGGGCAGGAGCCCGAGACCTTTCAAGAACACGTGTGGTGCTGAGGGAGCACGTGGGGTGGATGGAGGGTCTCGAGGGGTCGGGGCCCTCCATTTCTTTTCAGTCACATTTGCAGATCGCACCGCCGCGGGCGGTTGATTTTTCCTCGTTCAACGGGCAGTGCTTGACCCAACAGCCATCCCGGAGAGCCCAGATGCCCGTCTATCGTTCCCGCACCTCGACCCACGGCCGCAACATGGCGGGGGCCCGTGGCCTCTGGCGTGCGACCGGGGTGAAGGACAGCGATTTCGGCAAGCCGATCATCGCCATCGTCAACAGCTTTACCCAATTCGTTCCGGGCCATGTGCATCTCAAGGATCTGGGCCAGATGGTCGCCCGCGAGGTCGAGGCGGCTGGCGGTATCGCCAAGGAGTTCAACACCATCGCCGTCGATGACGGGATCGCGATGGGCCATGACGGGATGCTGTATTCGCTGCCGTCGCGCGAGTTGATCGCCGACAGCGTGGAATACATGGTTAACGCCCATTGTGCGGATGCCATGGTCTGCATTTCCAACTGCGACAAGATCACCCCCGGCATGCTGATGGCGGCGATGCGGTTGAACATCCCGGCGATCTTCGTCTCGGGCGGCCCTATGGAGGCCGGCAAGGTCACGCTGGGGGATGGCCGCACCGTGGCACTGGATCTGGTGGACGCGATGGTTGCTGCCGCCGATGACAAGGTCTCGGACGCTGATCTGGCCGCGATCGAACAGGCGGCGTGTCCCACCTGTGGCTCCTGCTCGGGGATGTTCACCGCCAATTCGATGAACTGCCTGGCCGAGGCGCTGGGCGTGGCGCTGCCGGGCAACGGCTCGACGCTGGCCACCCATGCCTTCCGCAAAGGGCTGTTTCTCGAGTCTGGCCGCCGGGTGATGGAGATGGTCAAACGCTGGTACGAAGACGAGGATGCCTCGGTCCTGCCGCGCAACGTGATGAACAAGGCCGCGTTTGAAAACGCGATGGCGCTGGATATCGCCATGGGCGGCTCAACCAACACCGTGCTGCACATCCTGGCTTTGGCGCAGGAAGGCGGCGTCGATTTCACCATGGACGACATCGACCGGCTGTCGCGCAAAGTGCCCTGCCTGTGCAAGGTCGCGCCCAACAAGGCCGATGTGCATATGGAAGACGTACACCGCGCCGGCGGCATCATGGCGATCCTGGGCGAGCTGGACCGGGGCGGCCTGATTGCGCGCGACTGCTCGACCGTTCATGCGCCGACGATCGGCGCTGCGATCGACCATTGGGACATCGCAAAATCCAACGCGCCCGAGGCGCAGCAGCTGTTCATGGCCGCACCCGGTGGCGTACCCTCGCAGACTGCCTTCAGTCAGGCGGCGCTGTGGCCCAGCCTGGATCTGGATCGCGAAAATGGGGTGATCCGTTCGGCAAGAACGCCGTTCTCGAAGGATGGTGGTTTGGCGGTGCTGAAGGGCAATCTGGCCCCCGACGGATGCATTGTGAAAACCGCCGGAGTTGACGAATCCATTCTCGTATTCAGCGGCAAGGCCAAGGTTTTTGAAAGCCAGGACGCGGCAGTCTACGGCATCCTGAACGGCGGGGTTGAGGCCGGGGATGTGGTCGTCATCCGTTATGAAGGGCCGAAAGGTGGCCCGGGCATGCAGGAAATGCTGTATCCGACCAGCTATCTGAAATCCAAAGGGCTGGGCAAGGCCTGCGCGCTGATCACTGACGGCCGGTTTTCTGGCGGCACCTCGGGCCTTTCGATCGGCCACGTTTCGCCCGAGGCCGCTTCAGGCGGCATGATCGGTCTGGTGCGTGAGGGCGACCGGATCGAGATCGACATCCCCGCCCGCACCATCACGCTCGCTGTGCCGGAGGCCGAGTTGGCCGCCCGCCGCGCCGAGCAGGACGCCACGGGATGGAAGCCCGCGCAGCCGCGCAAGCGTCAGGTCTCGACTGCGCTGAAGGTCTATGCCCAGTTTGCATCGTCTGCCGACAAGGGTGCCGTGCGCGTGTTGCCCGATTAAATCGGGCACACGACGCGGGGGGGGGGCTGTGTGCGCGGCGCCTGAATAAACCGATCCGGGTGGAGCCTTACGGCTCCACCCCGCCCATGCGGCAGACGATCTGCCACTCCTCGGCGGTGACCGGCTGAACAGAGAGGCGGGTGTTGTTCACCAGCACCATCTTCTCCAGCCCCGGCTGAACCTTGCAATCCTCCAGCGTGACCGGATGGACCAGCGGTTTGATCGCGCGGATATGCACGCAATCCCAGCGGGGGTCATCAGTGGTGCTGTCGGGCGCGCTTTCGGCGCAAACTTCGACGATGCCGACCACTTCCTTGCCGACGTTGGAGTGGTAGAAAAAACCCCGGTCACCGATCTTCATCGCCCGCATATTATTGCGGGCCTGATAGTTGCGAACCCCGCCCCATTCCTCGCCGGCATCGCCCCTGGCCACCTGTTGATCCCAGCTCCAGGTGTCCGGCTCGGATTTGAAAAGCCAGTAGTTCATCCCACGACCTTCTTCCATTCGATGATTTCGACCGACGTGAAAAGCCCGGCCTTGGCATAGGGGTCTGCGGCCGCCCAAGCGCGGGCGGCATCGAGGGTTTCGACCTCCAGAATCACCAGAGACCCGATCATCGTGCCTTCCGGAGAAAGAAACGGCCCGGCCATTTCCACAACGCCGCTGGCGGCGATATGGTCCAGATGGGCGGCGCGGTTGTCCAGCCGGGTTTGCAGGCTACCGGGTTTGTCCTTGCAGATAAGGGCAACGCGCATTCATTCCTCCTTCAAGGGGCGGGTCATCAGGGTATTTATGGCTTGGGGCAGGGCAATCCGGCCGTCGCAAAGGGCGGCGACCATCGTGGTGATCGGTGTCTCTAATCCTGCCGTATGGGCAATGTTAGAGACGCTTTTGGCCGTTGCGATCCCTTCTACGGTCACGCTTGTATCAAAGCCTTCGCCCCGGCCCAGCGCCATGCCGAATCGAAAATTGCGGGACTGCTGCGAGGTGCAGGTCAGAACCAGATCGCCAAAACCCGAGAGGCCCGCCAGGGTTTCGGCCTTTGCACCGCGAAACAGGGCGAAGCGTTGCATCTCGGCATAGCCACGTGTCATCAGGGCGGCGCGGGCCGAGTCGCCCAGCCCCGCGCCAATCACCACCCCGGCGGCAATGGCGACGACATTCTTCAACGCACCGCCCAGTTCTGCGCCAATCGGATCAGCTGAGCGATAAAGGCGCAGCACCGGGGTTGAAAGCTCGGCCTGCAAAGCCTTACCGAGGCTGGGATCGGCACATGCCAGCGTCAGCGCCGTTGGCAGGCCTGCGGCGATATCCGCGGCAAAGCTGGGGCCGGTCAGGATTGCGGGGGCGATTTCAGTCTCTATATCGGCCAAAATCGCCGTCGGTCCACGACCCGAAGACAGATCGACCCCCTTGCAGCAGGCGACCAGACGTCGACCGCGCAGATGTGAGGAATTCTCGGCAGCAAAGCCGGAAAGGGCCTGCATCGGCACGGCCAGCAGGATCGTTCTGGCATCTGATTTCTGAAAATCCGCCATGACAGTGACGTTTTCGGGCAGAATTACACCCGGCAGACGTGCAGATTGCCGACCCTCCAAGCCGCGACCCCAGAGCGCAACCTGCCGCTCGCGCCCCAAGGCCACCGCCAAGGCCGTGCCAAAGGCCCCCGCACCCAGAATCAAGATGCTCATGCCTTGGCCCCCTTTTTTCCTGACCCGAGAAGTGGGGCGGCGGTGCTGTCCAGCGGCCAGCGCGGTCGCGCCTGAAGGTCGAAGCCGTCGCGGTGCCCCTGTTGCAGCCGCTCGATCCCGGCCCAGGCAATCATCGCGGCGTTGTCGGTGCAAAGCCGCAACGGCGGCGCCAGAAACCGGACATCGAGATGGGCGCACAGCGTCTGCAATCCGGCGCGGATCTCGGTATTGGCAGCCACACCGCCCGCGACGGCCAGCAAGGTGAACCCGGTTTCGGCCAAGGCGCGGCGGGTCTTTTCGACCAGAACATCTGCGACCGCGCGTTGAAAACCGGCGCAAAGGTCAGCGCGATCTTGCTGATAAAGGCCGCCCTGCGCGGCGATCACCCCATCACGCGCCCGTAACACGGCGGTTTTTAGACCGGAAAAGCTCATGTCGCAGCCCGGACGGTCCAGAAGGGGGCGGGGAAGGGAAAATCGGCGCGGGTCGCCACGCTGGGCTTCAGCCTGAACCGAAGGTCCACCCGGTTGCGGCAAAGCCAGCACCTTGGCGACCTTGTCGAAGGCCTCGCCCGGGGCATCGTCGATCGAGCCGCCCAGCCGGTGAAAACTCTCGGGTCCGGCTACGGCCAGAAATTGGCAATGCCCGCCAGAAACCAGCAGCATCAGGTAGGGAAAGGACACCTGATCGGTCAGGCGTGGGGTCAGCGCGTGGCCGGCAAGATGGTTGACGCCGATCAACGGCAACCCCGTCGCGGCGGCCAGACCCTTGGCACACATCACCCCAGATAGCACGCCGCCGATCAGGCCGGGCCCTGCGGTCACCGCGATGGCGTCCAGGTCGCGCAGGGTTACTCCCGCCTGCTCCAGCGCCTGTTCGACGCAAAGATCCACCCGCTCGGCATGGGCGCGGGCGGCAAGTTCTGGCACCACGCCGCCGAAGGGCGCATGCAACGCAACTTGCCCTTCAACCACCGAGGACAGGATTTCAGGTGCCGCGGTCAGCCTGACCACGGCGGCGGCAGTGTCGTCGCAAGAGCTTTCGATGCCAAGAACGGTGAGTGACATGTTGCGCAGTTGATCGGGGCCTGTCCGGCAGGTAACACCCTGAGCATGTGCAAGCAATCCTTCCCCCCGGTTCTGCTGACGCGCCCCGCCGCGCAATCCGCACGATTTGCGCAGGTTCTGGAGCGTCAGTTCCCGGGAATCGCAGTGCATCATGCTCCGTTGATCGCGCCTGAATTTTTGCAGGCCACCTTTCCACATCGGGAATTTGCTGCGGTGATCTTCACTTCGGAAACCGGGGTTGAGGGGGTTCGGCGGTTGATGCGTGGCGATCGACCGCACTTGCCGCGAACGGCATTCTGCGTGGGCGGACGCACCGCCGAGGCCGCGCGGCGGGCGGGGTTTGAGGCGATCTCGGCCGAAGGGGATGTGCATGCGCTGGAGGCTCTGATCCGGGCCTCGGCGCCTAAGGGTCCGCTTTTGCATGTCAGGGGCGAGGATGCCGCCGGTGACCTGGTGGGCAGTTTGAAAAAGGCCGGCTTAGAGACGGATTCCTTGGTAGTTTACGCCCAGAGACCGCAGCCTTTGGCGTCTACCGCGCGGGCTTTGCTGGCTGCGCCGGGCAAGGTGATCGTGCCGCTGTTTTCGCCGCGCACAGCGCGAATCTTTGTCGAAGCATGTCGCGAATTACCACTGAGCGCTGCGCTTCTGGTGGCGGTCATTTCGCAGAATGCGGCGGATGCCTTGGCGGATTTGCCGGTGGCGGCCCTGCAGATCGCAGCCACGCCGGACGCAGCCGGTATGCAAGACGCAATTGCGCGCATCGTCGAGGTTGAGGCGGGGCGTCGCAATCACTAGTTTGACAGCAAGCGAGGGGGAGATTGGCATGAGCGAGACGGATACGGCCAAGGCCACCGAGGCGGCGATTGACGCGGTCGAGGCGGCGCCCGCTGCTGTCGAACCGCCTGACGAGGCGAGCAAACTGCCAGAGCCGCCCAAGCCTCGCCGCCGGAGTGGCATTGGATTTCTAGCCTTGTTGTTGGGGGGCGCTTTGGCCGCCGGTGGCGGGTTTGCGCTTGCACGGTTTGTGCCTGAAGGTTGGCCTTTGGCCGATCCGCCGGGACTGATGGCCGCGCAGCAGGCACTGGCGGAACAGCAAGCGATCCTCGACGATCTCCAGTCGCGGCTTGTGGCGCTGGAGGCGGCTCCGGCCGCTGAAACGGATCCGCTGCTGCAAGAGGTGCAGGCCCGAGTATCGGCCCTTGAGGCGCGGCCCGAAGTGGCGGATGTCGAAGGTCTTGCCGCGTTGAAGGCCGAGGTCGAGACCCTTCGCGCAGTTGTCACCGCCCCTACTGCCCAGATGCAGGCAGAGGCAGAAGCGCGTTTGGCCGATGCCAAGGCGCAGGCCGATGCGATGCGTGCCGCCGCCGAAGCGGATGCTGCCGCAGCCAGACGTGAGGCGGCGCTGGTTTCTTTGCGGGCGGCGTTTGACTCTGGCTTGCCGCTTCAGCCAGCACTGGACGCGCTTGGGGCAGAAAACGTCACAATTCCAGCGGAATTGACGAGCGACGTGCCATCGTTGGTTGCGCTGCAAGAGGGATTTGCACCTGCGGCACGGCAGGCACTGACCGATGCGCGGCTGGCCGATCCCGGGCCTGATCTGGGCTCGCGTCTGACCAGTTTCCTCGCAGCGCAGACCGGCGCGCGTTCGCTTTCGCCTAAGGAAGGGGACAGTGTGGATGCCATCCTGTCGCGTGCCGAAGCGGCGCTGGTGGCGGGGGATCTGGATGCCACGCTGTCAGAACTGCAAGCCCTGCCGCAAGCTGCGCTGCCTGCGTTTGAAACCTGGCTGGCAGATGCCCGCCGCCGTCAGGCTGCCGCTGCAGCACTGGCGCAGATGACCTGAGGGAGAGGCGCCGATGCTTTGGTCGTTGCTGAAAGTCCTGATCTTCGTGTCACTTGTGGCTGGCCTGACTTGGGGGGCGGACGCGCTGCTGGCCTCGGGTCAGGGGCTGCGGATCGCCTTTGCGGGGATGGAGTTCACCCTAGGTCCGTTGCAAGCGGTGGTTTTGGTTTTGGCGCTGGTGATTGTGCTGTGGTTGGCCATGGCGCTGGTGGGTTTGCTGGTGGCGTTTCTGCGGTTTCTGAACGGGGATGAAACCGCGCTCAGCCGCTATTTTGATCGCAGCCGCGAGAGAAAGGGGTTTCAGGCCCTGTCCGAAGGCATGCTGGCACTGGCGGCCGGGGAAAATCGGGTGGCGCTGTCGCGTGCGGTGCGGGCCGAGCGGCTGTTGCAAAAGCCCGAGTTGACGAGCCTTCTGGTCGCCCAATCTGCAGAGGCCATCGGCGATCATCGCCGCGCCGAGGAGGCATGGAAGGCGCTTCTGACCCATGATGCCTCGCGTTTTGTCGGGGTAAAGGGACTGCTGGCGCAGCGCCTGGCTGCGGGGGACGCAGAGACCGCGCGCAAGCTGGCCGAGAAGGCCCTGGAGCTGAAGCCGCGGAATGTCGAAATGCAGGATGTCCTGTTGAAACTGCAATCCGAAGCTCAGGATTGGACGGGTGCCCGCAACACGCTGGCCGCAAAGCTCAAATCCGGTACAGTGCCGAAGGACTTGTATCGTCGGCGCGACGCGATCCTGGCGTTGCAAGAGGCAAGCGGGGTGCTGGACGAAAACGCCAGCGCCGAGGCGCGGGAGGCGGCGATTGCCGCCAACAAACTGTCGCCTGACCTGATACCCGCTGCCGCGATGGCCGCACGTCAACTTGCTGCAAAGGGCGATACCAAGGGTGCTGCGCGGGTGATTCGTCGCGCATGGGAGGCGCAGCCGCATCCCGATCTGGCTGCGGCCTTTGCCGATATCGTCCCGGATGAGACCCCGGCGCAACGGCTGCGGCGGTTTCGCATGATGACAGATGTGCGGCCCGACCACCCGGAAACGCGGATGTTGCTGGCCGAGCTTGAGATCGCGGCCGAGGATTTTCCCGCGGCCCGGCGTGCGCTGGGCGATCTGGCCACCAGCCACCCCACCCGCCGCGCGCTGAGCCTGATGGCCGCGATCGAGCGGGGCTCTGGTGCCGATGAGGCGGAGGTGCGCGCCTGGCTGGCACGGGCGCTGACAGCGCCACGTGGCCCGCAATGGTGCTGTGACAAGTGTAAGGCGATCCACGCACATTGGGGGCCGATCTGCGACAATTGCGGCGGTTTCGACACGCTCAGCTGGCGCGAGCCGGTCGAGGCCGACGGACCTTCTGCCACCGGTGCCGAGCTGCTGCCTCTGCTGGTCAAGCCCGCCGCCCGTCCTGCGCCGTCACCGGCCAAGGATACGGTCGTCGAAGAGCCGATCATCGAGGAGATTCTGCCAGAGAAGGACGACGAACCGATAGACCTTGCCGCCATCGCCCGATCTGCAAATTAGGGCTACACACCCGCCGCTTTAGGTGCTAACAGCGCGCCACCGGGCCGGTGTAGCTCAGCTGGTAGAGCACGTCATTCGTAATGATGGGGTCGGGGGTTCGAGTCCCTTCACCGGCACCAGCTTTCCACGGAAAGTTGCCGCAAATGCCGCCCTTCGGGGCGGCTTTTTGTTTGGTCTGGCACCGTGTTGCGCCGGCTGGCTTTGCATCGGGCGCAGTGTTCGGCTCCGGTAAGGCAATCACCGCGATGGTTTCCGTTGATGCGATCCAACGGAGTGACACCCATGACCAACCCTTTCGAGAACCGCACGTCATCGCTGGCCGGTCCTGCAAACGACATGCTGCCGGTGACGCCCTCTGACATGACAGACCTGCCGCACGTCGCCTTGGGGCTTTACATCGAAACCGGCGGAACCCTGTCGATCGTCACCGAAACCGGTCTGGCGCGTGTCGTAGCGGTGGCGGATTTTTCGATCCTGCCAGTTGGGGTGCGACGGGTGAATGCCACGGGCACCACGGCGAGCGGTATTCACGCGATGGTTCTGGCATGAAGATCGTCAGCGATCTGAGCCTGACCGGCAGACCGATCCGACGCGCCGCGATGGCGCCGCGTCTTTTGCTGGACTTCATGGACGGCGCGCTGCCCGATGGCGTCAGCTTTACCCGTGCGGGGTCTGCCACCTATTTCGACGCGGCGGGGGTGCTGCGGACGGCGCTCGCGGATGTGCCGCGCTTTGACCATGATCCTATGTCGGGGGCGTTGCGCGGGCTGCTGGTAGAGCCGAGCGCGACGAACCGGCTGCTGAACAGTGGATTTGCAGGTGGTGCCGCCGGAACGCCCGGCACAGCCCCAACGTCATGGTCATTCAACGCCAGCAACGGATCAACCGCGTATCCGGCCACGGGTCAGGTCGCGATGACTGTCACCGCAGGGCGTCATATCATTGGCCCCAACATCACCATCCAACCCGGCGAAACGCAGACTTGGTCTGTGACAATCCTTGCCAACCCGGACGCAAACAAGCTGCAACAGTTGTTCTGGCCGACATTCGCAAACGGCGGGGGCGTGGCATCACTGACTTTTCTTGCCAACGGTGTAGGCGTCTGGCCGGCGAGTCATGTGCCTGTGCCTGGCGAACGGATTTCAGCCGTGCTCGTCAATGGTCCATGGGTTTCAAATTACACGTTCCGGCTGGGCGTCGGGTGTATTGGTGTCGCCACCGGAGCAGCGACATTTGTCAACCCGCAGGCTGAGGTTGGTGCCACCCCGACCTCCTACATCCCCACCACAACCGCAGCCGCGACCCGCGCCGCAGATCAGCCCCGCATCACCGCCAATCACGGCACCCGTGACCTGCGCGTGACGACCGAAGCCGGGGTGCAGGAGCTGACTGCGCAGGCGCTGACGGGTAGCTATTGGCCCGCGCTGACCGGGCCGCAACGCATTCGCAAGATCGAGGTGCTGTGATGGGCTATCGGGACGCCGTTTTGCACATTGCCGACCTGCCCGCCTTGGCTGCGGCGATGGCGGCGATTGATCCGTCCGCCGTGGTGGAAGGGCGGTTCAATCTGGACACGACGCCTGCGGTCACGCGCGGCGCGGCGGCGCTGGTCTATGTGCGCATGTCTGCGGATCAGGCCGCGCAATGGCGGGGGACGCCGGGTGTCACGATCCTCGCACAAGCGCCCTATGGGCCGAACGCGGCGGATGAGATCTATGATGCCATCTGGTCCGACCCCGCGGCGCTGGCGCTGTATCGCGCGGTTTATGATCCGCAGCCGGCCATTCAAGAAAATGGGACCATTTTGGAACCTTCGCCGAGGTTTGGCGTTCTGTTGTGAGCTGCGGGGGTGCCAGAAAGCGATCCGTTGACACAGGCGGGCGGGCATGCGAAGCCCCGCCTGTCCGCTGGCGCGCCGGCGGCAGGGTGACCGGGCCCCTCTGGCGAAGGCAAGCGGCGCTTTCGTGATGTCGGCACCCCTTACGTTCCAACGTGCCGCGGGAACCGCAACATGATCCTCCAAGGCAAAGCAGGGGTTTTCGCATGAACGCCTCGGTCAAACCTATCAGCGGCTACCTCCGCTGGCCCTTCATTTTCACGGCCATCGGTCTGGCGCTGGGTGCCCTGCTGGGCTGGCAATCCACCGGCACTTTGGGTGGTATGGCGACGATCTTTTTCATCTGCACCGTTCTGGCGGTGCTGGAGATCTCGCTCTCCTTCGACAACGCCATCGTGAATGCGAACAAGCTGAAAGAGATGTCGCCGGTCTGGCAACGCCGCTTCCTGACCTGGGGCATCATCATCGCCGTGTTCGGCATGCGGATCATCTTTCCGCTGTTGATCGTGGTGATTGCCGCGAATGTCGGTCCCATTCAGGCGCTGGTCATGGCCGCCGCGCAGCCCGAGGAATATGCGCGGATCATGCATGACGCGCATCTGCCGATCGCGGCCTTTGGTGGCACCTTCCTGCTGATGGTGGCGCTGAACTTCTTTTTCGACCACGAAAAAGACATTCATTGGGTCGAGTGGCTTGAGCGGCGCATGTCTGACTATGCCACCATCAAGGGGGTCGAAGTGGCCTTTGCCCTGGCAGTAATCCTGCTGTTTTCGCGACTGCTAGAAGGGGCCGAACAAGATGTCTTCGTCTATGCCGCCATCTATGGCCTGTTGACCTATCTTCTGGTCGAGGTTCTGGGTGGCTTTCTGGACAAGAAGTCAGAGGTTGCTAAAGGCGCCGCCCAAGGTGGGCTGGGGGCATTTCTGTATCTGGAAGTCCTTGACGCGTCGTTCTCTTTCGATGGTGTGATCGGTGCCTTCGCGCTGAGCCACAACCTGTTTGTCATCGCCATCGGGCTTGGCATCGGCGCGATGTATGTGCGGGCAATGACCATCATGCTGGTCGAACGCGGCACGCTGGCCGAGTACCGCTTTCTGGAACACGGCGCGTTCTATGCGATCCTGATCCTGTCGGTGATCATGTATGTGCAGACCCTGGTCCATATCCCCGAGGTGATTACCGGTCTGGGTGGCGCCGGATTGATCGGTATCTCGCTCTGGTCTTCGATCCGGTGGAACCGGGCCGAGGGGCAGGAAGCCTGAACATCCCGGGGGGCGCTTGTCGCCCCCCTTTCAATGCAGCGGCTTCTCCGGGGGCGGGTCAAGCCGTTGCATCGGCCATCCGGGACGCCTGACTTGTGCCTCTTGCCGCAAGTTCGCAGCGCGGGCCTCCAGCCGCCGGATTTCGGCCCGGATTTCTGCAAGTTCATCACGCGGAGTCTGCATCGGGTTTCTCCCTTTCTTCGCTGTCAGTTCAGCAAGGATCGGTTGATTTGCAGTTAATCGGGGCGTTTGATGGAATCTTTCGTGTAGCTTCCGTAACGTCACACTGGCGCTGAAGGCCGACAAGCCCCACCCTCATCGCCTGAACCCGTTTCATGGTGCCCAGATGTTCGATTCTCCGATGCAGATGTTGAAGCTGATGGCCCAGACCGGCCAAGTGATGGCCGAGGCGCAAACCGTCATTACGCTGCGCATGATGGGTATGGCGGGGCTTTGGCCCGTCTCCAAGCATGAGAACAGCCGGATGGTCGCCGAGAAGACCGCTGCGGTCATGGCCTCTTCAAGAGCTGCCAGTCGGGCGCTTGCGGCAGGCAAGATGCCGGCCGAAGTGGCGCTGGCCGCGCTGAAACCGGTGCGCGCGCGCACCAAGCGCAATGTCACGCGGCTGACCAAATAGGTGCATGAAAAAAGGGCCGGAAAGCCGGCCCTTTTTCAATTTGGGCAGTCTCACTTCACGCGGGCGTTGCGGGTCGCGATCAGTTTCAGACGCAGCGCGTTCAGACGGATGAAGCCTTCGGCATCCTTCTGGTCATAGGCGCCGGCGTCTTCTTCGAAGGTGACGTGCTTCTCGCTGTAGAGCGAATGATCCGACCAGCGCGCCACGGTCCGGGCCGAGCCCTTGTAGAGTTTGACGCGGACGGTGCCGGTGACATGCTCTTGCGTCTTGTCGATCAGCGCCTGCAGCGCCTCGCGCTCGGGGCTGAACCAGAAGCCGTTATAGATCAGCTCGGCATAGCGCGGCATGATCGAGTCTTTCAGGTGGCCCGCGCCGGCGTCCAGCGTGATCTGCTCGATGCCGCGATGGGCTTCCAGCAGGATGGTGCCGCCGGGAGTCTCGTAGACGCCGCGCGATTTCATGCCGACGAAACGGTTTTCCACCAGATCAAGAATGCCGATACCATGCTTGCCGCCCAGTTCGTTCAGGCGGGTCAGGATGGTAGCGGGGCTGAGACGCTCGCCGTTGATGGCAACGGCATCGCCCTTTTCAAAGGTGATTTCTACCATCTCGGCCTCGTCCGGGGCCTGTTCCGGCGGGACGACGCGCTGCAGCACATATTCGGGGAATTCGTCAGCCGGATTTTCCAGCACGCGCCCCTCGGAGGAGGTATGCAGCAGGTTGGCATCGACCGAGAACGGCGCCTCGCCGCGCTTGTCCTTGGCGATCGGGATCTGGTTCGCCTCGGCAAACTCCAGCAGCTTGGTGCGCGAGGTCAGATCCCACAGGCGCCAGGGCGCGATGACCTTGATCGACGGGGCGAGGGCGGCCACGCCCAGCTCGAAACGAACCTGGTCATTGCCCTTTCCGGTCGCGCCATGGGCGACGGCATCGGCGCCGGTCGCCTCGGCGATGCGCACCAGATACTGCGAGATCAGCGGCCGCGCGATCGAAGTGCCCAGCAGATACAGCCCCTCATAGAGGGCATTGGCGCGGAACATCGGGAACACGAAGTCGCGCACGAACTCCTCGCGCAGGTCGACGATGTGGATGTTCTCTTCCTTGATGCCCAGCATCAGGGCCTTCTGGCGGGCGGGCTCCAGCTCTTCGCCTTGGCCGAGATCGGCGGTGAAGGTCACCACCTCGCAGCCGTATTCGGTTTGCAGCCATTTCAGGATGATCGAGGTGTCGAGACCGCCGGAATAGGCCAGCACGACTTTCTTGGGCTTCTGCATCGGAGGCTCCATCGCAATTTGGCTTGCGATTAAAGAGAAAACGTAGCGGGGGCAAGCGGGGGGTGGCTTGCCAAGCGGCTTGTGGGGCGGCTAACTCGGCGCATGCGTGATTTTTCCCATGAAGCCACCGAGGCAACCGCCGCCCTGCGCGACCTGTTCGACCCCACACCGCTGCAGCGCAACGACCATCTGTCGCAGCGATACGGTGCGGATATCTGGCTGAAACGCGAAGATCTTTCCCCTGTCCGCAGCTACAAGCTGCGCGGGGCCTTCACGGCGATGCAGCGCGCTTTGGCCGCGCAGCCGGATCGGCGGCATTTCGTCTGTGCCAGCGCCGGCAATCATGCGCAGGGCATGGCCTATGCCTGCCGGCATTTCGGCGCGCGCGGCACGATTTTCATGCCGGTGACGACGCCACAGCAGAAGATCGACAAGACCCGCAGTTTCGGCGGCGATGCCATCGAGATCGTGCTGACCGGCGACTACTTCGACCAGACCCTTGCCGCCGCACAGGTATTCTGCGCTGAAAAGGCTGCGCATTTTCTGGCACCCTTCGATGACGAGGATGTGATTCTCGGCCAGGCTTCGGTCGGAGTCGAGATTCTGGCGCAACTGGAGTCGCCACCGGATCTGGTGATCCTGCCGGTGGGCGGCGGTGGCCTGGCGGCCGGTGTGACGCGTTTCTTGCGCGAAAACGCTGCGTCCACCGAGTTTGCCTTTGTCGAGCCCGCGGGCGGTGTCAGTCTTGCCGCCGCGATTGCGGCCGGGCATCCGGTGACACTGCCGCGGTTGAACAGCTTTGTCGACGGCGCGGCTGTGGCGCGTATCGGTGCGCGCAACTTTGAGGCCCTGTCCTGGGTGCAGCCCCAGCAGATCCTGCAGGCACCCGAAGATCGGATTTGCATCACCATGCTGGAGATGCTGAACGTCGAAGGCATCGTTCTGGAGCCCGCGGGGGCCATGTCGGTCGATGTTCTGCCCGAGTTGTCGGACCGGATCGCCGGAAAGACCGTGGTCTGCGTCACCTCTGGCGGCAATTTCGACTTCGAGCGTCTGCCCGAGGTGAAAGAGCGGGCGCAACGCTATTCCGGCCTGAAAAAGTATTTCATCCTTCGGATGCCGCAGCGGCCTGGTGCGCTGCGCGAGTTTCTAGAAATGCTGGGACCCGATGATGACATCGCCCGGTTTGAATACTTGAAGAAATCGGCGCGGAACTTTGGTTCAGTTCTGATCGGCATTGAAACCAAGCGCGCGATGGCCTTTGCCGAGCTGCAAGACCGGATGGATGTCGCAGGTTTTGTGTGGCGCGACATCACCGGGGATGAGGCGCTGGCCGAGTTTCTGATCTGATCAAGCCGCCGATTGGGTCAGCGCGCGCTGAAAGCTGGCCTTTGAGTCGTGATAACTTCGGGCGATGATCTTCAGGTCGATCGCGGCATCGCCGCCGCGTGCGCGCCGTTCACCATCCTGACAGTGCCCGGCCAGTTCGGCAAAGCCAAGGTTCAGCGCCGCCCCTTTCAGGGAGTGCAGATCACGCGCGATCTGGGCGGCATCGGGTTTCGTAATGTGTTCCAGTCGGTGAGCTACATCGTCCGCCTCTTCCAGAAACAGCAGCACCACCTCGGCAAAGTCGTCCTCGCCAACCTCGGCGCGCAATTCTGCCACGCGATCCCAGTCGATCATCCCACACTCCCGTCACCCGGATGGTTTGTTGTCGCCAGACTGGGCGTCGCGGTTTAACGACCGGTAACCGCTCTGCCATTCTTTCCTGAAAAGTTTATCTTTCACTGGCAGTTAAACCTTTTCCGCCAGACAGACCCGTGGGACGTGCAGGGGTATCAAGTGACGGGCAAAGCGGACGAACGAGCGGTAGAGAAAGGGCTGTGGGCCAGCCGCCCGGCGCGCAAGGTGCTGGTGGTCGATGACAGCCGCGGCCAGCGCCGGATGCTGTGCCTGTCGCTGATGCGCGCCGGTTACGAGGTCGTGGAGGCGGGGTCAGGCGAAGAGGCGTTGGCCTGTTGTCGCGAGCAGATGTTCGACATCGTGATTTCCGATTGGGTGATGCCCGGCATGTCGGGCCTGGAGTTTTGCAAGGCATTCAGGGCTTTGCCTTGGGATCGCTACGGCTACTTCATCCTGCTGACCTCGAAATCCGACAGTACCGAAGTGGCGGATGGTCTGGATGGTGGGGCCGATGACTTTCTGACCAAACCCGTCGCCGCGGCCGAGTTGCGCGCCCGGCTGCGGGCTGGTGAGCGTATTCTGGGCATGCAGGAAGAGCTGGTCGAAAAGAACCGCCTGATCGGCGCCACGCTGGACGAATTGCAGAAGGTTTATGATTCGCTCGATCGCGATCTGATCGAGGCGCGCAAGCTGCAACAGACATTGCTGCGGGACCGGTATGTCGATTTTCGTCGTGCCGCGGCTTCGATCCTCTTGCGCCCCTCGGGTCATGTGGGCGGTGATCTGGTGGGTGTTTTCAGTATCAATGAAAGGCGGATTGCGCTGTATTCCATTGATGTTTCTGGCCATGGTGTTGCTTCGGCGATGATGACGGCCCGCCTTGCGGGGCTGTTGTCAGGTGCCGCGCCCGAGCAGAACTTTGCGATGAACAACAACTGCTCCGGGCAGCGGCAGGCCTGGCCACCCGAGATGGTCGCGCACCGCTTCAACCGCATGATGCTGGAGGATCTGCAGGTTGAGCAATATTTCACCATGGTCTATGCCGAGGTTGATCTTGATACCGGCCGCACCCTTCTGGTGCAGGCCGGCCATCCACACCCGGCTGTCATGCGCGTTGGTGGCGCGATCGAGTTTCTGGGCGAGGGGGGGTTGCCGATCGGTCTGATCCCCGGTGCGCGCTATCAACGCATCGAGACCCGGCTTGCGCCCGGTGATCGCCTGTTTCTGGTCTCGGATGGGGTGACCGAGTGCCCGGACCCCTCAGGCGTCGAACTAGGTCAAGCTGGGCTGGCGCGGTTTTTGCAGGGGGCCGCCGTGCTGGACAGCCCCGCCTTGCTGGAATCCCTGGTATGGACATTGACCACCCATGCTGGTGGATCGGATTTTCCGGATGACGTCTCCGGGGTGATGTTCGACTACCGCGGCTGAAGTGCCAGCGCGCGGGCCAGCATCGCCCGGTCCCCGGTATTTGCCAGCTGAGTCAGCGCCATGGTCGCGGGCAACCAGACTGCCTCATGCCCGGCTTCACTTGGCGGGCCGATGCGCAAGGTCGGCCGCGCCACATAGATGGTGCAGATCTTTTCCGCCCAACGCTCATATTCGGGCATGAAGCAGAAGCGGCGATAGGTGCCCACGCGCCGCGGCGCGGTGATGTGCCAACCCGTCTCCTCATACACTTCGCGATGCAGGGCTGCCACCGGATGCTCGCCCGGATCGATACCGCCGCCCGGCAGTTGCAATTCAGGCCGCGGCGCGTGCTGAAAGGTGGCCAGCAGATCGGGGCCATCCAGCAGCACCGCATAGACCCCTTGCCGCGGGCGATATGTTTGCCCGCGCACAACTGCTTCGCCAAATCGCCGGATCATCGCCCTTGGACCCTGTTCTTGCTGCGCCTATATAGGGGCGCTATGCCAGATATGGCGCTGACAGGAAATCCCATGACCATCGGATCGCAAATTGCCTGGGACGATACCGTCCTGCCCTTCCAGCTTGATCTGGCCGACATTCGTGGCCGGGTGGCGCGGCTTGACGGCGTGTTGGACCAGGTCTTGAAGCAGCACGATTATCCGCCGCAGATCGAGGCGCTGGTCTGTGAGGCCGCGCTTTTGACCGCGTTGATCGGCCAGACCATGAAGCTGCGCTGGCGGCTGTCGCTGCAAATCCGCGGCACCGGTCCGGTCAAGATGGTGGCAACCGACTATTACGCTCCGGCCGAGCCGGGGGCACCGGCCCGCCTGCGCGCCTATGCCTCCTTTGAGGCGGAGGAGCTGGTGGCGGGCGCGCGCCCATTCGACCTTCTGGGGCAGGGCTACTTTGTCATCGTCATCGATCAGGGGCAGGGCATGGTGCCCTATCAGGGTATCACGCCGCTGACGGGCGACTCGCTTTCTGCCTGTGCAGAGACGTATTTTGCGCAGTCTGAACAGTTGCCGACCCGCTTTGCCCTGACTTATGGGTGCAGCCAGCAGCCTGGCGCGGCTCTGCACTGGCGTGCGGGTGGGGTGATGATCCAACACATGCCAAAGGCCTCGCCTTTCGTGGCCAAGGATGCGGGATCGGGTGAAGGCGGCCTGTTGCAGGCCCGTGACATCGTCGATGGCGCCGATGGAGAAAACTGGGCGCGAGCCAATCTGCTGTTGGACACGGTCGAAGAGCTTGAGCTGATCGGCCCGCTGGTGGCCCCCACAGAACTGCTGGTGCGCCTGTTCCACGAAGAACAGCCGCGGATCTTTGATGCGCAACTGGTGCGCTTTGGCTGCACCTGTTCGGCCGAGAAGGTCGAGGCGGCGATGTCGATCTATTCAGCCAAGGACATCCGCCACATGACCAATCCGGAGGGGATCGTGACCGCCGACTGTCAGTTCTGCGGGGCGCATTATGAATTTGACCCAAAGACGCTGGGGTTCGAGGCCGAAAAGGCGGGCGGGGATGACGGTTGAGTCCCTGCGGCAAGCCCTGCAGCGTCCCGGTCGGGCCAGCTCGGACCTCGACCTGAATGTTGGGCAATGGCAGAGCCAGGGTCCGGCCTTGCTGCCGGCCGCTGTGCTGTTAGCCGTTTGTGAGCGGCCTTCTGGGCCGTCGGTGTTGCTGACCAAGCGCGCCTCGGGTCTGCAACATCATCCCGGCCAGATTGCCCTGCCGGGTGGTAAGATCGACGCAACTGACGCCACGCCCGAGGCTGCGGCGCTGCGCGAATCGCATGAAGAGGTAGGGCTTTCCTCAGATCGCGTGACGATTCTGGGCCGTTTGCCTGCGCATGAAACCGTCACCGGTTTTTCGATCACCCCGGTTCTGGGGCATGTCAGAGACGATTTCTCCCCTCTGATAGAGGCTGGAGAGGTGGACGAGGCTTTTTTCGTGCCGCTGGCTCATCTGGCGGACCCTGGCCGGTATCGCATTGAACAGCGGCTTTGGCGCGGGGCGTGGCGGCGCTATTACTGTGCGCCTTGGGGCCCTTATTATGTTTGGGGCGCCACAGCGCGGATCTTGCGCGGTTTGGCGGAGCGTCTTGCATGAGGGTCGCCGGAGAGTGGATCGAAAATACCGCAACACAGGCGGTCTGCGCAGCGTTGACTTCCGCCGGCTGGCAGGCGCTTTTTGTTGGCGGTTGCGTCCGCAATGCGGCGCTGGGCCTAGCGGTCAACGATATCGACATTGCCACGGATGCGGTGCCGGAAACCGTGACTATTCTGGCAGAAAATGCCGGTTTCAAGGTGGTTCCGACCGGCATCGACCATGGCACTGTCACGGTGATCGCCGGTGGCATGCCGCATGAGGTGACAACCTTCCGCCGGGATATTGAGACGGACGGGCGGCGGGCCGTTGTGGCGTTTACCACCGCCTTGTACGACGACGCGGCGCGGCGTGATTTCACCATGAATGCCCTTTACGCCCGCCCCGATGGCACCGTCGTCGACCCGCTTGGGGGGCTGGACGATCTGCTGCGCCGTCGTTTGCGCTTTGTGGGCCATCCCGAGGACCGCATCCGTGAGGATTATCTGCGCATTCTGCGGTTCTTCCGGTTTACCGCCATTTATGGCGACCCATCGCTTGGGATGGATGCAGACGGGCTGGCGGCCTGTGCGGACCTTTCAGCCGGAATAGAGACGCTTTCCGCTGAACGCATCGGCGCCGAGATGCGCAAATTGCTCGCTGCGGTGGACCCCGCACCCGCGATGGCGGCGATGCAGATGGCCGGGGTGCTGGCGCGCGTTTTGCCCGGTGGCGAAACCCGCGCCCTTGCGCCCCTGGTTTATCTGGAGGCGGGCGCAAAACCTCATTGGCTGCGCCGGCTGGCGGTTCTGGGAGGCGAGGATGTCACGGACCGCTGGCGGCTGTCGCGGGCAGAATCCCGTGATTTGTGCCGGATCAGAGACGCATTTGCCACTATGGCAAGCCCTGCGGTTCTGGGGTGGCGCTTGGGCCCGGACCTAGCTGCTGACGCCGTTCTGGCCCGAGCCGCCATGCTGGAAACGCAGCCGCCGTTGGGTTGGCGCGCTGAGTTGCATCGAGGTGCGAGCGCCCATTTTCCCGTCAAGGCCGCCGATCTGCCGGGCCTCTCTGGCGCCGCGCTGGGCGCGCAGTTGAAGGCCCTCGAACAGCGTTGGTGCGACTCGGACCTCACGCTGACACGCGCCGAGTTGCTGGGCTGAGGTTTCCCTCCGCGACGGTCCGGCCTATATCTGGACACTGCGAGGTTTTCTCCATGTTCAAATTTTTCGAAGGGCTGGTCGACCCCTACGCGCCTTGGCCGCAGACCGATACGCCGCCGCGCCGGCTTTGGCCGTTCTTGCGCGCCTATATCCGGCCGTTTCGGGCGGTGTTTGCGGTCACGGCGGTGTTGTCCGTGGCCAATGCCAGCTTTGACGTGGCGCTGATCTGGTATGTGGGCCGGTTGGTGGATCTGTTGGCGACCCAGGCCCCGGCGGCCTTCTGGGCGCAGCACTGGGCTGAGGTGCTGGCCGTTGCCGCAGTGATCCTGATCCTGCGGCCTATCGTGGCCGGCGTGGATATGGCGCTGTTGCACAATACCATCCTGCCCAATTTCGGCACCATGATCCGCTGGCGGGCGCATAGCCATGTGTTGCGGCAACCCGTCGGTTGGTTCGAGGGTGATTTTGCCGGGAGGATCGCCAACCGGATCATGCAGGCACCGCCCGCTGCTGGCGAGGCGGTGTTTCAGACCTTCGATGCGGTGGCCTTTGCGGCAACCACGCTGGTCGGTGCGGCGATCATGCTGGCGGGCGCTGATCCCTGGCTGCTGGTGCCGCTTTTGGCTTGGTTTGCCGGCTACGTCGCGCTGATGCGCTGGACCGTGCGGCGGGCAGGTCCGGCGGCCATGGCTTCGGCCGATGCCCGCAGCGCGGTCACTGGCCGTGTTGTCGATGCCTATTCCAATATCCACTCGGTCAAGATGTTTGCCCATCATGACCGAGAGCTGACCTATGCCAAGGACGCCATCGAGGCCGCGCGGACGAAATTTCAGCAGGAAATGCGGATCGTCACGATCATGGATTTCACGCTGACCGGGCTGAACGGTTTTCTGATCGTGTCGGTGATCGGCTGGGCGCTGTATCTGTGGTTTGGCGGGGCGGCCTCGGTTGGCGCGGTCGCGGCGGCGGCGGCGTTGGTGCTGCGGCTGAACAACATGACCTACTGGATCATGTGGGCGACCACAAACCTTGTGCAAAATCTGGGGACAGTGCAGGAGGGGATGGAGACGATTACCCAGCCCGTCACCTTGGTGGATGCCGCGGATGCCAAGCCGCTGATTCTGAAGCATGCCAGGATCGAGATCCAGGATCTGCGCCACCATTATGGGCGCGGGTCGGGCGGTTTGCAGGGTATCAATCTGACGGTCGAACCCGGCGAGCGGATCGGGCTGGTTGGTCGCTCGGGCGCGGGCAAGTCTACCCTCGTCAAGCTGATGCTGCGGTTTTATGATGCCGAGGGCGGGCGTATCCTGATCGACGGGCAGGATATCGCCCGCGTCACGCAAGACAGTCTGCGCAGCCAGATCGGCATGGTGCAGCAAGATTCAAGCCTTCTGCACCGCTCGGTCCGTGACAATATCCTCTATGGCCGCCCCGACGCCACCGAGGCCGAAATGATCGAGGCCGCCCGGCGCGCCGAGGCGCATGATTTCATTCTGACGCTTGAAGATCCGCAAGGCCGGCGCGGCTATGATGCCCATGTGGGCGAACGGGGGGTGAAACTGTCGGGTGGGCAGCGGCAGCGGATCGGGATCGCGCGGGTGATCCTGAAGGATGCGCCGATTCTGATCCTGGACGAGGCGACCTCGGCCCTGGATTCCGAGGCCGAGGCCGCGATCCAGCAGGCGCTTTACGGCGTGATGGAGGGCAAGACCGTGATCGCCATCGCCCACCGGCTGTCAACTATCGCCTCGATGGATCGGATTGTGGTGCTGGATCAGGGTAGGGTGGCCGAAGCTGGCAGCCATGCAGCGTTGCTGGCGGCAGGCGGGATTTATGCTCGTCTTTGGGCAAGGCAATCCGGCGGGTTTCTGGGAGACGACGCATGAAACTTCTGCGCGCGCTGTCTGGCGCCATAGACGCCTTCCGGCCGGCCGATGGTCCCCCACCGCAAAAGCTGGGGGCGTTTTTTGGCTGGTGCCTGCGGGGCGGCTGGGGGCCGTTGGCGATCGCGGCAGGGGTTTCCGCATTGGCGGGCACGACCGAGGTTGTATCGGCCATGATCCTGGGACTGGTGGTGGATGCGGCCGTCCAGTCCAGCGATCCGGCCACGTTCTTTTCTACAAACATGGCACTTTTGGCCATGTTCGTGACGTTTTATCTGCTTGCGCGCCCGCTGGCCTTCGCGGCCTCGGCCGCGTCGAACGCGATCATCGTTGGCCCAAATGTGATGCCCTTGGTCCTGTCGCGGCTGCATCGATGGACCATGGGGCAGGCGGTGACGTTTTTTGACAATGACTTTGCCGGCCGCATCGCCCAGAAACAGATGCAAGCCGCCCGCGCTGTCACAGATGTGGCGACCGAGGTGATCAATACCGGGTTTTTCGCGCTGGCCTCGGTTTTGGCCTCGGCAGTGTTTCTGGTGACGATTGACGCGCGGATCGCGCTGATGCTGTTGATCTGGTTTCTGGCGTATCTTGCCCTGATACGGTTTTTCTTGCCGAAGGTGCGGGTCAACTCGGCGCAGCGGGCCTCGGCCCGGGCGATGGTGTCGGGGCAGGTGGTGGACACGATCACCAATATCAAGACCGTCAAGCTGTTCGCCCATGACGCGTTCGAGGACCGTGTGGCGCTGAACGCGATGGAGGTTTTCCGCGAGCGTAGTGTCGATTTCGGGGTGATCTCGACCTTTTTCCGCTTTGCGCTGATGGGGATCGCCGGTGTGCTGCCGGTGGTGTTGATCGGCGGGACGTTGCTGCTGTGGCAGGAAGGGCGGGCCTCTGCGGGCGATATTGCCGCGGCGGGGGCGGTGGCCATGCGGATCGCGCAGATGACCGGCTGGGTCAGCTTTGCGCTGATGTCGATCTATACCTCGGTCGGCGAGGTTGAGGACGGGATGCGAACCCTCGCGCGCCCCCACGACTTGCCGGACGCGCCGGACGCGGTTGCCTTGCCAGCGATCCGGGGCGAGGTGCGCTATGACGGTGTCACCTTTGCTTATGGCCGCAGCCGGGGCGGCGTGGCTGACCTGTCGCTGACCATCGCGCCGGGCGAGCGGATCGGGATTGTCGGTGCCTCCGGGGCCGGGAAATCGACCTTGGTTGCCCTGCTGCTGCGTCTCTATGATAGCGAAAAGGGGCGGGTTCTGGTGGATGGCCATGACGTGAGGCAAGTCACCCAGAAAAGCCTGCGAAGGCAGATCGGCATGGTCACGCAGGAAACCGCGATGTTCAATCGCTCTGCCCGCGACAACATCGCCTATGGCCGGCCCGAGGCGACCGAGGCCGAGATCATCGCCGCAGCCCGCGCTGCCGAGGCGCATGATTTCATCCTGGCGATGGAGGATCATCAGGGCCGCAAGGGCTATGACGCGTTTCTGGGGGAGCGTGGGGTGAAACTGTCGGGCGGCCAGCGGCAGCGGATCGCGCTGGCCCGTGCCTTTCTGAAGGATGCGCCCATTCTGGTGCTGGACGAGGCGACCTCGGCGCTGGACTCCGAGGTCGAGGCCAGCATTCAGGCCGCCTTGGGCCGGGTGATGCAGGGCAAGACGGTGCTGGCGATCGCCCACCGCCTATCCACGATCGCTGAGATGGACCGGATCGTGGTGCTGGATCAGGGCCGGATCGCCGAGCAGGGCAGCCACGAGGCGCTATTGGCGCAGGGCGGTCTTTACGCCCGCTACTGGAACCGGCAGTCGGGCGGGTTTATCCAGACCGACGAGACGACCGAAGGGGCAGCGCCATGAAACTTACGATCTCGCGGCTGGGGCATCTGGGCGATGGCATCGCCGAGGGGCCGGGCGGCCCCCTCTACATCCCCGGCATGCTGCCCGGCGAGGAGATCGAGGGCACCCTGCAAGGCGACCGGCTGGAGGAGGTGCGGATCGTCACCCCCTCGGTCGATCGCGTGCGCCCGCCCTGTTCGCACGCCAAAAGCTGTGGCGGCTGCCTGATGCAGCACGCCCGCGACGGTTTGGTGGAAGGCTGGAAGCGCGGGATCGTCGAGGGGGCTTTGGCGGGGCAGGGGCTGTCGGCGCCGATGCGTGGCGTGGCGACATCGCCCGCCCGATCGCGGCGGCGGGCGGTGCTGTCGGGGCGGCGGACCAAGGGCGGGGCGCTGATCGGCTTTCACGCCCGGGCCTCGCAGCTGATCATCCCGGTGCCGAATTGCAAGCTGCTGCACCCGGATCTGATGGCGGCCATGCCCGCGCTGGAGGCGCTGGTGATCGCCGGCGGCTCGCGCACGGCCGAGCTGGACCTGATGGTGACGGCCAGCCTGGCCGGGGCTGATGTTGTGGTGACCGGGGGCAAGCCGCTCGACACGGCCTTGCAGCTGGACCTGGCCCGGATCGTCGAGGCGCATGGCCTCGCACGCCTCACCTGGGGGGATGAGGTGGTGGCCCTGCGCGCACCGCCGATGCAGCGAATGGGGCGGGCGCTGGTCGTGCCGCCGCCGGGTGCCTTTCTTCAGGCCACGGCCGAGGGCGAGGCCGCGCTTCTGGATGCCGTGCGCGATGCGGTGGGCGATGCCGCCCGGATCGTCGATCTGTTTGCCGGCTGCGGCACCTTTGCCCTGCCGCTGGCCGAGCAGGCCGACCTGCGCGCCTATGAGGGCGATGCCGCGATGATCGCCGCTTTGGACCGCGGCTGGCGGCAGGCTCCGGGCCTGCACCGCCTGACCGCGGAGGCGCGCGATCTGTTCCGCCGCCCGCTGGAGCCGGACGAATTCAAGGGGGTGGAGGCCGTGGTGATCGACCCACCGCGCGCCGGTGCCGAGGCGCAATGTGCCACCTTGGCCCGCTCGCAAGTGCCGGTGATTGCGATGGTTTCCTGCAATCCGGTGACCTTCGCCCGCGATGCGCGGGCGCTGGTCGCGGCTGGCTATCGGCTGGATTGGGTGCAGGTTGTGGACCAGTTTCGCTGGTCGGCCCATGTCGAACTGGCCGCACGGCTTTCCAAACTGTGACCGGTGATGGAGGTTTTCCGGCTTTGCAGCCCGCCCGCTTTTCGCTATGCGGCTAAGAAAACAAACGGGCAGTAACGGACATGACTCCGATCCGCGTTCTTCTTTTGCTTGTGGTAGCGCTCGGCCTCTCGGCCTGCGGCAAGAAGACCAAGTTTCTTACCTATTACGGCCCCGAGATCACCCAGGTTCAGGTCCACAAGGCCGACCGCAAGATGTATCTGATCCATCAGGACAAGGTGATCGCGGACTATGATGTTGCCCTGGGCTTCGCCCCCGAGGGGCACAAGCAGTTTGAAGGCGACGGCAAAACGCCCGAGGGCGCCTATTACATCACCCACCACAACCCCAAAAGCCGCTATCACCTGTCGCTGGGGATCTCTTATCCCAATGCCGAGGATGAGGCCTTTGCGGCCTCGATGGGCAAGAAACCGGGTGGCGACATCATGATCCACGGCCGAAGCAACTACAAAGGCACCAACAAGGGTGACTGGACTGCCGGTTGCATCGCCGTCGAGGATCGCGAGATGGAGGCGATCTATGCGATGGTGAAGCGCAACACGCCGATTTTCATCCTTCCCTGAAGAAAAAGGCCCCCGATCCGGGGGCCTTTTGGGTCCGCGCCGGTTTATTGCGCCGGTATCCCGTCCATCTCGCTGCTGACCGTGGCGCCCAGCGCCGTCAGGCCAACCCGGGCGATCGGCGCCATGGAGCCGTTGCCGGTAACCAGCGTCCACCAGATCTTGCCGCCATCGTCCTGATACCAGGAAAATCCGAACTCGGTCGCCGTCGGGTCCAGCAGGACCGAGCGGCTGTCGGGATCGGCGGACCAGGCGGCCAGGGTTTCAAGCTCGGTCTCGAAGGTCTCCGAAACCAGTTCGCCCAGAAAGCGCCCCTGATAGCCGGCACGCTGGGCCCGCAGCAGTGGCGACGAACCGTCAGAGCCGAAATGCCAAGGCCGGTTCTGCCGCGACATGTCGGCGGCATGGGCGGTGGCAGCCATGAATAGCTGCTGATTGGGTTGCAGCGGCACTGCACCGCGCGCTGCGCGCAGGGTGTTGATCCCTTCCTGCATGTTGGCCTGCACCTTTGCAAGATCGGCCGGGCGCAGCTTGTAGACGCGCGGCAAAGGGCGGCCATCCGGGCCAAGTTGCGGGCCACTCGACATCGTGCAAGCCGACAGGGCCATCAGGCCGCACATCGCAACTGCAGCAAGTTTCATCATTGTCCATCACCGGAAAACTGTTCGGGGCAGGCTTTAGCCAATTGCTGCCGGGTTTTCAAACCCAAGTCTGCGTGAACATGCGTGATTCCGCGCATCGTGTCGCTGTTGACGCGCGTTTGAATTGCAGATCGGCCTTGTCGCGATTAGATGTGGCGAAAATTCGAGCAATATGAGGATAACCGCATGAAAGCCGACAAAGGGTTTCGCCCTGATCGCCGGGCGCTGCTGGGCGGGGCTGCCGCGCTGCTGGGTGCCAGCGCCATTCCGGCGCTTGCCCAATCCGAAAGCGGCGTGCGCAACAATATCGCCAGTTTCCGCATGCTGGACTGGCGGCCGTATTTCACGGACACGCGCAATGGCGTGATCCTGATCGACACCAAGTCGCGGGCGCTGCACTACTGGTCCGAGGATCAGTCGGTCTACAAGCTCTATCCCACCTCGGTGCCGCTGTCGCCCGAGTTGACGCGCCTTGGCCGCACCGAGATCATCAAGAAGGTCGAAGGCCCGGATTGGCGTCCGACCCCTTCGATGCTCGAGCGTAATCCCGACTGGCCGCCCTACATCCCGCCGGGCCCCGATAATCCGCTTGGCACCCATGCCCTGTGGTTGAGTTGGACCTATTACCGGATCCACGGCACCCATGACACGCGCAAGATCGGCCGCAAATCCTCGAACGGCTGCATCGGCCTTTACAACGAACACATCGCCGAGCTGTTCAGCTATTCCAAGGTCGGCACGCAGGTGCTGCTGATCTGACGGCGGCCATGGGCGCAGTTTTCAAGGCGGCAGGAACACCTGCCGCCTTTTTTCATGTCAGATCCAGCCGGCCAGATTGCGCTCGATCACTGATGTCAGTGCCTCGATGTGGGCGGCATCGTCATTCAGGCAGGGGATATAGGTGAAACTTTCGCCGCCGGCATGTTCAAAGCTTTCGGCGATCTCGCCCTGGATCTCCTCGAGCGTCTCGATGCAGTCGGCGCTGAAGGCGGGGGCGATCACGGCGATGCGCTTCTTGCCCTGCTTGGCCAGCTCGGCCACATGCTCGACGGTGTAGGGGCGCAGCCATTCTTCCCGGCCGAAGACCGACTGGAAGGTGGTGTGGATCGCGCCCTTGTCCCAGCCCAGCCGCTCGCGCAGCAAGCGGGTCGTCTTCTGGCACTTGCAGTGGTAGGGGTCGCCTTCCATCAGATAGCGTTTGGGCATCCCGTGATAAGAGGCCACCAGCACATCCGGCTTCTCGTCCAGCTGCGCGTAAGCGCGTTCGACCGATTGCGCCAAGGCTTCGATATAAAGCGGGTCGTCGTAATATTCGGGCACCGTGCGGGCGGCGGGTTGCGCCTTTTCCTTCATCAGCGCGCGGAAGAACTGGTCATTGGCCGTGGCCGTCGTTGCGCCCGCGTATTGCGGATACAGCGGGAAGAACAGGATCTTCTCGCAGCCGGCCTTGACCATCGCCTGCACCTTCGACTCGGTCGAGGGGTTGCCATAGCGCATGCAGAAATCAACCATCACCCTGTCGCCATGCCGGGCCTTGACCGCCTCGGCGATGGCGCGGGTCTGGGCCTTGGTAATGGTCATCAGCGGACTTTCGTCCTGCTCCGTGTTCCAGATCAGCTTGTAATTCGCGCCCGACGTGAAAGGCCGCTTGCTGAGAATGATCAGCTGCAGCAGCGGCTGCCATTTCCATGCCGGATAGTCGATCACCCGGCGGTCGGACAGAAATTCGTTGAGATAGCGGCGCATCGACCAATAGTCGGTGGCGTCAGGCGTGCCGAGATTGGCCAGCAATACCCCGATACGCGCACGCGGAACCGGCGGGTGGTCGGCGGGGGCATGGGCAAGACGGCCGTGGCCGGGCGTAATCATGTCGGTCATCGAAGTATTCCTGTTCCAGCTTGCGGTTCCACTTAAGGCAAGTGGGCGGCGGGTCAACTGCCCTCTTTCGTCGCAGCTTTCAGGGCATCCTCCAGCCGGGCCATGGCTGATCCGGGGCGGAGGGGCTTTTGCTGGCTTTCATGTGGCGCCCAGCCGGTAAGGCAGATGACCTCGAAATCCGAGACAACCCGGCCTTCGGCATCGGTCGGCAGGGCGCTGGCCGCCCGCAGCAACACCTCGCGCCGGGTGAAGTGGCGCAGGCGGCCAGCCAGCGCGTTGCCCTCGCCCATCGCGCGCAAGTCGCGCATCAGATGCAGCCCGTCGCGGTGGCTGACACGTCTGTTGAAGCTGTCGGCCACTGGCAGCGCAAAGCCCGCCCGTTGCAGCAATGCGCCCAGATCACGGATCTCGGCCATCGGCAGCACCCGCGGCGAAAGGCCGCCTGTCACTTGCGCCTCGGCCTCGGCCAATGCGGCGCGCAGATCGGCCAGCGTCTGGCCGCCGA
>CAYTMV010000006.1:0-55819 GCA_964439015.1 uncultured Gemmobacter sp.
ATGTCGACAACGGCAACAAGCTGATTGCCGGCACCGAGTGGGAAGGCAAGTCGCTGGAAGACATCGTGCGCGGCACCTATCAGGCCGGCGCCGTTGCGCAGAACGGCATTTTCAACAATGCCTCGCAGCACTGGAACCACAACCTGTTCTGGGAGGTGATGGGTCCGGGTGAAGACAAGAAGATGCCCGGCGCGCTGGAAAAGGCGCTGGTCGAGGCGTTCGGTTCGGTCGCCAAGTTCAAGGAAGATTTCGCCGCCGCCGGTGCCGGCCAGTTCGGTTCGGGCTGGGCCTGGCTGGTGAAGGACAAGGATGGCAGTCTGAAGATCACCAAGACCGAAAATGGCGTGAATCCGCTGTGCTTTGGTCAGACCGCGCTTTTGGGCTGCGATGTGTGGGAGCATTCCTACTACATCGACTTCCGTAACAAGCGCCCGGCTTACCTCACCAACTTCCTCGACAAGCTGGTGAACTGGGAAGCGGTCGCCGCGCGTATGTAAGCGCGACCCTGCAAGGATTACCAAGCCCGCCCGGATGAATTTTCGGGCGGGTTTTTGTGTTTGCCGGGCCCGCTGACTGGCGCTGCGCGGTTGCGGTCCCCATCTGGGAAGGGGTGCCGGGGAGGCATCGTTTGTTCAGAGGAGGATGCCGTGGCATATCTGACGCAAGGAATGTGGGTGGTGGTGGCTGATGGCGAGCGGGCCGTCGTGCTGGAGAACACCGGGGATACGCAGCGGCCCGCCCTGCGTCAGGTGCACCATCTGGCCGCGCCGGACATGGCGACTGCGTCAGACCGGCCCGGGCGCATGGCCGACAAGGGGCCGAACCAGCGGTCGGCGCTGGAGACCCCCGATATCGACCGGCTTGAGGCCGAGGCGATGGTGCGCACACTGATGGGCTGGCTGGAAGGCCAATCCTCCTTGCCACCGCTGGTTCTGGTGGCCCCGCCGCAGGTTCTGGGGGCGATGCGTGCGGCAATGGGGGCAGGGGTGCGGGCGCAGCTCCGCTTCGAGATGGACAAGACGCTGACGCGGCATCCCTTGCCAAAGATTGCCGAACTGGTCGCCGAGGAGTTGGGCCGCGGCTGAGGCCGCGCCTCAGCCGAACGCCCCCCGCAGGGCGGCCTCGAGGGCAGGGACATCGGGCACGGGCGTGTAAAGCCCGTGTATCGACCTGTCGGCGAAGCCCTCGGCCACGACATGGTCGAGCAGCGCGATCAGCGGGCGCCAGTAGCCGTCCTGATCCAGAAGGAAGATCGGCTTCCGGTGCAGCCCGATCTGCGCCCAGGTCAGCACCTCGAAAAACTCGTCCAGCGATCCCGCGCCGCCGGGCAGGACCACCACGGCGTCAGAGTTCATGAACATCACTTTCTTGCGTTCGTGCATGTTCTCGGTGATGACCACCTGCGTCAGGTCACGCCGGCCCTGTTCGCGTGCCATCAGATGGGTGGGGATCACCCCCATGGTCGCGCCGCCTGCGGTCTGCGCGGCCCGGGCAACTTCGCCCATCAGCCCCACATCGCCCGCGCCATAGACCAGCCGCCAGCCGTTGGCCGCCAGCATCGTGCCCGTTTCGTGGGCAGCACTGGTGTAGGCGGGGCGGTTGCCGGGGCGGGCGCCGCAAAAGACGCAGACCGAAAGCGGGGCGGGCGGTATGGAGGACATCAGTCAGCCTTTGAAACCAGTTGATTTTGCAGGTGTAACGGGGTTCCCTGACAAAAGGAAGACAAGGGGCGTGGCTGTGGGGCCGTGGCTTTGGGGCCGTGGCTGTCACGGCAAAGGGGAACACGAATGGGTATCGGCTCGGGCGAGGGGGCGGGCGGCGGCGGAACTGCCGGGCGCTGGCTGGCGGGTGCTGCGGTGGGCGCCGTTGTGGTGCTGCTGTCGATCTGGGGGCTGGCCCGGCGCGACCCGCCTGCCGCGCCGCCGCCGGTCGCCTCGGTGCCCGAGGCCGTGCCCGAAGTGGTCCCTGCGCCTGTCCCGGCGCCTGCGGACCCGGTGCCGGTGGCCCAGGTGCAACCGCCCCGCTTTGACACCCTGCGCATCGGCCCCGACGGGGCGGCGGTTCTGGCCGGGCGTGGCCAGCCGGGGTCGCGGATCTCGGTCCGGCTGGACGGGGACGAGGTGCTGTCGCTGACGGTCGACGCGGCCGGGGCCTTTGCCGGTCTGGTCGATCTGCCCGCCGATGCCGGGCCGCGGCTGATGACGCTGGTGGCGGTGCTGCCTGACGGGACCGAGGTCGCGGGGGCCGATGTGGTGGCCGTGGCGCCCACGCAGGCGCCGGCCGTTGCGGCCGCGACGCCTGCCGGCGAACCGGCGCCCGCTTCTGTCCCTGCCGCTGCCTCTGCCCCCGCCGCGCTGGTGATCGAGGCCGAGGGCGCGGCCCAGTTGGCCGATGCGCCGCCGACGGCCGCCCCTGCGCCCGGCGCCGCAGCCGAGGTGGTGATCGACGCCATCTCCTACACCCCTGACGGGCGGGTGGTGCTGGCGGGCCGCGGCGCAGCCGATGCGGCCCTGCGCTTTTATCTGGACGAGCAGCCCGTGGCCGAGGGGCGGGTGGCGGGTGACGGTCAGTGGCGCCTGCCGTTGTCGGATGTGGCTCCGGGCCGCTATACGCTGCGGCTCGATCAGCTTGACGCGGCCGGGCAGGTGACGGCGCGGTTCGAGACCCCCTTCCTGCGCGAGACGCCCGAGGCGCTGGCGCTGGCGATGAAGCCCGCAGCGGTGGTGGCCCCTGCGCCTGCGCCCGCTTCCGCCCCCGCGCAACCCGAGATCATCACCAAGGCGCCGCAGCCCGCGCCTTCGCTGGCCCCGCCCGGTGCGCCGGCGGCGACGGCTGACCCGGCTTCCGAGACGGCCGCGGCTGCGGCCCAGCCTGCCGCGCCGCAGCCGGTGGCGGTGACGGTGCAGCCCGGCTACAGCCTGTGGCGCATCGCCCGCGAGAATTACGGCGAGGGCGTCCTCTATGTGCAGGTCTATGAGGCCAATCGCGACAAGATCCGCGACCCGGACCTGATCTATCCCGGCCAGATCTTCACCGTGCCGCAGCCCACGCAGCCGTGAGGTGCAAGCCTGCGGGGGTTGCCCGCAGCCGGTCCATCCCTTAGGCAAGGGGCCTGGCGCCTGACCGCGCCGGCCCCCTTGTCTTATTCAGAGAGTTCCGCCATGCGCCGCGCCACCGCCACCGCCACTTCGCAAGATCAGGGGGCGCCCAGCACCTCGGGCCGGCAGACGCTGGGCCGGATCGCGCCCTATCTCTGGCCGGACGGGCAGGCCTGGGTCAAGCGCCGGGTGGTGCTGGCGCTGGTGCTGCTGGTGGCGGCCAAGGTGATCTCGGTCATCACGCCGATGTTCTACAAGGCGGCGGTCGACGGGCTGGCCCCGGGGGCGGACCCCGCGACCATGCTGGGGATCGGCGCCGTGGGGATGACGGTGGCCTATGGCCTGGCCCGTCTGGGCGCCGTGGCCTTTGGCGAATTGCGCGACATGGTGTTCGTCAAGGTCGGCCAGCGCGCGCTGCGGCAACTGGCGCTTGAGACGTTCAGCCACATCCACGCGCTGTCGCTGCGTTATCACATCACCCGCAAGACCGGCGGTCTCAGCCGGATCATCGAGCGCGGGGTGAAAGGCGTCGACTTCCTGCTGCGCTTCATGCTGTTCTCGGTCGGGCCGCTGATCATCGAACTCACGCTGGTGGCGATCCTGTTCGCGGTGCTGTTCGGGCCGCTTTACATGGTGACGGTGATCGTGACGATCGCGATCTATGTGGCCTGGACCTTCAAGGTCACCGAATGGCGGGTGAAGATCCGCCGGCAGATGAACGATCAGGACACGGATGCCAACCAGAAGGCCATCGACAGCCTGCTGAACTTCGAGACGGTCAAGTATTTCAGCGCCGAGGCGCGCGAGGCCGCGCGCTATGACCGGGCGATGGCCGGTTATGAAACGGCCGCCGTCAAGACCGGCCAGTCGCTGTCGATCCTGAATATCGGCCAGTCGCTGATCATCACCTGCGGTCTGGTGGTGGTGATGGTGATGGCGGCGCGGGGCGTGCAGGCGGGGACGCTGACGGTCGGCGATTTCGTCATGGTCAACGCCTACATGATCCAGATCACCATGCCGCTGAACTTCCTCGGCACCGTCTACCGCGAGATCCGGCAGGCGCTGGTCGATATGGGCCAGATGTTCGGCCTGCTGGGACAAGAGGCCGAGATCCGCGACAAGCCGGGCGCCACGGCGCTGCGGGTCAGCGAGGGGCGGATCAGCTTTGACGCCGTGCGCTTTGCCTATGACCCGGAACGTCCGATCCTGAAGGGTGTCGATATCGAGGTGGGGCCGGGCGAGACGGTGGCGCTGGTCGGCGCCTCGGGCTCGGGCAAATCCACCATCGCGCGGCTTCTGTTCCGCTTTTATGACTTGTCGGCGGGGGCGATCCGCATCGACGGGCAGGACATCCGTGATGTCACCCAGACCTCGCTGCATGAGGCGATCGGGGTGGTGCCGCAGGACACCGTGCTGTTCAACGACACGATCCGCTACAACATCGCCTATGGCCGCGACGGTGCCACGCAGGACGAGGTCGAGGCGGCGGCCAAGGCCGCGAAGATCCACGATTTCATCCTGTCGCTGCCCGATGGCTATGACACCACCGTGGGCGAGCGCGGGCTGAAACTCTCGGGCGGCGAAAAGCAGCGGGTGGGCATCGCCCGGACGCTGCTGAAAAACCCGCCGATCCTGATCCTGGACGAGGCGACCTCGGCGCTGGACACCCGCACCGAGGCCGATATCCAGCAAAGCCTGCGCGACATGGGGCAGGGGCGCAGTGTCATCACCATCGCCCACCGCCTGTCCACCATCGCCGATGCCGATCAGATCGTGGTGATGGAGCAGGGCCGGGTGATCGAGCGCGGCACCCATGAAGAGTTGCTGGCGCTGGGCGGGCGCTATGCGGGCATGTGGGCGCTGCAAGTGTCCGAGGAGGCGCAGGAGGCGGCCGAGTAACCTCAGCCCTCCAGCGCCACCAGCCGGATCTGATCCGCGGTCAGGGCCTGGCCGCCGGTGACATTGGCGACGATCTGGCCGTTGAAGCTGACGATACCGGCGGTGCCGTCTTCCGAAGGGGTAACGGTCACTTCGGGCGCGATCGGCGTGCCGGTTCCGTCCAGCTCTGGCACATAATGCAGTTCCAGCGTGTCGCCCGCGCCAAAGTCGCTTACGGTGATGGCGTCGTCATGGTCCGGGCGGCTGTGATCCAGCTGAAAGCGGTCGGCGCCCGCCCCACCCGTGCCGTGATCGCCCGCGCCCAGAAACAGCGTGTCGTCGCCTTCGCCGCCTTCCAGCGTGTCGACCCCGTCGATATCATCCGCATCGCGCGGCCCGCTCAGGCCCTCGCCCATGCCGGACAGGTAGTCATCGCCCGCGCCCCCCAGAACCGAGTCATTGCCCGTACCGCCCAGCACGGTATCCGCGCCTTCCTCGCTGCTCAGCGTGTCATCGCCGCCATTGCCCAAAAGGCTGTCGTCGCCCGTGCCGCCAAACACCCGGTCAAAGCCGATGCCAGCGTCGATCGTGTCATTGCCGGCCCCCCCCAGCGCGATATCGTCGCCGCCGCGCATCATCAGCCGGTCGTCGCCCGCGTCGCCATTGGCATAGTCATTGCCCAGATTGGCATCGAGCGTGTCATTGCCGCCGTTCAGAAACCAGGCAAGGTTTTCCGCCTCCTCTGCGGTCAGGTCGTCGTCGCCCTCGGTTCCCTCGATGGCGCGGCTGTAATCGGTGGGGATATACAGCGGGTTGTCGGGGTCTTCAGGCTCGGGTTCGGGGTCGCCGTCGGGATCGCCATTGCCGTTGCCGTCGAACAGGCCGATGTCGATCGACAGGAAGGCCGCGAACATCGCCAGATAAAGGGTCATGTACATGTCCATGATGGCTTTCCCTTGCCCCGAATGCCAACCGGACTGTTTCCGGCATCCCTCCAATCACGCCCAATTGTGACAAATCAAGGGAAAAAGCCGCACAACTCGCGGGCATCCGCTTTCCTGGGGACGGGCGGGGCCGGGCGGGCTTGGCGATGGCTGCGCCAGCGTGTAAGACGGGGGCAAAACAAGGGAGAAGCCGGTGTCGAACCCCGACAGCTTCATCGACGAAGTCACCGAAGAGGTCCGCCGCGACCGCCTGTTCCGTGCGTTCCGCCGCTATGGCTGGATCGGTGTGGTGCTGGTTGCCGCGATTGTCGGCGGCGCCGCCTACAACGAATGGCAGAAGGCCAGCCGCACCGCCACCGCGCAGGCGCTGGGTGACGGGCTTACCGCCGCGCTGGCCGCCGGGACGCCCGAGGCGCGCGCCGCCGCGCTGGATGGTCTGAAAGTCCAGGGCGCCGAGCAGGCGGCCCTCAAGGCGCTGATGCGCGCCTCGGACCCCGCGCAGGACCGCGAGGGGGCCATCGCCGCGCTGCGCACGGTCGAGGCCGACGCCACGCTGGCGCCGGTCTGGCGCGATCTGGCGGCGCTGCGTCGGGTGCTGGCCGAAGGCGCCGCGGTGCCTGTGGCCGAGCGCCGCATGGTGCTGGAGCCGCTGGCCCAGCCGGGCCGCCCCTATCGCCCTCTGGCGGCCGAGCAGTTGGCGCTGCTGTTGGTCGAGGAAGGCAAGACCGCCGAGGCGATCGAGGCGCTGCGCGCGCTGATGGCCGATCAGGAGGCGCCTTCGGGCTTGCGCGCGCGCGCTGGCCAGATGATCGTGGCGCTGGGCGGCACGGTGGATGTGCCGGCCGCACCGGCCAATGCCGGCTGAGGCAGGGAGGGGCACGATGCTCAGGTTTTCAACGGTTTCCGCGCTGGCGCTCGCCGCCCTTGCCCTTGCCGCCTGCGAGCGCGAGGTGATCCTCGAGGGCGAACGCTTCGGCACCCGCGTGCCGCTGGAGGCATCGCTGCCGACCGAGACCGATCCGTCGCCCTCCGCCCCCGCCGATCAGGCCAATGCCGTGGTGCCGATCGCGCTGCCGGCCATGCAGGCCAATGCCGACTGGACCCACCGCGCCGGCAACAATCGCCACGACATGCCGCATGGCGCGCTGTCGGCGCAGCCGCAGCGGGTGTTCTCGTCCCCGATCGGCACCGGCAATTCCCGCCGCGCCCGCATTGCCGCGGCGCCGGTGGTGGCCGATGGCCGGGTGTTCACGCTGGATGCGGCAGGGCAGGTGGCGGCCACTGGCACCGGTGGCGGCGCCTTGTGGGCGTCGAGCATCGTGCCCGCGACCGAAAAAGGTGGTGACGTCTCGGGCGGCGGCCTTGCCTATGGCGGGGGGCGGCTGTTCGTGGCTTCGGGCTATGGCGAGTTGCTGGCGCTTGATCCGGCGACCGGCGCGATCCTGTGGCGGCAACGGCTGGCCTCGGCCGCGACCGGCGCCCCGATGGTGGAGGGCGACACGGTCTATGTCATGGGGCGCGATGCAACCGGCTGGGCGGTTGATGTGGCTGATGGCAAGGTGCGCTGGAATGTGACCGGCACCCCCGGCACGGTGGGCATGCTGTCCACCGCAGCCCCTTCGGTTGCGGGCCGCGCCATCGTCTTCCCACTGGTCTCGGGCGAGTTGGTGGGCGCGCTGAACCTTGGCGGGCAAAAGATCTGGACCGCGGCCATCGTCGGTGGCCGAACCGGCCGCGGTTGGGCCGGGCTGGCCGATGTGACCGGCGATCCGGTGGTGCAGGGCGGTGTGATCTATGCCGGCAACGCCGCCGGTCGGGTCTATGCCGTGCGCGCCTCGAATGGCGAGACGATCTGGTCGGCGCCCGAGGCCAGCCTGGGCGCGGTGATCGCGGCCGGCGGCTCGGTCTTCACGATTTCCGACGAGAACCGGCTGGTGCGCCTTGACGCCGCGACCGGCGCGCGGATCTGGTCGGTGGAGATGCCGTTCTTCACCGCCGACAAGCCGCGCAAGCACAAGGGCGTAGTCGCGCATTACGGCCCCGTGATGGCAGGCGGGCGGATCGCTGTCGCCTCGGGCGACGGGGTGCTGCGGATGTTCGATCCGGCCTCTGGCGCGATGGTCGCCTCGGCCGAGATCCCCGGCGGGGCGGCCTCGGCCCCGGCGCTGGCGGGGGGGATGCTGTATGTGGTGGGCGGCGACGGCCAACTTCACGCTTTCCGCTGAGGGGCAAAGCGTGTAAGGACGCGGGCTTGACCGCCTTATGCGCCCTTGGGAGGGCAGGATGACCTTTACGCTTGCCATTGTCGGCCGCCCCAATGTCGGCAAATCGACGCTGTTCAACCGCCTTGTCGGTCGCAAGCTGGCGCTGGTCGATGACCAGCCCGGCGTGACCCGCGACCTGCGCGAGGGCGACGCCAGGCTGTTCGACATGCGCTTTACCGTGATCGACACGGCGGGTCTGGAGGAGGTCACGGACGACAGCCTGCAAGGCCGCATGCGCCGCCTGACCGAGCGGGCGGTGGACATGGCCGATATCTGCCTGTTCCTGATCGACGGGCGGGTGGGCGTCACGCCTTCGGACGAGGTCTTCGCCGATATCCTGCGCAAGAAGGGCGCGCAGGTGGTGCTGGGCGTGAACAAGGCCGAAGGCAAGGCCGGCGATTCCGGCGCGCTGGAGGCCTATGCCCTGGGTCTGGGCGAGCCGGTGCGCCTCTCGGCCGAACATGGCGAGGGGATGGAAGACCTCTATCACCTGCTGCGCCCGCTGGCCGAAGGCTTTGCCGAACGCGCCGCGGCCGACGCCCCGGTGGTCGATGTCGATATCCCCGAGGACGAGGCGGATATTGAGGCAGATGAGGGCGCACACCGCCCGACCGCCACCAAGCCGCTGCAAATCGCGGTGATCGGCCGGCCAAATGCCGGCAAATCGACGCTGATCAACAAGATCCTCGGCTATGACCGGATGCTGACCGGCCCCGAGGCCGGGATTACCCGCGACGCGATCTCGATCCGCGCGGACTGGCATGGCACGCCGATCCGCATCTGGGATACGGCCGGGATGCGCAAGAAGGCCCGCGTCAACGACAAGCTGGAAAAGCTGTCGGTGGCCGATGGCCTGCGCGCCGTGCGCTTTGCCGAGGTGGTCGTGGTGCTGCTGGACGTGGAAATCCCGTTCGAGACGCAGGATCTGCGCATCGCCGATTTTGCCGAGACCGAAGGCCGCGCCGTTGTGGTGGCGGTGAACAAGTGGGATCTCGAGGACGAAAAGCAGGAAAAGCTGGCCGAGTTGAAAGAGATGTTCGACCGGCTGCTGCCGCAGCTGCGCGGCGCGCCGCTGATCACCGTCTCGGCCAAGACCGGGCGGGGGCTGGACCGGTTGCATGACGCGATCATCCGCGCCCATGACATCTGGAATCGCCGCATCACCACCGCGCGTCTGAACACCTGGCTGGGGGCGATGACCGAGGCCCACCCGCCGCCCGCACCGGGCGGCCGCCGGATCAAGCTGCGCTACATGACCCAGGTGAAGACCCGGCCGCCGGGTTTCGTGGTGATGTGCAGCCACCCCGACGAGATGCCCGACAGCTATCGCCGCTATCTGGTCAATGGCTTGCGGGACCATTTCGACATGCCCGGCACGCCGATCCGCGTGACCTTCCGCGGGCAGGGCGACAAGAACCCCTGGAAGGAACGCAAGTTCCATACTCCCAGCCGGCTGCGAAAGCACATGGACAAGAAGGGCGGCTGAGGCTCGGCTTTGGTGGCAGGTCGGGCCGGGCGGATCACCGCCCGCCACTACCCAGTCCCGGCAGGGCCGACAATCGCGCGCCGAGGCCCTTGGCGAGGGGCGCTGCACGCCCCGGCGCCGCCGCGGCCTCGACCGGTTGCGCCACGCCTGACCCGGCATCAGGCTGGCGACGGAAGGCGGTTGGCGTCATGCCCACCTGATGCTGGAACGCGCGGGTGAAATAGGCGGGCGAGGTAAAGCCCAGCGAGGCCGCGATCAACCCGACCGCCAGATCGGTTTCCTTCAACAACCGCCGCGCCTCATAGATCAGCCGGTCATGCAGCAGGCCCGAGGCTGGCCGCCCCGAGGTCTGCTTGCAGCAGCGCGTCAGATGGGTGGGTGTGACCCCCAGCCGCGCCGCAAAATCCTGCACCCCCATGCCAGAGCGGAACTCACGTTCCAGCAACTGGGTATAGCGCGCAACCAGCCGCCGCGCGGCGTCGGGTCGGGTTTGTTCGGGCACGGCGCGGACAATCTGCCGCTCCAGCCAGACGCTCAGCAGGCCCAGATAATGTCCGGTGGCGCGGTCATGGGCCGGGATGTCGCTGTCCATCTCGCGCCCGATGGCGTCAAGGATCAGGTTCAGCTCCTGCTGCACAAGTGTTTCGCGGATGCGCAGGTGGTGCGACTCGCGCGGCAGGGTCACGTCGCAATTACGGCCGAAAAACACCGCCGTGCCAAAGACCTGCGGCCCGACCTCAAAGCCGTGCATCACGCCGGCGGGGATGAAGACCGCATTATGCGCGGTGTATCCGCGGGTGACGCCGCCCACGGTGATCCGGCCCTGACCCTTGGTGAACCACAGCAGGCAGGGCTCGGACAAGGCGCGCATCGCCTCCACCCGCCAGCGGCCTCCGGCGGCCAGCCGGGGGATCGCCACGAGGCGCAGTTGTTTGATGGCGTCGACTTTGGTCATGGCTTGCGTTCTTGAGGGAAGGGCTGGGATGGCAACGGGCACGGCGGTCACGAACAACGGCGGTCACGAATACCGGCACAGATAACCAGCCTCCGCGCCAACCCCAAAGCAAAATTGTGGCAGCGTGGAAAATCTTTGCCGATCAGGCCTTGGCGTTGCCAAAAAAGCGCACAAATACCGTAGGATAGCGGTGTTTCTTGAAGTTCCCTCTCAAGATGTTGTGGGCAGGTCGATACGCCGCCACATCTTCATCCGGTTGCGAAACCAGGTCCGTTGCCGCTTGGCATATTGGCGCGAGGCCGCCTGTGCCGCGGCAATCGCCGTGTCGAGATCCACCTCGCCGCGCAGATGGGCCACCAGCTCCGGCGCGCCGATGGCCTGGGCCGCAGGCAGGCTTGGGTCCCACCAGTCCAGCGCGGCCCGGGCCTCGTCCAGTGCGCCCTGATCCATCATCATGCGAAAGCGCCGGTCGATGCGCGCGGCCAACCAGTCGCGGTCGGGCATCAGGACCAGCGGCTGCACCTGCGCCAATGGCATAAGCGGCGCGGGCGTCTCGGCCTGCCAGTCGGCCAGACCGCGCCCGGTGGCGTGCAGCACCTCCCAGGCGCGCTGCACGCGGGCGGGGTTCAGCAGGTCGATGCGGGCGGCAGTCCCGGGGTCCAACGCGGCGATCATCGCCTCCAGTCCTTCCGCGGCCCGCAGCCTGTCTGCTGCGGCCCTGACCTCCGGCGGGACGGGCGGCACCTCGGCGAGTCCCTCTGTCAGCGCCGAGAAATAGAGCCCGGTCCCCCCGACGACGATCAGCCTTTGCCCTCGATCCTGCAGATCCGCCACCGCCCGCAGCCAATGGCCCACCGACCAGGGCGTGCGCGGCCCGATGATGCCGTAGTGGGCATGGGGCGCCAGCGCCTCCTCGGCCGCGCTTGGCCGGGCCGAGATCACCCGCCAGCAGTCGTAGACTTGCAGCGCATCGGCATTGACGATCAGCCCGCCCTGTTGCGCGGCAATCGCCAGCGCCAGCGCCGATTTGCCGCTGGCTGTGGGCCCGGCAATCAGCACATGCCCGTCCGGGGATAGCGAAGAAACCAGCGTCTCCAGCATGTCGAGCCTCTGCAATGGCCCCGCGCGCCGGGGGGCTTTCTGCCCCCCGGACCCCCCGAGGGTATTTCCGTCATGATGAAGCCCAGCGCACGGGCCGCATCGCTTTTCATCATGACCCAAATACCCCCGGGGGTGCAGGGGGCGGGCAGCCCCCTGCCTCTGCCCGACGATCCGGCGCCATGGGTTGATACTTGCGCGCTTTTGCGACATTTTGCGCGCCGACAGAAGCATAAACCAGAGGCCTGCCATGACCGTCGCTCATCCGCCCGTGAAATACAGCCGTGTCATGCTGAAGATTTCGGGCGAGGCGTTGATGGGCGATCAGGGCTTTGGTCTGCATCCGCCGACCGTGCAGCGCATTGCGGAAGAGGTGAAGGCGGTGCGCGATCTTGGCGTCGAGATCTGCATGGTGATTGGCGGCGGCAATATCTTCCGCGGCCTTCAGGGCAGCGCCCAGGGGATGGAGCGCACCACCGCCGATTACATGGGTATGCTGGCAACCGTGATGAACGCGCTGGCGATGCAATCGGCGCTGGAAGGGCTGGGCGTCTTTACCCGCGTGATCAGCGCGATTCCGATGGATCAGGTCTGCGAGCCCTATATCCGCCGCCGCGCTGTCCGCCATCTGGAGAAGAAGCGCGTCTGCATCTTTGCTGCCGGCACCGGCAACCCCTATTTCACCACCGATACCGCCGCCACGCTGCGCGCCAATGAGATGGGCTGCGAGGCGGTGTTCAAGGGCACCAAGGTGGATGGCGTCTATGACAAGGACCCCAAGAAATTTGCTGATGCCAAGCGTTATGACCATGTCAGCTATGACGAGGCGCTGGAAAAGAACCTCGGCGTGATGGATGCGACCGCGATCGCGCTGGCCCGTGACAACAAGCTGCCGATCATCGTTTTTTCGCTGGACGAGCCGGGCGGCTTCCGCACCATTCTGGCGGGTCAGGGCACTTATACCACCGTCCAGAACTGAGACACGCACCGGCGGCCTGTCGCCGGCGCGTTGAATTCAAGTATCGCCAGGCGCGAGCATCTGCTAGGAGACGCGCCGCAAGATCCCGGAGTAAGACCCATGTCCGACGATATCGACATCGACCTTGACGCCATCCAACGCCGCATGGACGGCGCGCTGGCCGCGCTGAAGGTGGAATTCGCCTCGCTGCGCACCGGCCGCGCCTCGGCGCAGATCCTCGATCCGATCCAGGTCGAGGCTTACGGTCAGATGACGCCGATCAACCAGCTGGGCACCGTCAACGTGCCCGAGCCGCGCATGGTCGTGATCAATGTCTGGGACAAGGGCATGATCGGCAAGGTGGAAAAGGCGATCCGCGAAAGCGGTCTGGGCATCAACCCGGTGACGGACGGCCCGCTGATCCGCCTGCCGATCCCCGAGCTGAACGAGCAGCGCCGCCGCGAGCTGACCAAGGTCGCCGCCCAATATGCCGAAAGCGCCCGCATCGCGATCCGTAACGTGCGCCGCGACGGCATGGACCAGATCAAGAAGGCCAAGGCCGCCGGTCTGGGCGAGGATGACCAGAAGATCTATGCCGACGAGGTGCAGGAGATGACCGACAAGCACATCGCGATGGTGGACAAGGCGCTTGAGACCAAGAGCGCCGAGATCATGCAGGTCTGATCGCAGCAAAAGGGGGCCGCCTTGGCCGAAACCTCGCGAAATGCCGCGCCTGATCGCGTGGCCGCCCATGTGGCGATCATCATGGACGGCAATGGCCGCTGGGCGCAGGAGCGCGGCTGGCCGCGTCTGGTCGGCCACCGCAAGGGGGCCGAGCGTGTGCGCGAAATCGTGCGTTGCGCACCCGATCTTGGCATCCGCTGGTTGACGCTTTACGCCTTTTCGACCGAGAACTGGCGCCGCTCGACCGAGGAAGTCCTGGGTCTGATGGCGATCTTTGCCCGTTATATCGAGCGTGAGGCAGACCGGCTGGCGGCAGAATCGGTGCGGATGCGGTTCATTGGCGACCGGGGGCGGCTGGACCCCAAGCTGCAAAAGCTGATGGCCGGGATCGAGGCGCGCACCGCCCCCTATGAGCGGCTGAACCTGACGGTAGCGATCAATTACGGCGGCCGGGACGAGCTGATCCGCGCCGCCCGCCGTATCGCGGCGGAGGCCGCGGCGGGGCGGCTGGCGCCCGAGGAGATCGACGAGGCGGCGATTTCGGCGCGGCTGGACACCCATGACCTGCCCGACCCCGATCTGGTGATCCGCACCAGCGGCGAGACGCGCACCTCGAACTTCCTGCCCTGGCAGACGGCCTATGCGGAATACGAGTTTACCGAGACGCTCTGGCCCGATTTCACCCCGGAAAAGCTGGCCGAGATCTGTGGCCGCTTTGGCCGGCGCGAGCGGCGGTTTGGCGGAGTGACGCGCTGATGGCCCTCATGGACCGCGATTGGAGCGATTTGCGCAAGCGGCTGATCTCGTCGCTGGTGCTGGTGGCGGTGGGCGCGCTGGAACTGTGGTGGGGGGGCTGGCCCTTTGCAGTTTTCGTCATCCTCGTGACCGGGACGATGCTGTGGGAGCTGTGGGGCCTGACGCTGGCGCGCGGCCGCGACGGGCTGATGTTTCTGGGTCTGGGGGTGGCGCTGTTGATTGCGGGCCAGGGCCTGCTGGCGCTGCGGTTTTCGCCCTCCGGGCTGGTGGCGGTGCTATGGCTGATCCTGGTGGTGGTGGCCTCGGATACCTGCGGCTATTTTGCCGGTCGCATCTTGGGAGGGCCGAAGTTCTGGCCGCGTCTCAGCCCGAAAAAGACCTGGTCGGGCACGATCGCCGGCTGGCTGGGCGCGGCTTTGGTGGGGGCTGTCTTCTGGGCCGCGGGGGTGGCCGGCGCGGGGCTGATCCTGGTTTCGCCGCTGGTGGCCTTTGCCGGGCAGATGGGCGATATCACCGAAAGCTGGGCCAAGCGCCGGGCAGGGGTAAAGGACGCCTCAAACCTGATCCCCGGCCATGGCGGGGTGCTGGACCGGTTTGACGCGCTGATCGGGGCGACGCTGGCGATGATGGTGCTGCGCTTTGCCCATCTTCTGCCCTTCGCGGGTCTCTGACGTGCGGCGCGTGTCGATCTTCGGCGCCACCGGCTCGATCGGGGTGCAGACCGTCGATCTGATGCGCCATGCCGGCGGGGCCGAGGCCTTTCACACCGTGGCGCTGACCGGCGGGCGCAATGTGGCGGCACTGGCCGACATGGCGCGCGAGTTGCGGGCCGAGGTGGCGGTGACGGCGCATGACGACTGTCTGCCCGCGCTGCGCGCGCTTTTGGTCGGCTCGGGGATCGAGGCCGCCAGCGGCACGCAGGCGTTGCTGGAGGCTGCGGACCGCCCCGCGGACTGGATCATGTCGGCCATCGTTGGCGCGGCTGGCCTTGCACCGGGGTTCAGGGCGCTGCGCCACGGCACCACGCTGGCGCTGGCCAACAAGGAAAGTCTTGTGACCGCAGGCCCGCTGCTGATGGCCGAGGCCGCGCGCCACGGCGCCCGGATCCTGCCGGTGGACAGCGAGCATAGTGCGATCTTTCAGGCGCTGGTGGGCGAGGATCTGGCGACGGTCGAGCGGGTGATCGTCACCGCCTCGGGGGGGGCTCTGCGCGACTGGCCGCTGGACCGGCTGGCCGAGGCCACGGTCGAGCAGGCCCTGGCCCATCCCAACTGGGCGATGGGCGCGCGGATCACCATCGATTCCGCCTCGATGTTCAACAAGGCCCTGGAAGTGATCGAGGCGCGCGAGTTCTTCGACCTCGCGCCTGACCAGATCGAGGTGGTGATCCACCCCGAATCGATCATCCATTCGATGGTGGGGTTTCGCGACGGCGCGGTGATGGCCCATCTGGGCGCGCCCGATATGCGCCACGCCATCGGCTATGCGCTGAACTGGCCCAAGCGCGCGGCGCTGCCGGTGGCGCGGCTGGACTTTTCGACCCTGACGCAGCTGACCTTCCGCCCGCCTTGCGCGGCGCGCTATCCGGCCTTGCGGCTGGCGCGGCAGGTGATGGTCGCGCGCGGCCGGGCAGGGGCGGTGTTCAACGCCGCCAAGGAGGTGGCGCTGGACCGCTTCATGGCGGGCGGGCTGCGATTTACCCAGATGGCCGAGGTGGTCGAGGCTTCGCTTCACGATGTTGCGCAGGGCGTCGGCCTTGAAATTGCCCCACAAAGCCTTGAAGAGGTTCTGGCGGCCGACCAGATCGGCAGGCAGGCGGCCCAGGCCGCGGCAGAACGCATCGCAGGCTGAAGGGACAACGGTTTGGACATTGCGGCACTGGTTCCCGCCTTTGGCGGCGGCATCGTCACCCTGATCGCCTTTGTGATCGCGCTGTCGATCATCGTTTTCGTGCATGAATACGGCCATTACATCGTCGGCCGCTGGTCGGGGATCAAGGCCGAGGTGTTCTCGATCGGCTTCGGCCCGGTGCTGCTGCGCCGCACCGACCGGCATGGCACGGTGTGGCAGGTGGCGGCGATCCCGCTGGGTGGCTTTGTCAAGTTTCTGGGCGATGCCAATGCGGCCTCGGGCAAGGACGATGCCGCCATCGAGGCGCTGCCCGCCGATCAGCAACGCCACACCATGCATGGCGCGCCGCTCTGGGCGCGGGCGGCCACGGTGGCGGCGGGGCCGATGGCCAATTTTCTGTTCGCGATCATGGTTTTCTCGATCTACGCCTGGATCTATGGCGTGGCGACCGGTGCGCCGGTGGTGGGCGAGGTGCGGGCCGTTCCGGGCCATGAGCAGGCCTTGCAGCCGGGCGACCGGGTGCTGGCGCTGGCCGGGCAGGAGGTGTCAGATCTGGCCGGGCTGAGCAGCATCGCCGCCGATCTGGGGCCGTTGGACCGGGTTGACTGGACGCTGGAGCGCGACGGCCAGAGGCTGACCGTCGCGGGCCCGCACCCCTTGCCGCCGCTGGTCGATGCGGTGCAACCGATGAGTGCCGCGGCCGAGGCCGGGATGCTGGCGGGCGATCTGGTGCTGGCCATCGACGGCCGTCCGGTGCGCAATTTCGAGGAAATGCGCGAGATCGTCGGGGCTTCGGATGGGCGGTCGCTGGTGTTGCGGGTGTTGCGCGCGGGTGCCGAGATCGACGTGACGCTGACACCCCAGCGGCGCGACCTGCCGCGGGCCGAGGGCGGCTTTGAAACACGCTGGCTGATTGGCCTGAACGGCGGGCTGGTCTTCGTGCCCGAAATCCGCGGGGCGGGGGTGCTGGAAGGGCTGCATCTGGGCGCGTTGCGCACCTGGGATGCGGTGGCGCTGTCGCTGTCGGGGCTGTGGCACATCGTTTTTGGCCAGATTTCCAGCTGCAACCTGTCGGGGCCGCTGGGCATGGCGGAAATGGCCGGCGAGGCCGCCAAGGCCGGGGTCGAGGTGTTTTTCGGCTGGCTGGCGATGCTTTCGGTGGGGATCGGGCTGATGAACCTGTTTCCGATCCCGGTGCTGGATGGCGGACATCTGGTGTTTCATGCCTGGGAGGCGGTGACCGGCAAGCCGCCGTCCGAGCGGGCCTTCCGCATCCTGATGACGGCGGGTCTGGCCCTGATCCTGACCCTGATGGCGTTCGCGCTGTCGAACGACCTGTTCTGTCCCTGAGCCGGGCCGGGGGGCGCTGCCCCCCGCGCGCTGAGGCGCGCCCCCCCGGGATATTTGCGCCTGAATGATGAGGGACGGGCGGGGCGCGCTGGCCGATTGCCCAAATCCTGCCGCAATGCCATGGCAGAGCTTGGCCCGTCTGAGCTGGGAGAGTGGCGATGCAGGCGGTCATGCGCGGTTATCGGGGGTTGTCGTTTCTGGTCAGCCTGAATTGGGACTGGCTGTTTACCCTTGGCACGGTGCTCGTCGGGCTGCTGGCGGGCGCCTTTCTGGGCAGCCAGTTGGTGCAATTGCATCAACCCTTCTGATCCCCCGTCCTGCGCGGATGCGCGGATACGTAGGCTGAGCGAAAAAGCCTGCCGCAATACCCGTCCTGCGTTTTGACAAGCTCGGCATATCCCGCTAGTCAGAACCGGTATGGTTCACCTCGGGACGTGGGAGCAGGGCAATGGCGCATGGGGCAGAGGGGCGTGAATCGCGCCGGGCGCGGCTGATGCAGGGGGCGGCCCTTGGGTTGTGTCTCGGAGCCGTGGGTCTGGCCATGCCGCTGCCGGGTCCGGTTGAGGCGCAGGCGCAAGGCTATGCTTTCTCGCGCGTGGTGGTCGAGGGGAACCAGCGGGTCGACGTGCCGTCGATCCTTGGCTTTGCCGGCCTTTCGCGGGCGCAATCGCTGAGCGCGGCGCAGTTGAACGACGCCTACAAGGGCATCACCGATTCCGGTCTGTTCGAAGAGGTCGAGGTCATCCCGCAGGGCTCGACGCTGGTGATCCGGGTCAAGGAATACCCGATCGTCAACGTGGTGAATTTCGAGGGCAACAAGCGTCTGGACGATGATGCGCTGGCCGAGATCGCCCAATCCGAGGCGCGGCGGGTCTATTCGCCGGCGCTGGCCGATGCCGATGCGGTGGCGATTGCCGAGGCTTATCGCGTGCAGGGGCGGATGGCTGCCACCGTGACGCCGAAGATCATCCGCCGTAGCGACAATGCCGTCGATCTGGCGTTCGAGATCACCGAGGGCAAGGTGGTCGAGATCGAGCGTCTGGCCTTTGTCGGCAACCGCGCCTTCTCGGACCGCCGGCTGCGGCAGGTGCTGGAGACCAAGCAGGCCGGTTTCCTGCGCCAGATCATCAAGGCCGACACCTATCAGGCCGAGCGGCTGGAGCTGGACAAGCAGCTGTTGCGCGACTTTTACCTGTCGCGCGGCTATGTGGACATGCAGGTGCTGGACGCCTCGGCCGATGTCTCGCGGGAGCGGGACGGGGTGTTTGTCTCGTTCACCGTGCAGGAAGGGCCGCAATTCACCTTTGGCGAGGTGAATGTCGTCTCGGAGATCGAGGGGCTGGATGTCGCCGAATATGAGGCGGCGCTGAAGGTGAAGCCGGGCAGCGTCTATTCGCCGGCGGTGCTGGAAAACAACATCGCCCGGCTGGAATCGCTGATCCTGAAGCAGGGCCGGACCTTCGTGACCGTCGAGCCGTCGATCAAGCGGGACGAGAAGGCGCAGCGGCTGGACGTGGATTTCATCGTCCGCCCCGGCCAGAAGGTGTTTGTCGAACGGATCGACATCGAGGGCAACGCCACCACGCTGGACCAGGTGGTGCGCCGCCAGTTCCGCACGGTCGAAGGCGACCCCTTCAACCCGCGCGAAATCCGCCAATCGGCCGAGCGGATCCGCGCCTTGGGCTATTTTGCCGATGCCAAGGTCGACTCGCAGCCCGGCTCTGCCCCCGATCAGGTGGTGGTGAACGTCGATGTGGAAGAACAACCGACCGGCTCGCTGTCCTTCGGGGCCAGCTATGGCGTCAGTTCGGGCGTGGGGTTCAGCGTTTCGCTGGATGAAAGCAACTTCCTCGGCCGCGGGCAGACCGTCGGTCTGACGCTTTCGACGGCGGCGGACAGCCAGTCCAGCTCGTTCACCTTCATCGAGCCGGCCTTCCTCGGGCGTGACCTGCGGTTCAAGTTCTCGGGCTATTACACGCAGACCGACAACGAGAATGCCGATTATGATACCCGCCGGATCGGCATCGTGCCGGCCCTCGAGTTTCCGGTGTCAGAACAGGGACGCGCCGAGCTGCGCTTCAACCTGAAGCAGGACACGGTACGGGACGTCGAGGGGGTGACCCCGGATGATCCGGCCACGCCCGAGGATGAAAGCTGGTCGGGGTCCTCGCCGATCCTGCATCGGGAGGAGGCGCAGGGCTCACCCACAGCGGTGGGGCTGGGGATCGGCTATACTTGGGACAACCGCATCACCGGTCTGAACCCGCTGGGCGGCACGCTGGTGCGGGTGGGGCTGGATTACTACGGTCTGGGCGGCGATGTGGACATGGTGCAGGCCAGCGCGCTGGCCATGACCGAAACCAAGGTCTGGAACGAGGAAATCACGCTGCGCGCGGTGTTCGAGGGCGGCGCGGTGCATATGTTGAACGGCGACGTCAGCCGTGTGACTGACCGTTTCTTTGGCAACGGCAAGATCCGTGGCTTTGAGGCCAATGGCATCGGCCCGCGTGACTTGCGGTTTGACAATCAGGATGCGCTGGGCGGCAATTTCTTTGCCGTGGCGCGTTTTGAGGCCGATTTCCCGCTGGGCTTGCCGGAAGAATACGGCATCAACGGTGGTCTGTTTGCCGATGTCGGCTCGGTCTGGAATCTGGACGACAATGCCGGCGGCGCGGTGGATGACAGCTTCCATATCCGGTCGTCGGTGGGTCTGTCAGTGTTCTGGACCACGCCGATCGGTCCGCTGCGCTTCAACTTCGCGCGGGCGATCGACAAGCAGAGCTATGACAAGGAACAGTTCTTCGACCTCACCATCTCGACCAAGTTCTGATGCAGGGGCGGGCGGCGTTTCTGGCCGGGGTGGCAGCCGTAACGCTGGCCGGTCCGGCCTTGGCGCAGGAGGCCGCGCCGGCGGCTCCGGCCGAGGCTCAGGTGGGCGCGCCGCTCAGTCCGCTGTTGGTGATCGAGCCGGACAGGCTGTTTGCGGGCACGCGCTATGGTCGGGCGGTTCAGGCCCGCCTGAAGGCGCAGGGCGACGCGCTTGAAGCCGAGAACCGTCGCATCGAGGCCGATCTGGAGGCCGAGGAAAAGCGTCTGACCGACCGTCGCCCGAACCTGCCGCCCGAAGAGTTTCGGGCGCTTGCGGAAGAGTTTGACCTGAAGGTCGAGGGGATTCGCAACGCGCAGGACGCCAAGGCGCGGGCGCTGAACCTTGAGGCCGATACAGCCCGCGAGACGTTCTTTGCCACCGCCCTGCCGGCGCTGGCCGGGCTGATGCAGGAGCGCGGCGCGGTGGCGATCCTTGACCGCAAGGCGGTGCTGGCCAGTTTTGACGTGATCGACGTGACCGATGACGCGATCACCCGGATCGACGTGGTGCTGGGCGAAGGGCCGTCGGCGGTGGCCGAGGATGCACCGGCCGATGCCGCGCCTGAATCCCCACCCGAAGCCGCGCCCGAATCCGCGCCCGCCGATGGGTCTGCCCCCAACGCGCCCTGAGGCGCCGGCTTGCCCCATCGGGGGGGCTTTGTTACTGAGAACGCACGCAACTGCCGGAGACGATGATGTCCGAGACCACCCAACCCGGGCCGCTGAACGCTGATCTGGATCTGATCCAGCGCATCCTGCCGCACCGCTATCCCTTCCTGCTGGTGGACAAGGTCCGCGACATCTTCATCAACGAAAGCTGTGTCGGCATCAAATGCGTCACCGCCAACGAGCCGCAATTCACCGGCCATTTCCCTGGCATGCCGATCTTTCCGGGCGTGATGATCATCGAGGCGATGGCCCAGACCTCGGGCATTCTGGTCGGTCTGTCGATGGATCTGGTCGACAAGAACGCCAAGGTGTTCTTCATGGGCGTCGATGGCGTGAAGTTCCGCCGCAAGGTCGTGCCGGGCGACGTGCTTGAGTTGCATGTGAAGGCCGTGCGCGGCGGCGGCAAGGTCTGGAAGTTCGAGGGCCGGGCGATGGTCGAGGGCGATCTGGCCTGCGAGGCCACCTTCATGGCCATGTTCGACGTGCCGAAGGCCTGACGCCATGATTCACCCTACCGCCCATATCCACCCCACCGCCATCGTCGAGACCGGCGCCCGGATCGACGAGGGGGTGCGGATCGGCCCTTGGTGCCATGTCGGGCCGGAGGTGACGCTGGGCCCGCGTGTCCATCTGAAATCCCACGCGGTGGTGACTGGCTGGACCGATCTGGGCGAGGGGACCGAGGTGTTTCCCTTTGCCTGTGTGGGTGAGGTGCCGCAGGATCTGAAATACCGGGGCGAGCGCACGCGGCTGGTCGTGGGCCGTCGCTGCCGCATCCGCGAAGGCGCGACGCTGAACACCGGCACCGAAGGTGGCGGTGGGATCACCCGCGTCGGCGATGACTGCCTGCTGATGACCGGCGCCCATGTTGGCCATGACGCGCTGCTGGGCGACCGGGTGATTCTGGCCAATCAGTCTGCCATTGCCGGCCATTGCCAGATCGGCGACGACGTGATCGTCGGCGGCCTGTCGGGGGTGCATCAATGGGTGCGCGTGGGCCGCGGCGCCATCATCGGAGCGGTGACGATGGTCACCAATGACGTGCTGCCGCATGGTCTGGTGCAGGGCCCGCGCGGGCAGCTGGACGGGCTGAACCTTGTGGGCCTCAAGCGCCGCGGGGTCGAGCGGTCCGAGATCACCGCGCTGCGTGCCGCCTATCAGATGCTGGCGCAGGGCGAGGGATCGTTCATCGAGCGCGCGCGGCGGCTGGCGGACGAATCCGACAGCCCGCATGTACGCGAGATGGTGGAGTTTGTGCTGGCGGCCTCGGACCGCAGCTTTCTGACGCCGAAATGACCGGGACTGCGATCATCGCCGGGGGCGGGGCCTTGCCCGCGATCCTCAAGGCGGCCTGTCCCGATGCGCTGGTCTGCGCACTGGAGGGCTTTGCCCCCGCAAGTGTCACCCCCGACATGCAGTTCCGGGTGGAACGGCTGGTGCCGTTCTGGCGGGCGTTGCAGGATCAGGGGGTTGAGCGGGTCTGTTTTGCCGGCGCCGTGTCGCGGCCGCGTCTGGACCCCTCGCTGTTCGATCCAGCCACCGCGCAATTGGTGCCGCGCCTGCTGGGCGCGATGCAGGCGGGCGATGACGCGACGCTGCGCGAGGTGCTGGCGTTGTTTGAGGAGGCGGGCTTTGCCATCGTCGCCGCCCATGAGATCGCACCGGACCTGTTGCCGGGGCCGGGGGTTCTGGCGGGTGCCGTGACGCCGCGCGATGAGGCTGATGCAGCGCGCGCGGCGCAGATCGTCGCGGCTTTGGGCGCGGTGGATGTGGGGCAGGGCTGTGTGGTGGCGCAGGGCCTGTGCCTGGCGGTCGAGGCGCTGCCCGGCACCGACCCCATGCTGGCCGCCGTGGCGCAGCTGCCGGTGCATCTGCGCCCTGATCCGGCCCGGGGACGCGGGTTGATCTACAAGGCGCCCAAGCCCGGACAGGACCGCCGCGTCGATCTTCCGGCTGTCGGGCCTGCCACCGTCACCGCCGCCGCCGCCGCGGGTCTGGGCGGGGTGGTCTGGCAGGCGGGCGGGGTGATGTGTCTCGATCTGACCGCCATGCAGTCCGAGGCGCAGGCGCGGGGCCTGTTTCTGTGGGCGCGCTGAAACTGTTCCTGATCGCGGGCGAGCCCTCGGGCGACCGGCTGGGCGCCGCGCTGATGGCGGGGTTGAAGCAGCTTTCGCCGGGGGTCAAGTTTGCGGGCGTCGCCGGTCCGTTGATGCAGGCCGAAGGGATGGACAGCCTGTTTCCGATGCAGGAACTGTCCGTGATGGGCATTGCCGAGGTGCTGCCCAAGTATTTCCACCTCAAGCGCCGCATCCGCGAGGCCGCCGCGGCGGTGCTGGCCTCGGGCGCGCGGGCGCTGATTACCATCGACAGCCCGGATTTCTGCCTGCGGGTGGCGCGGATCGTCAAGGACGCCGATCCGGGGATCACGGTGATCCATTACGTCGCGCCCTCGGTCTGGGCGTGGCGGCCGGGGCGGGCGGCCAAAATGGCGCGGGTGGTCGATCATGTGCTGGCGCTGCTGCCGTTTGAGCCGCCCTATATGCAGGCGGCCGGCATGGGCTGCGATTTCGTGGGCCATCCGGTGGTGGCCGAGCCGCTGGCCAGCGCGGCCGAGCGCGCGCCTTTTGCGGGGCCCGGCCCGCTGCTGCTGGCCCTGCCCGGATCGCGGCGCGGCGAAATCACCCGTCTTGCGCCGCTGTTTGGCGAGGTCGTGGCCGGTCTGGCTGCGCGCCACCCCGATCTGCGGGTGGTGCTGCCGACGCTGGCCAGTGTCGAGCCGCTGGTGCGGGATCTGACGGCGGGATGGGCCGTCGCACCGCAGATCGTCACGGATCGGGGCGAAAAGCGTGGTGCCTTTGCGGCGGCCGATGTGGCGCTGGCGGCCTCGGGGACGGTCAGTCTGGAGCTTGCGGCCAATGCCTGCCCGATGGTGATCGCCTATCGCCTGAACCCGATCAGTTTCTGGCTGATGCGGCGCGCGGCGCTGATCGACACGGTGACGCTGGTCAATCTGGTGTCCGAGACCCGCGTGGTGCCCGAATTTCTGGGGCCCGCCGCCGAAGCAGAACCCGTGGCCGAGGCCTTGGCGGGGCTGCTGGCGGGTGGCCCGGCGCGTCAGGCGCAGATCGAGGCGATGGCCGTTACCATGCAACGGCTGGGGCAGGGGGGCGAGGCGCCGGGTCTGCGCGCCGCCCGCGCCGTGTTGGGGGTGCTGGACCCGGCCGCCTGAGCGGACGGCCGGGCCGGATGCGTGATGTTACTGCGCGGTATAGCCGCCATCGACCAGATGGTAGCTGCCGGTGATGAAGCTGGCGCGATCCGACAGCAAAAAGACGACGAGGGCCGAAACCTCCTCGGGGCGGCCAAGACGGTTCAGGGCGTGCTTGCCTTCCAGAAACTTCAGCGTCGCCTCGTCCAGCGCCTCTTCGACCATCGGGGTGCGAATGAAGCCGGGGCCGACCGCATTGACCCGCACGCCAGCGGCTGCATGTTCCAGTGCCGCGTTCTTGGTCGCGCCCAACACGCCATGCTTGGCCGCGACATAGGCGCTGGAATTGGCAAAGCCGACCGAGCCCAGGATCGAGGCCACGTTGACGACCGACCCGCCGCCGGCCTTTTCGATCTCGGGGATGGCATAGCGCATGCCGTAAAACACGCCCGACAGGTTGATGTCGATCACCTTCTGCCAACCTTCCAGCGTATAGCTGCCGGTGGGGGCTGCGGGGCCGCCGATACCGGCATTGTTGACAATGCCATGCAGCGCGCCGGTCTTGGCCACGGCAAAATCGACCATGGCCTTGACCTGCTCGGGCTTGGCCACATCCACCGCAAAGGCATGGGCCGCACCGCCCGCGCCGGCGATGTCCAGAACCACCGCCTCGGCATGTTCGAGGTTCAGGTCGGCAACGATTACCGTGGCGCCGCTTTCGGCCAGCTCAACCGCGCAGGCGGCGCCGATCCCCGATCCGCCGCCGGTGACGATGATCGTCTTGCCCTCGAAACGCAGGTCCATCTCTTGTTCCTTTCGTGCTGAAAAGCGGCCCGCCCCGTCGATCCCCCGTCAATCGGTGTCGATCGGTCGGGCCGCCCTCAACCTGCGGGATTTGACGGCACAGCGTCAACCGTCATTGCCGGACATGAGCGCCCGGAACCGGCAGGAACAGGACGGTCATGGCGGCATGGGTGGCGACGCCATCGGCTGTTTGGCGCCGCCACTGCCCCTTGCCCGTCACTTTGCCGCTGCGGCGTTCACGGCGGTCTTCGCCAGCTTGGTCAGGTCAGAATCGGTCTTGCTTTCCTCGTCCAGCGTCTGGGACAGCAGGTCGGCCGCCTCTTTCATGCCCAGCCGCTCGGCCCAGGCCATCAGGGTGCCGTAGCGGGTGATCTCGTAATGCTCGACCGCCTGCGCGGCGGCCAGCAGACCCGCATCCAGCGCGGGCGACCCTTTGTATTCCTCGAGGATTTCGGCCCCTTCTTCGAGGATGCCGTCGATCGCGGGGCAGGTCTTGCCGCGCGGGGCCTTTTCGATGATCTCGAACACGCGTTGCAGCCGTTCGATCTGGCCTTCGGTCTGATCGCGATGCGACTGGAAGGCGTCTTTCAACTTCGGGTCCTGCGCGCCGCGGGCCATCTTGGGCAGGGCGGCAAGGATCTTGCGCTCGGCGTAATAGATGTCGCGCAGCGTGTCGTGAAACAGGGTTGCCAGGGTTTTCTCGGCCATGGGCGTATCTCCTCGGGTTCGCGGGGGATGGTGCAAGGTAGACGGGTGAAACGGGGGAAAGGCCCGGACAGGATTGGGCCGCAGGGGGCAAGGAACCTGTCGAGCTTCCAGCAAGTAAACGGGACGGCGGGGTGTTGGTTCCGCCGTCCCTGACCTGCGCCGTCAACGGCGCTGGGTCTGATCCTGCTGATTGTGGCGCGGCGCGTCGGGGCGCTGCTCGCGCGACTTGTCCTCACGCGGCTTGTTCATCTCGCCGCCCTGCTGGGGCTTGCGGTGCGGATCTTGCTGCTGCTGCTGGCCGGGACGATTGCCATGATCCTGCTGCTGATCCTGCTGATGCTGGCGATTGGCCTTGTCCTGGTCCTGACCAGGGCTGTGCTGGTTTGCCATGGTTTACCTCCTTATCCACGGGTGGTGCCCGCTGACGCGGACATGAAGCCAACCCGTGGGTCCGGCAGATGTTCCGGCAGATCACGGAAAGGTGTCGCACATCTGTCGCAGGTGGGCGGTGCCGCAACCGTGATGGGAACCCGCGCCGCGGCGGCCCGGTTGACCCTGCAAGCAAGTGCATTTTCTAAAGGAGGAACACGATGGTTCCCTATCTTCGCATGATTCTGGTGCATCTCTGGGTGGCGTCAGTCGCCGGGGTGGCGCTGATTGCTGGCCTGTCTTTGGGCCAATATTCGGTTGCCACGTTTGTCTGGTCCGGGCTGATCGGTCTGGCCTTGGGCGTGCCGGCCGCCCTACTCAACTGGGCGTGGCTGCGACCCGACCGCTCGCGCGACCTGGGGTGGAACTGGCCGATTGCCCGCCGGGTCCCCACGCAAGGCGTCTGAGGCATATGGGACTCTCGCACGAGGGGTGCGCAGGGTTCAGCCGATAGCCCCAGGCGCCGCCGGGTCTTAGGGAACCACAGCGCATCGCCCCGTGTTTCACAAACATCGCTCAACGGAGGAAACCCCATGTCCCACCCAGATCACAATCTCCAAGGTCAACCGCGCAGCGGTGGCAACACGTCGCTGCTGGTGATTGCGGCGGTGACGTTGTTTGCCGTGCTGGTCATCCTTTACTGGCTGTTCGAGTCCGGCGATCGCGGCAATCCGGCGGCGCAGGGCGCCGGCACCACCGCGCCGGTCACCACGGTCGCACCAGAGGTGACCATCAACCCGCCGGCTGCCAGCCCGGATTCCGCAGCGCCCGCCGGGCAGCCCGCCGCGACTGACCCCGCGCCAGAGGCAGCACCCGAGGCAGCACCCGAGACCGCCCCGGCCGAATGATCTGACCGGCAACATTTTGAAAAGTCGTTGAAAAAAGGGTCGGCCCCCACGGGGCCGGCCCTTTGCCATGCGTCCACGGGAACCCGGCGGCGCGGCGATGCGTTGCCCTGCACCTCCGCCGCGGAACGGCCTGCCGCCACCGCGGCAGGACCGGCTTGCGGCAGCATTCGGAAAGGCAAAGGGATGGTTCAGGACTTGATCGGCGCGTTGCTGGTGGATTTCAAAAGTCCGTTTCTGGCAGTGCGGCCGGAAACGGCTCTGATGCGGCTCCTGGTGGCCGCCACCCTGGGCGCGGTAATCGGGGTGGAGCGGCAGGTGAACAGCAATGGTGCCGGCCTGCGCACCCATATGATGGTGGCGATCGCTGCCTGCCTGTTCACGCTGATCGCGCATGAGATCATTGCCACGCCCTATGACAGCCAGGTGCAGCTGACCGGCGATCCGTTGCGTCTGATCGAGGCGGTGACCTTGGGCGTGGCGTTTCTGGCGGCCGGGTCGATCATCACTTCGGGCGGGCGGGTCACGGGGCTGACGACCGGCGCGGGAATGTGGATGGCAGGTGCCATCGGCCTTTCCTGCGGGACCGGGCGCCTGCCACTGGCGATCATGGCGACGGTTCTGGCGGTGATCGTGCTGTGGTTGCTGCGCCGGGTGTCGCATTGGCTGGACCCGACGCCGCTGGACCGTGACGCCTGATCGGGCCGAGGGGCGGCCGGCCGACACGGGCCGGCCGCTTGCACTCAGAACGTGACGACGGCGCGGATCGACTTGCCTTCGTGCATCAGCTCGAAGCCCTTGTTGATCTCGTCGAGGCTGAGGACATGGGTGATCATCGGGTCGATCTCGATCTTGCCGTCCATGTACCAGTCGACGATCTTGGGCACATCGGTCCGGCCCCGCGCGCCGCCAAAGGCGGTGCCTTTCCACACCCGGCCCGTCACCAGCTGGAACGGACGGGTGCTGATCTCGGCCCCGGCCGGCGCCACGCCGATGATGATCGACTGGCCCCAGCCGCGATGGGTGCATTCCAGCGCGTCGCGCATCACCTTGACGTTGCCGGTGCAGTCAAAGCTGTAATCCGCGCCGCCGATCTGGTCGAAGGGGGTCTTGGTCAGGTTGACGATGTGTTGCACGACCGAGCCGTCGATCTCGGACGGGTTCACGAAATGGGTCATGCCGAAACGCTCGGCCATCTCGCGCTTGCCGTTGTTCAGGTCCACGCCGATGATCATGTCGGCGCCGGCCAGCCGCAGGCCCTGGATCACGTTCAGCCCGATGCCGCCCAGGCCGAAGACCACCGCCTTGGCGCCGATCTCGACCTTGGCGGTGTTGATCACCGCGCCGATGCCGGTGGTGACGCCGCAGCCGATGTAGCAGACCTTGTCGAAGGGCGCGTCGGGGCGGATCTTGGCCAGCGCGATTTCCGGCACCACGGTGTGCTGGGCGAAGGTCGAGCAGCCCATGTAATGGTGGATCGGCGTGCCGTCGAGCATCGAGAAGCGTGTGGTGCCATCGGGCAGCAGCCCCTGGCCCTGGGTCGCGCGGATCGCGGTGCAGAGGTTGGTCTTCTGGCTGAGGCAGGAGGGGCAGGCGCGGCATTCGGGCGTGTAAAGCGGGATGACGTGATCGCCCGGCTTCAGCGTGGTCACGCCGGGGCCGACCTCGATCACCACGCCCGCGCCCTCATGGCCGAGGATTGCAGGAAAGATCCCCTCGGGGTCCGCGCCCGAGAGCGTGAATTCATCGGTGTGGCAGATGCCGGTGGCCTTGATCTCGACAAGCACCTCGCCGAAGCGCGGGCCTTCGAGGTTGACCTCCATGATCTCAAGCGGCTTGCCGGGGGCAACGGCGACGGCGGCACGGGTGCGCATGGGGTGTCCTTTCGGGTCTGGGCCGGCGGCAGGGCCGGGGCAAGGGGGCAGATCGGATCGCGGGCGCGGGGCGCACAGGGCTGCGCCCCGGCCTCAGGAATCTCATCGCGGACCCTGCGATATCGCGCCGATGCACGCAAGGGCCGATGCAGGGCTGTCGCGACCGTCAGCCGCGCGCCTTGCCAATGCTGTGGCCGAAATGGCCGGTAAAGGCCTTGCCCAGCGCTGCCGCCCCCGAATAGCCGCAGCGCAGCGCGATCTCGCGCTGGTCCAGATCGGTATTGGCGGCCAGATCGCGCGCCCGGCTGAGGCGCAGAAACTGGTAATACCGGCCCGGCGCCATGCCCAACTCGGCCAGAAACAGCCGGTTCAGGGTGCGCGTGGTCATGTTCGCCCGCGCGGCCAGCGCAGCCAGCGGCACCGGCGCCTCGATGGTCTCGATCATGTGGTTCAGCACGCGCCGCAGCGGCTCGGACCCCTTGCCCAGCAGACGGCTGGGGCCGCGCCCACCACTGTTTTGCCGCACGGCGTCATGGACAAACATCGTCGATACGTCAAAAGCCTGCGCCGGGCCGAACCGTTCGGCGATGAAGGCCAGCATCAGGTCCAGCGCCGTCGAGGCCCCGCCGCAGGTCCAGACCCGATCCTGCTTGACATACCGCTCATGCGACAGCTGGGTTTCGGGAAAGCGTTCGGCAAAATCGGCCATCGCCTGCCAGTGCAGCGTCGCCGCCCGCCCCGACATGAGCCCCGCCTCGGCCATCAGCCAGGCCGCCGTATCCGCGCCCAGGATACAGGCCGCGCGGCTGCCCAGCCGCTGCAACAGCGCCGATGTCGCCCGCGTGGCGTGATCGCGAAACCCATAGCCCGCGACCACCATCAGCAGGTCGGGGCGCGCCACCTCGTCCAGCCGACAATCCGGGGCAATCTTGAGGCCGCTGGAACTGGTGGCCGGGCGATCCTCGGGGGTCACCACCGACCAGCGGATCTCGGCATGGGTCTGGTCACGCACCGCCCGCAGCGGCTCCAGCAGGCAGGACAGCACCATGTTCGAAAAGCCGTCGAACAGCAGGATCGTGACATCGAGCATTATTTTGTCATCTTCGGAAAATTTTTTGACACTTTGGAATAACAACTGCATGAAGATCAAGCGTAACCTGCCCTGAACACCCGCCATGGGCGGCGCAATGCGGGCAGGACCGGCTGGTCTTTCCCCGTGCCACGAGACAACGGAGGATCAGATGCCGCTAGCCATGAACCGCGAGGTCTTCATCACCTGTGCCGTCACCGGATCGGGTGCCACGCAGGACCGCAGCCCGCATGTGCCGCGCAGCCCCGAACAGATCGCCAATGCCGCGATCGACGCCGCCAAGGCCGGCGCGGCGATCGTCCATTGCCATGTCCGCGACCCCGAGACCGGCAAACCCTCGCGCGATCTGAAATATTACCGCGAAGTGACCGAGCGGATCCGCGATTCCGCCGTCGACGTTGTGCTGAACCTGACGGCGGGCATGGGCGGCGATATCGTGTTTGGGCCGACCGAAAGTCCGTTTCCGGTCAATGCCGCGGCCACCGACATGGTCGGCGCGACCGAGCGCGTGGCCCATGTCGCAGAATGCCTGCCCGAGATCTGCACCCTCGACTGCGGCACGATGAATTTTGCCGAGGCCGATTATGTGATGACCAACACCCCCGGCATGCTGCGGGCGATGGGCAAGATGATGACCGATCTGGGCGTCTGCCCCGAGATCGAGGCCTTTGACACCGGCCATCTGTGGTTCGCCAAGGAGCTGGTCAAGGAAGGCGTGCTGAAGGGGCCGGCGCTGGTGCAGCTGTGCATGGGGGTCCCGTGGGGGGCGCCCAATGACCTCAACACTTTCATGGCGATGGTCAACAACGTGCCTTCGGACTGGACCTGGTCGGCCTTTTCGCTGGGGCGCGAACAGATGCCCTATGTCGCGGCGGCGGTGCTGGCGGGCGGCAATGTGCGCGTCGGGCTGGAGGATAACCTCTGGTTGGGCAAGGGGCAGTTGGCCACCAACGCCCAGTTGGTCGATCGCGCGGTGACGATCATCGAAAATCTGGGCGCGCGGGTGATCGGGCCGGATGAGGTCCGCGCGCGGCTGGGCCTGACGAAACGGGCGCCGCGGGCGCGCTGAGGCGCGGCCCGGCGCTGGCAAAACACACTCCAGGGGCCCACACGGGCCAAAGTCGGAAAGGACAGGCGCATGGCGCGCAAGGCGGCAATCATTGGTGGTGGCGTCATCGGCGGCGGTTGGGCCGCGCGCTTTCTGCTGAACGGATGGGATGTGGCGGTCTTTGACCCGGACCCCGAGGCCGGGCGCAAGATCGGCGAGGTGATCGCCAATGCCCGGCGCAGCCTGCCCGCGCTTTATGACCGCCTGATGCCGGCCGAGGGGCAGCTGAGCTTTCATGCCGACATGGCCGAGGCCGTGGCCGGCGCCAGTTGGGTGCAGGAAAGCGTGCCCGAGCGGCTGGACATCAAGCACAAGGTGCTGGCCACGCTGACCGCAGCCGCCCCCGCCACGGCGGTGATCGGGTCGTCCACCTCGGGCTTCAAGCCGTCCGAGTTGACGGCGCAGGGCGCCCGCGCCGTGGTCGCCCATCCGTTCAACCCGGTCTACCTGCTGCCCTTGGTCGAGCTGGTGGGCGATGCGGCGGAATGCGCGCGGGCGGCCGACATCCTGCGCGGGATCGGGATGTTTCCGCTGGTCCTGCGCAAGGAGATCGACGCCCATATCGCCGACCGTCTGCTGGAGGCGGTCTGGCGCGAGTCGCTCTGGCTGGTCAAGGACGGGATCGCCACCACGACCGAGATCGACGAGGCGATCCGCATGGGCTTTGGCCTGCGCTGGGCGCAGATGGGCCTGTTCGAGACCTATCGCATCGCCGGTGGCGAGGCGGGCATGAAGCATTTCATGGCGCAGTTCGGCCCCTGCCTCAGCTGGCCCTGGACCAAGCTGACCGATGTGCCCGAGTTCAACGATGACCTGGTCGATCTGATCGCCGGCCAGTCCGACGCGCAATCCGGGCATCTGTCGATCCGTGAACTGGAGCGTCTGCGCGACGACAATCTGGTGGGCATGATGCGGGCCCTGCGCAAATCCGGCAGCGGCGCGGGCGGTGTGCTGCTGGCGCATGAGGCCGGATTTGCGGCGACCGAAGACGGGCCACTGCCGGTCACAGTCGCGCGGCAGGTGCCCGCCAGCTGGACCGATTACAACGGCCACATGAACGAGACCCACTATCTCGAGGCCGGTGCGCAGGCCACCGACCGATTCATGGAGCTGGTCGGGGCCGATGCGGCCTATGTCGCGGCAGGGGGCAGCTTTTTCACGGTGGAAAGCCATGTCCGCTATTTGAACGAAGTGCAGGCCGGCGATCATCTGACCGTCACGACGCAGCTTCTGGCGGCTGCGGGCAAGAAGATGCACCTGTTCCACCGTCTCGAAAGCAAGGGGGCGGTCGTGGCCACGGTCGAGACCATGCTGGTCCACATGGACCTGACCACCCGGCGCAGCAGCGAGCCTGCGCCCGAGTTGGCCGCGCGGATGGCGGAACTGGCTGCGGCCCATGCCAAATTGCCCTGGCCCGATGGGGCAGGGCGGCATGTGGGGCAGGTGCAGGCGCGCGCGGCTGGCTGAAGGGGCAGACCTGACGGAAGGGGCAAACCCGGCGGAGGCCTCCGCCGGGTTTCTTGCTGTCGTTTTCGACGGTTCAGTGCGCCTCAGCCCGGCCCGCAAAGCGGGCAATTGCTACCCCGCCCCACCAAGCGGGCAATCGCCACCCCGGCCCGCAAAGTGGGCAATCGCCACAAGGATCGCCTGAAAACTGCGCCGGGCCCGGTCGCTTTCGCGGCGGGCGCGCAGATAGCCATGCGGCAGTTCCGGCTCGTTGCGCCAGGTGGCCGCGACCCCGGCCTGCACCAGACGGGCCGCATAATCCCGCCCGTCATCGCGCAGCGGATCGACATCGGCGCTGACGATGAAGGCCGGGGCCAGACCGCTGAGATCGGGCGTCTGCAGCGGTTGGGCCAGGGGATCGGTGATCGGCCCCGCGCCATGCAGCGCGACCTTGTAGCTGTCGAGATCGACGGTGCGCAGCATCGGTGCCTCGGCGTTTTCGGTGTAGGAGGGGGCGCTGCGGTCGCCGCCGAGGCCCGGATAGATCAGCACCTGCCCCAGCGGTTGCCGCTGACCCTTCAACGATTGGCACAGCGACGCGGACAACATCCCGCCGGCACTGTCGCCCACCACCACGGCGGGCTTGTCCAGCGCCTGCCAGACCGCCTCGACATCGCGGATCTGCGCAGGCCAGCGATGCTCGGGCGCCAGCCGGTAATCCACGGCAACCACGCGCAGGCCGGTGGCATCGGCGATCTCGGCGCAGACATCGTCATGGCTGTCCAGCCCGCCGACCACAAAGCCGCCGCCGTGGATATAGATCACCACCACCGGCGTATCCGCGCCATAGATGCGGCAGGGCACGCCGCCCAGGTGCCGGTCCTCGACCGGCAGGCCGGGCGGGCGCGGGCCGCGAAACACCGCGCACATCGCGTCATAGAAGCGGCGGTTGTCGGCGGCGCTGGCGCCATTGGCCTCGGCCGGATAGGCGGCCTCGGTCCGGGCAATGAAATTCAGGATCTGGGGGTCGGAGATCATGCTGCACCTTCCGCAATGCGTCTGCTCAGCCAGTCCGGGTCCATCTGCGGGACCGAATCCAGCAATTGCCGTGTGTAGGGGTGGCGCGGCGGGTCCAGCACCGCGTCGCGCAGCCCGCGATCCATGACCAGGCCGCCCTTCATCACCACCACCTCGTCGGCAATCGCCCGCACGGTGGCGATGTCATGGGTGATGAACATGTAGGACACCCCGGTGCGGTCCTGCACATCGCTTAAAAGGCGCAGGATACCCTCGGCCACCAACTGGTCCAGCGCGCTGGTCACCTCGTCGCAGATGATGACCTCGGGGTCGGCGGCGAGGGCGCGGGCAATGCCGATGCGCTGCTTCTGGCCGCCCGACAATTCGCCGGGATAGCGGTCCAGAAACCGATCTGCCGGCAGTTCGATCTGCTCCATCAACGCGCGCAGGCGGGTCTCGCGGGCCTGCCCGCCGAGGCCGAGGTAGAACTGCAGCGGCCGCGACAGGATCTGGCGGATGGTCTGGCGCGGGTTCAGGGCGGTGTCGGCCATCTGATAGATCATCTGGATCGCCCGCTTCTGCTCGCGTGTGCGCTGCGCCAGGCGCGTAGGCAGCGCCTCACCGTTCAGTGCGATACTGCCCAGACGCGGCGGCAACAGGCCGGTGATTGCCCGCGCGGTCGTCGATTTGCCCGACCCGGATTCCCCCACCACCGCAACCGTCGCCCCGCGCGGAATTTCAAAGCTGACATCCCTGAGGATATCGAGGCCGCCATAGCCCGCGGTCACGCCGCGGATGCTGATGGCCGGCGCATCGGTCTGGGGCAGGCTGCGCGCAGGCCTGCGAAACTTCTGCACCGCCCAGAGCGAGCGGGTATAGTCCTCACGGGGCGCCTCGATCATCTGCCGGGTGGGGGCCTCCTCGATCTCGCGGCCGTGGCGCATCACCTTGATGCGGTCGGCCATCTGGGCCACCACGGCAAGATCATGGGTGATATAGATCGCGGCAGAGCCGGTGGTTTCGACCGCCTGCCGGATCGCGGCCAGGACGCCGATCTGTGTCGTCACGTCCAGCGCCGTTGTCGGCTCGTCAAAGACGATCAGGTCCGGGCGGCAGGCCATCGCCATCGCCACCATCGCGCGCTGCAATTGCCCGCCCGAGACCTGATGCGGAAAGCGCAGGCCGAAATGATCGGGGTCGGGCAGGTGCATCTGGGCGTAAAGGCTGCGGGCCAGGGCCTCGGTCTCGGCGCGGCCGGCGGTGCGGTGGATCTGCGGCCCTTCGCAAAACTGGTCCAGAAGCCGCCATGCCGGGTTGAAGCTGGCCGCCGCCGATTGCGCCACATAGGCCACCCGCCTGCCGCGAAAGGCCCGCCGCGCGCCTTCGGACAGCGGCACAAGGTCGGTGCCGTCCAGCAGCACCCGCCCCCCGGCAATGCGCAGGCCGGGGGCGGCGAAACCCAGCGCCGCCAGACCCAGCGTGGATTTGCCGGCGCCCGACTCGCCGATCAGGCCGACCACCTCGCCGCGGTCCACCTGCAGGTCGACGCCGTGCAGGATCGGGTTCCAGCCGGCTTCGCCCTTGGCCTCGATCTTCAGGTTCTCGATGGAAAGCAGCATGGCATCAATCCTTCAGGCCAGAGGCGCGGTGCAGCATCCAGTCGACGACAAAGTTCACCCCCACCGTCAGCACCGCGATGCTGGCGGCCGGCAACAGCGGGGTCAGGTCGCCAAAGGTGATCAGCGCGGCATTGTCGCGCACCATCGCCCCCCAATCCGCCATCGGCGGCGGCAGGCCGAGGCCCAGAAAGGACAGTGCCGAAATGGTCAGGAAAACAAAGCAGAAGCGCAGCCCGAACTCGGCGATCAGCGGCGCCGAGATATTGGGCAGCACCTCGCGCAGGATCACCCACCATGTGCCTTCGCCCCGCAACTGCGCGGCCTCGACATAGTCCAGCACCATCACGTTCATCGCGGTGGCGCGGGCCAGACGGAAGACACGGGTGGAATCGAGGACCGCCACCACCATCACCAGATTGGCCACCCCCGGCCCCAGCGCCGACAGCGCCAGCAGGGTCAGGATCAGCGACGGCACCGCCATCAGCACATCGACCAGCCGCGACAGCGCCAGATCGACCCAGCCCCCCAGCGCCGCCGCCAGCAACCCGGTGACAGCGCCGATCGCAAAGGCCAGCACGGTTGTGACCAGCGCCACGCCCACGGTGTTGCGCGCGCCCCAGATCAGGCGGGACAGCATGTCGCGCCCCAGCGTATCGGTGCCCAGCGGATAGGCCGCCCCCCACGGCTCGAACTGGGCGCCGACGATCTCGGCCTGCCCATAGGGGGCGAGAAGGGGGGCAAACAGCGCGGTGGCCGCATAGATCAGGATCACGGCCAGACCCAGCATGGCGGTCAGCGGCATGGATTTCAGGACAGGCAAAAGGCGGGCCATGGCGTTACCGCGGATGCAGCAGGCGCGGGTTCGTGGCAATCGCCAGAACATCGGCCAGCAGGTTGAGAAGGATATAGACGGCGGCAAAGATCAGCGCGCAGGCCTGCACCACCGGCATGTCGCGGTTGCTGACGCTGTCCACCATCAACTGCCCCAGCCCGGGATAGACGAACACCACCTCGACGATCACCACCCCGGTGATCAGCCAGGCAATGTTCAGGGCGATCACGTTGATGATCGGGGCCAGCGCGTTGGGCAAGGCGTGCCGGGTGATGATCCGCCATCGCGATGCGCCTTTCAGCCGCGCCATGGTGATGTAGGGCGCGCCCAGCACGTTGACCACCGCGGCCCGCGTCATCCGCATCATATGGGCGGTCACCACCAGAACCAGCGTCACGGCCGGCAGGAAGGTGCGGATCAACCGCTCGCCCAGGTCAGGCGCCGCGCCGGGATCGGCGATCGAGGGCAGCCAGCCCATCCGCACCGACAGCCAGAACATCAGGATATAGGCCACGAAAAACTCGGGAAACGAGATCGCGGTCAGGGTGGTGACATTGGCGATCCGGTCAAACCAGCCGCCGCGCCACAGTGCCGCCAGCAACCCCAGCAACACCGCCAGCGGCACCGAGATCACCGCCGCATAGGCGGCAAGGAACAGCGTGTTGCCCAGCCGCGCGCCCAGCAGGTCGGCCACCGGTCGGCCATTGGCCAGCGACTGCCCGAAATCGCCGCGGACCACCCCGGCGATCCAGTCCAGATACCGGGCGGCCAGCGGCTGATCCAGGCCCAGTTCGCGGCGAAAGGCCGCGACGGTCTCGGGCGTGGCCGACTGGCCCAGCACCTGCTCGGCAATGTCGCCGGGTAGCAGGCTGATCGCCAGAAAGATGATGATCGAGATCACGAACAGCGTGAAGATCCCGATGCCCAGCCGCCCCAGGATCATCTTCTGGATCGGGTTTGCGGGCGTTGATCCGCGCATCTTTCTGCCTCCGGGTAAAAGAGGGGGCGGGCCTCGACCGCCCGCCCCGCTTTGCCTGCCTGTCAGGGTCGGCAGGCGGTTGCCGCCCTCACGCCTGCCACCAGCGTTCGACCGCCTTCCAGCCGTCGAGGAACCGGTTTGAGGCGACCTTGCCATGGGCTACGGTATCTTTCACCACGTCAATATAGTTGACGAAGATCGGGATGATGGTGCCGCCATCCTGCGACACGATCCCCTGCATCTCGTGATACATCTCGGCGCGCAGCGCGGTGTCCAGCTCGGCGCGGGCCGAGAGCAGCAGCTCGTTGAAGCGGGCGTTGTCCCAATGGGCCTCGTTCCACTCGGCGCCCTTGGCATAGACCAGGCTGAACATGTCATCCTCGGTCGGGCGGCCGTTCCAGTAGCTGACGCAGAATGGCTTTTTCAGCCAGACATTCGACCAATAGCCGTCATCGGGCTCGCGCTTCACGCTGAGTTCGATCCCGGCGGCGGCGGCAGATTGCTGGAACAACTGCACCATGTCCAGCGCGCCCACCGAGGCCGCATCGGCCGCGGAAATCTCCAGCTTCAGCCCCTCCATCCCGGCCTGTTTCAGGTAATGGCGGGCCTTGTCGGGGTCGTAGCTGTTCTGCGGCAGATCGGCGGCGTAAAAGCGGTTGGCCGGCGCGATCGGGCTGTCATTGGCGATCTGCCCGTGGCCGCGCAGCACCTTGTCCAGCACCTCTTGCCGGTTGATCGCGTGTTTCAGCGCCAGACGCACGTTCACATCGGTGAAGGGCGCAGTGTCACAGAACATCGGCATGGTGTAATGCGCGGTGCCGGTCACCTCGACCAGCTTCAGGCCGGGGCGACGCTCCAGCAGGTGCAGGGTCGCGAGGTCGGGCGAATTGATGACATCCACCTCGCCGGTCATCAGCGCGTTCTGGCGGGCGGTGGGATCGTTGATGGTCAGCAGTTCGGCGGTATCGAACCAGGCACGGTCCTTTTTCCAGTAGTCGTCGCGCCGCTTCAGCACGATCCGCACCCCCGGCTCGAAGTTTTCCAGCACATAGCCGCCGGTGCCCATCCCGGATTGCCAGTCCAGCGTGCCGTCGGCCTTGGCGGGCATGATGACGAAGTGATAGTCCGAGGTCAGATAGGCAAAGTCGGCATTGCCCGAGGTCAGCTCGAACACCACCACATCATCGCCATCGGCGCGGATATCCTTGACCTGCGCCAGCGAGCCCTTGGCCCCCGACTTGGTATCCTCGCCGCGGTGATGGTTGAACGAGGCGATCACATCCGCCGCAGTCACCCGCCGCCCGTCCGCAAAGGTGGCGTCGCCGCGCAGACGGAAGGTCCAGATCCGCGCCTCGGCATCGGCCTCGAAGGCTTCCGCCAGTTCAGGCACGGCCGCGCCTTCGGCGTCGATCTCGACCAGATTGTTGCAGACCGCCAGCATCGCCGTCACCACCGGGCCGGCGGCATAGGTTGCCGGGTCGATGGTGTCCGAGGTGGCGCCGCCGGAATGGCCGATCTTCAGGGTGCCGCCGCGCTTGGGCCCGTCTTGCGCCAAGGCCATGCGTGGCAGGATCAGCCCTGCCGCCGTGATCCCCGCCGCCCCGCCAAGAAGGCCACGGCGCGTCATGCCCATCTGGTTCTTCATCATCTGTGATACCCCCTCCTGCCGGGAATGGCTGATTTCAGCCGGTGTTTTTCTGGCGGCGATCTGACTGGACCGCTTTCGGTCAGCGTGACAGTAAAATTTCTGGAAGTTTTTGCATAGTCTGCCGTAGTATTTGCCTATGTCGCCAAATTCGCCCCTTCACCTGACCTTCCTGCTGTTCGACGGCTTCTCGAACATGGTGCTGGCCAGCGCGATCGAGCCGCTGCGCGCCGCGCGCGACCTGTCGGGCAAGCGGTTGTTCTCGTGGCAGCTGGTGTCGCTGGATGGGGGGCCGGTCACCAGTTCGTCGCGAATCTCGATCGCGGTGGATCTGTCGCTGGACCGGGTGGGGGTCACCGACGGGTTGGTGCTGGTCTCTGGCTATGGGATGCGCAACCTGATGGACCGCGAGGCCGCGCAGCTGCTGCTGCGCAAGGTGCGGGGGCTGCCGATTGTGGCAGGGCTCGATACCGGGTCATGGCTGCTGGCGCGGATCGGTTTGCTGACCGGCCGGCAAGCGACCATCCACTGGATGGAGCGCGAAAGTCTGGCCGAGGCTTTTCCCGAGGTTTCGGTGGTCCCGGCGCCTTTCGTGCGCGATGGCGCCTTCATCACCTGTGCCGGGGCGACCGGGGTGCTGAGCTGGTCGCTGGATCTGATCGGCGCGCGGGGGGGCGATGCGCTGCGCTTTGACGTGGCCAACATGTTTGGCCGCGAGCGGTGGGAGGTGCCCGATCAGGGGCGGCCCGACCTGCCGGACCGTCTGACCGACCATGCCCTGCCGGACGCCTTGCTGCGCGCGATCCGCGCCATGCGCGAGACCGCCGAACAGCCGGTGGTGCTGGCCCAGATCGCCGAACGCGCGGCGCTGTCGCTGCGGTCGATGGACCGGCTGTTTCACCGCCATCTGGGCCTTTCGGCCGGCGGCTATTACCGGCAGATCCGCCTGTCGCATGCGCGGGTGCTGGCCACGGAAACCCGACTCAGCCTGGCCGAAATCGCCTCGCGCAGTGGCTTTGCCTCGCCTGCCACGCTGGCGCGGGCCTACCGCCTGCGCTTTGGCGAGACGATCCGTCAGAGCGCGCGCCGCTGACGCGGGTGGGTTTTTGGTGCCGGCAAACCTTGCGCTGGATGTGGAATAATCCTGCCCTGCGGTCATGGGTCTGCACTGCAAAAACCGCGTGTCCCTTGCTGGCCGCAGCGATTCTTTCGCCCTTTGCAAAGGCCGGCGGAAGCGCCTATACCGCAGCAAACGAGTGGACGCAGGAGGGGGCCATGACCAAGGGTTGGACGAAATCGGGCTGGCGCGCCAAACCGCGGGTGCAGATGCCGGATTATCCCGATCAGGCCGCACTTTCCGCGGTCGAGGCGCAGCTTTCCAAATATCCCCCCCTCGTCTTTGCCGGCGAGGCGCGGCGTCTGAAAAAGGAACTGGCGGCGGCCTCCGAAGGCCGGGCTTTTCTGCTGCAAGGCGGCGATTGCGCCGAAAGTTTCTCGGAGTTTTCGGCAGACAATATCCGCGACACCTTCCGCGTGATGCTGCAGATGGCCGTGGTGCTGACCTTTGCCGCCAAGGTGCCGGTGGTCAAGGTGGGCCGCATGGCCGGGCAGTTTGCCAAGCCGCGCTCGGCGCCGACCGAAGTGATCGAAGGGGTGGAATACCCCTCCTACCGCGGCGACATCATCAACGGCTTCGAGGCCGACATGGCCGCGCGGATGCCCGACCCGCAGCGGATGCTGCAGGCCTATACGCAAGCCGCCGCCAGCCTGAACCTGCTGCGCGCCTTCTCGACCGGCGGTTTCGCCGATATTCACCGCGTCCACAGCTGGACGCTGGGCTTTGCCGAGCATGACAAGGCTGACCGCTATCGCGAGATGGCCAACCGCATCTCGGACGCGCTGGACTTCATGAACGCCGCCGGCGTCAATGCCGAGACGGCGAACGAACTCAGCCGGGTGGACTTTTACACCAGCCACGAGGCGCTGCTCTTGGAATATGAAGAGGCGCTGTGCCGCGTGGACAGCCTGACCGGCCAGCACATTGCGGGCTCTGGTCACATGATCTGGATCGGCGACCGCACCCGCCAGCCTGATGGCGCGCATGTCGAGTTCTGCCGTGGCGTGCTGAATCCGATCGGGCTGAAATGCGGCCCCACCACCACCGCCGAGGACCTGAAGGTGCTGATGGCCAAGCTGAACCCGGAAAACGAAGCCGGCCGGCTGACGCTGATCGCCCGCTTTGGCGCCGGCAAGGTGGCCGAACATCTGCCGCGCCTGATCCGCACCGTGCAGGAAGAGGGCGCCAAGGTCGTCTGGTCCTGCGACCCGATGCATGGCAACACCATCAAGTCGGCCTCGGGCTACAAGACCCGACCCTTCGAATCGGTGCTGCGCGAAGTGCGCGAGTTCTTTGCGATCCACAAGGCCGAGGGCACCGTGCCGGGCGGTGTGCATTTCGAGATGACCGGTCAGGATGTGACCGAATGCACCGGCGGCCTGCGTGCCGTTACCGACGAAAAGCTGGGCGACCGCTATCACACCGCCTGCGACCCGCGGCTGAACGCCTCGCAATCGCTGGAACTGGCCTTCCTTGTGGCGGAAGAGCTGACCGCGATGCGCGGGGAAGGCCGGCGTGTGGCGATGTGATCGCCGCCTCCTGCGCTGGCAAACTGCGCTGGCATAAAAGACAAGGGCGCGGGGTTCCGCGCCCTTTGTCTTTTGCGACCGCTGCCGTGCCGCGCTGCGGGCTCAGGCGTCAGGGGTTTTCACCAGTCGCAGATAGGGGCGCTGGTGGCGGGTGGGCACGGTTTCAAAGGCGGTCTCGCTGTGGTCCGCGCGCGGACGGGCCACCTGCGGCGGGATTGAGTCCATCGACAGCAGGGCAGGGCGGCGCAAAGCGCCCTCGGCCCGGTCAAACGGCGCGCGCAGGTCAAGCCGCGCGGGGCCCAGGCCCAGGTTTTCCAGCGTCACAAGCGACAACCGGCGCGGGCGGCGGCCGAAACTTCCCGCAAAGGCCATGCAGCCCAGTGCCACCTCGGCCCGGGCGCCATCACTGGCCAGCGGCAGCAGGATGATCCGCGCCGAAAGTTCGGGCCGGCCGATGCCACTGACGGAATCTGCGGTCATCTGCAGGATCGAGGGGCGCTGGAACATCAACTCCAGCCCCGCCGCCAGCCGGCTGCGGCCTGCGGGATCGAACAGCGCCGACAGCGGCATGCCGCGCACCTCCATCCCCATCAGGTCGACCAGTTGCATGCCGGCGATGCGCAGGCGGCCCACGCCCGGCGCGATCCGCTCGATCATGAAGGCGCCCGACAGCGCGCCGGCCATGCCGCGCGGGTCGATCTGCGCACGGCTGGGCAGGCCCTCCTCGGGGCGCAGCCCTTCCCAATAGGCGCGGATCATCTCGATCGTCTGGCGCTGGGCGGCGCTTTCGCCCGGTCCGCAGCCCCTGCCGCTACCCGTGCCGCCGCCACCGAACCCGCCCAAACCGAAACCCATCGTTCACCCTCCGACATCGCCATGAATCCGTTGCCTGTTGCGCGCCGATCGGCCAATCTGCGGGACAAACCGCACACACGGCCAACGGGGTCTGGGCAGGGTGAATCCCGGCACAAGATACGTTACTCTCCCGTTAAGATACACGAAGGCCACCAAATGTGGGTCACAATCTGTGGACTTGGTAAACCCGCACCCCACTGCGGTTGGTGCCGGACAAGGCTGCGGACCATTGGGAAAGGTTAACGGATGATCCTGTCGATGACCGGTTTTGCCAGCGCCACGGGCGCCGGCGCGGGCGCCAGCTGGCAATGGGAGATGCGCGGCGTGAACGGCAAGGGCCTGGACCTGCGGTTGCGCCTGCCAGACGGTATCGAAGGGCTTGAGGCGCAGGTGCGCGCCGACCTGTCCCGCGCCGTCAGCCGCGGCAATGTCACGCTGAACCTGAAACTCACCCGCGATACCGGCACGGGCGAGGGGCTGCGCGTCAACCACGCCGTGCTGCGTGCGGTGCTGGGGGCGCTGGCCACGGTGGAACAGGCAGCGATGGAAACCGGGGTGACGTTGCGGCAGGCCTCGGCCGCGGATGTGGTGTCGCTGCGCGGCGTGCTGGAGCAGGGAAACGACGAAGCCGACACCGCCCCGCTGCGCGCGGCGCTGCTGGCCGATCTGCCGGGGCTGATCGCCGCCTTCAACACCATGCGCGCGGCCGAGGGCGCGCAGCTTGCGGCGCTGATCACCGGCCAGCTGGATCGGATTGCGGCGCTGGTGGCCGAGGCGCAAGCCCGCCTGCCAGAACGTGCCAGCACGCAGGCCCGCGCGTTGGAACAGGGGCTGGCGCGGATCATGGCCCAGACCGACAGCGTCGATCCCGTCCGTCTCGCGCAAGAGTTGGCGCTGCTGGCGGTCAAATCCGACGTGACCGAAGAACTTGACCGCCTGAGCGCCCATCTGACCGCGACCCGCGCGCTGCTGGCCGAGGGCGGCGCGGTGGGACGCAAGCTGGATTTCCTGACCCAGGAGTTCCTGCGCGAGGCCAATACGCTTTGCTCAAAGGCCGGGGATGCCACGCTTACGCGGATCGGGCTTGACCTCAAGACCGTGATCGACCAGATGCGCGAGCAGATCCAGAACGTGGAATGATGCCATGACCCAGCCGCGCAAGGGCCTTTTGCTGATCCTCTCCTCGCCGTCGGGCGCCGGAAAATCGACGCTGGCGCGCCGGTTGATGGACTGGGACCCGACGCTGCGGTTTTCAGTCTCGGCCACCACCCGCAAGCCGCGCGAGGGCGAGGTGGACGGCAAACATTACTATTTCCAGACGCGCGACGACTTCGAGGCGATGGTGGCCGCGGGCGACATGCTGGAACATGCCGAGGTTTTCGGCAATTTCTACGGCTCGCCCCGCGGACCGGTCGAGGCCGCGATGGCCGAGGGGCGCGACACGCTGTTCGACATCGACTGGCAGGGCGGGCAACAGATCCGCTCCTCGGCGCTGGGGCGCGACGTGGTGTCGATCTTCGTGCTGCCGCCCTCGATCGCCGAGCTGGACCGGCGGCTGCGCGCGCGCGGGCAGGACAGCGACCATGTGATCGCCGGGCGCATGGCCAAAAGCCGTGACGAGATCAGCCACTGGGCCGAATATGACTATGTGATCGTCAACACCGACATTGACGCGGCCTTCGACCAGTTGGTGACCATCCTCAAGGCCGAGCGGATGCGCCGCGACCGCCAGCCGGCCCTGTCCGAATTTGTCCGCAGCCTGAACCGGGAGTTCGACGCCAGATGATCTACGCCCTCGACGATATCGCCCCGCAGATCGACCCCACCGCCTGGGTGGCGCCCGACGCCAATGTGATCGGCAAGATCGTGCTGGAGGCAGGCTCTTCGGTCTGGTTCGGCGCCACCCTGCGCGGCGACAATGAGGAAATCCGGCTGGGCGAAAACAGCAACATCCAGGAAAACTGCGTGCTGCACACCGATATGGGCTATCCGCTGGTGATCGGCGCCAATTGCACCATCGGCCACAAGGCGATGCTGCATGGCTGCACCATCGGTGAGGGCAGCCTGATCGGCATGGGCGCCACGATCCTGAACGGTGCGAAGATCGGTCGCGGTTGTCTGATCGGTGCAGGGGCGTTGGTCACCGAAGGCAAGGAGATCCCGGATGGCTCGCTGGTGATGGGCGCGCCGGGCAAGGTGGTCAGGACGCTGGACGCGGCCGCCCAGGCGCGTCTGATCCAGTCGGCCGAAAGCTATCGCGACAATGCCCGCCGCTTTCGCGCCGGCCTGAAGGCGCTGTGACCGCTGTCACGATCCCGTTACGCCCGGGCGGCAATGAGGTCCGGCAAGGACCGGAGACTGCCCGATGAGCGAACGTGCGATTGCCGAACTGCTGCCCGCGGTGCCCATTCCCATGGTGCTGGTGGGCCGTGATCACCGCATCGCTGCTGCCAATGACCAGGCTCTGGCCCTTCTTGGCGACAGGGTGACCGGCCGGCATTGCGCGATGGCCTTCCGCCAGCCCGCGCTGCTGCAAGCGGTGGAGGCCGGGTTGGAACAGGCCGCCATCGGCACCGCCCGCTTTACCCAGACAGGCCCCAGCCATGAGGTCACGCACCGCGTCACCGTCACCCCCTGTTCCTGGGGGGTGTTGCTGGCGTTTCAGGACATGACCGAGATCGAGCAGATCAGTCAGCTCCGCCGCGATTTCGTGGCCAATGTCAGCCACGAGTTGCGCTCGCCCTTGACCGCACTGCTGGGTTTCATCGAGACCCTGCAAGGCCCGGCGCGGGATGACCCGGTCGCGCGTGAGCGGTTCCTGGTCATCATGTCGCGCGAGGCGGGCCGCATGACGCGGATCGTGCGCGACCTGCTTTCGCTCAGCCGTGTCGAATCCGAAGAGCGCGTCCGCCCCACCGGCCGCGTCGATCTGGCGGCGCTGGTCTCCAGCGCGGTCCAGACCCTGCGGCCTTTGGCAGAATCGCAATCCATCGCCCTGACCGTGGAGGGCGCATCAGAGCCCGTCTTTGCGGCCGCCGACCCGGACCAGATCACCCAGGTCTTCACCAACCTGATCGAGAACGCGCTGAAATACGGCGGTACCGGCAAGCGGGTGGTTGTATCGCTGGAGCGGCGCGAGGGCGTGCCGGGCTTTCCCTGCAAGGTCGCCGCGATTTCCGTGCAGGACTGGGGCGAGGGCATCGACGAGGTGCATCTGCCGCGCCTGACCGAACGCTTTTACCGCGTGGACAGCCACCGCTCGCGTGAAAAGGGCGGCACCGGGCTGGGGTTGGCCATCGTCAAACATATCATCCATCGCCATCGTGGCCGGCTGAAGATCATCAGTCACAAGGGGGAGGGAAGCCGCTTCACCGTCTTCCTGCCGCTGGACTAAGGGTGTCTCGCGGTCTTCGGGCAAGCAAAAAAGGGGGGCGCTGCCCCCCGTCCCTGCGGGACTCCCCCCGGGATATTTGTGCCTGAATGATGGAAAATGCGCGCCTGGCATCATTCAGGCACAAGTATCCCGGGGGTCAGGGGGCAGCGCCCCCTGTCCGGCGTTACAGCCGGGCGATCCTCTCGGTCAGGAGGGCATAGAAGCCATCCGCGTCCAGATCGCCGATGAACAGTGCATTGGCCGGGCGGTCGGTGACGCCCCACCAGTCGGCGACCGTCATGCCCAGCGTCAGGTCGGACCGGGTTTCGATCTCGACGTTGATGTGGCGGCCCCGGAACAGGTCCGGGCGCAGCAAGTAGGCGATTACGCAGGGGTCATGCAGCGGTGCGCCCTCGGAGCCGTATTTCTGCATGTCGAACCGCTCGAAGAAGTCGGTCCATTCGGCGACCATCCGGCCCGCCTCGTTGCCGATGGTGCGGAAGGCCTCGATGCGGGCGCGGGTGGTCAGGGCCTTGTGCGTGACATCGAGCGGCATCACCACCAGCGGCACGCCGGACTTGAACACGATCTCGGCCGCCTCGGGGTCGACATAGATGTTGAATTCGGCCGCGGGCGTGACATTGCCCACCTCAAAATAGGCGCCACCCATCAGCACGATCTGCTGCACCCGGTCCACGATGTCAGGGGCGCGGGTGAAGGCGGTGGCGATATTGGTCAGCGGCCCCAGCGGGCAGAGGGTGACGCTGTGGGCCGTCTCATTGCGCAGGGTTTCGATGATGAAATCCACCGCATGCTGGTCTTGCAGCGGCATCACCGGGTCGGCCATCTGCGGGCCATCGAGCCCCGTCTTGCCATGCACATGCTCGGCCGTGACCAGCTTGCGCTGCAGGGGCGCGGTGCAGCCGGCATAAACGCGAGTGTCGGGCTTGCCTGCCAGTTCGCAGACGATCCGGGCGTTCTTTTGCGTGAGCGGCAGCGGCACGTTGCCGGCGACCGCGGTGATCCCCAGAACCTCCAGTTCGGGGCTGGCCAGAGCCAGAAGGATCGCCACGGCGTCATCCTGGCCGGGGTCGGTGTCGATGATGATCTTGCGCGGCGGATGGGACATGGTGGCCTCCTGTTACGGCGGCAGTTTTAAACGCTGGCCTGTTTTTTCCAATCGGTAAAATGTGGGGTTGAAACGGAAAAGGGCGCCGCTGCTGCGACGCCCCTGGGGGTGAGTTCGGGCCGGATCAGCCGTCGAAGTTGATCTCTTCCATGATCCGCAGCGCCGTGGCGCGGTTGGCGGCCACCTCCGTCAGCGGCAGCGCATCGGGGGTAAAGCTGCCCCAGCCGGCTACCAGGTCCGAGGTGGCAACGCCGGGCTTCACAGGAAACTCGTGGTTGGTTTCGGCATAGATCTTTTGCGCCTCATCCGAGGTCAGCCACTCCATCAGCTTCAGCGCCGCTTCCTTGTTGGGCGCGGCCTTGGTCAGCGCCACGCCCGAGACGTTCATATGGGTGCCGCCGCCCTCGAAGGTCGGGAAGACGATCCGCACGCTGTCAGCCCAGGCCTTCTGCTCGGGATCGTTCACCATCTGGCCCATGTAGTAGGTATTGCCCAGGCTGATGTCGCATTCGCCGGCCCAGATCGCCTTGACCTGATCGCGGTCGCCACCTTCGGGCTTGCGGGCGAGGTTGGCCTTCAGCCCCTCGGCCCATGCCTTGGCGGCCTCGGCTCCCTTATGCGCGATCACCGCTGACATCAGCGCGATGTTGTAGTCATTGGTGCCCGAACGGGTGCAGATCCGGCCCTTCCATTTCGGATCGGCCAGATCCTCATAGGTGGTGACTTCGCCATCCGCCACGCGCTCCTTGCTGGCATAGACGATGCGGGCGCGGGTGGTCAGGCCGAACCAGTGGTCCGCCGCATCGCGAAACGCGGCCGGGATATTGGCCTCCAGCACCTCGGACTGCACCGGCTGGGTCACGCCGGCCTCGATCACCTGTGTCAGGCGGGCGATATCGACCGTCAGCACCAGATCGGCGGGCGAGCGGTCACCTTCGGCCTGCAGACGCTCGACCATGCCCTTGTCGATGAAGGCCACGTTGACGGTGATGCCGGTTTCGGCGGTGAAAGCATCGATCAACGGTTGGATCAGCTCGGGCTGGCGATGCGAGTAGATGTTCACCTCCTCTGCCAGCGCCGGCAGCGCGGTGGTGCAGAGAGCGAGGGTGAGCAGGGCGCGGTTCATTCCTGAGTACTCCGGTAGGTTTCTTTGGATCGGTAAACCTGACTTTTTCTGTCGGGTCAACCCCGCTTGCTTACGGCCATTCAACCGGTGTTTCCCCCGCGCCTTCAACGTCGATTCCCGCCGTGCAATCATGGCGTGTCGTGAGGATTTTCAAATCGGCCATCAGATGTAGGCTGCGAGCGCAATGGCCATGCGTTTTAAGCAAATCATGGCGAGTTCATGGCAATTGTGGCCAAAGCATCACCACTTTGCAGTCAAAAGTTGACAAAAATCTCTTCGGAGATAAGCCTGAAACTATGGGGTGGAATATCGCCTCAAAGGGGTGCGTATTCATCGATTTTTTCACATCGCAGGTCAGCCGCGCGGGCGGGGTCAGTTTCTGGTGCCCCGCTATTCAGGCTGACTTGATATTTTCGGGGGGGCGGCGCATTCGGGGTAATCTGGTCGATCTGGGCGAGGCCCGGCACGGGTTGTTGGGGCAACAGGCGCAAAAGCGCGTCCTGGTTGCGGGCGGCGCGGGCTTTCTGGGGTCGCATATCTGCGACCGGCTGATCGGTATGGGACATATCGTGATCTGCGTCGACAATCTGCAGACGGGCCGGCTGGAGAATATCGCCCATCTCATTGGTCATCCGAGCTTTTCCTTCATTCATCATGATATTGTCGACGAACTTTATGTTGCCGGCCCGGTGGACGAGATCTTCAACATGGCCTGCCCGGCCTCGCCGCCGAAATATCAGCTGGACCCCATCAAGACCTTCAAGACCTCGGTTCTGGGGGTGATGAACCTGCTGGAACTGTCGCTGGACAAGCAGGCGCGGTTCTTGCAGGCCTCGACCTCAGAGGTTTATGGCGACCCGGAGGTTTCGCCGCAGCCGGAATCCTATCGCGGGCTGGTCAACAGCTATGGTCCGCGTGCCTGCTATGATGAAGGCAAGCGCGGGGCCGAGACGCTGATCTATGATTATACCCGCCAGCGCGGGGCTCAGACCAAGATCGCCCGGATCTTCAACACTTACGGCCCGCGGATGAGCCCCGAGGATGGCCGGGTGGTGTCGAACTTCATCATGCAGGCGCTGCAGAATGAAGACATCACCATCTATGGCGATGGCACGCAGACGCGCTCGTTCTGCTATGTGAACGATCTGGTCGAAGGGCTGTTGCGGCTGATGGCCTCGTCGCCGGAGCGTTCGGCGCCGGTCAATCCGGGAAATCCCGGCGAATTCACGATGCTGGAACTGGCGCAGGTTGTGATGCGCAAGACCCGTTCGAAGTCGAGGCTGGTGTTCCGTGACCTGCCCGAGGACGACCCCCGCCAGCGCCGCCCCAGTATCACGCGGGCCAAGGAATGGCTGGGCTGGGTGCCGCGGGTGTCGCTGGATCAGGGGCTGGACCCGACGATCGCCTATTTCGCGTCTGAATTGGGCCGCAACGCCGAGGGTGCGGTGTTGGTGTCCTGATGCTGTCCGGGGTGCGGGTTCTGGTGACCGGGGGGGCGGGCTTTATCGGCTCGCATGCCTGCAAGGCGCTGGCTGCGGCCGGGGCGCAGCCGGTGGTGTTCGACAATCTGTCCACCGGTCATGCCGATGCGGTGCGCTTCGGGCCGCTGGTGCGGGGCGATGTGCGGGACGCATCGGCGGTGACGGCGGCGCTGCGCGATCACCGGATCGAGGCGGTGATGCATTTCGCGGCCTCGGCCTATGTGGGTGAATCCGTGGTTCAGCCGGGCCGGTATTACGACAACAATCTGGGCGGGATGATCGGGCTTCTGGCGGGATGCGCGGCGGCCGGCGTAGGGCGGATCGTGTTTTCCTCCAGCTGTGCCACCTATGGCGTGCCGGCAGTGTTGCCGATCACCGAGGATACGCCGCAGCAGCCGATCAACCCTTATGGCCGCACCAAGCTGGTCTGTGAATGGATGCTGCGCGACCATGCCGCGACCGGCGCGCTGCGCCATGTCAGCCTGCGCTATTTCAATGCGGCCGGCGCCGACCCCGAGGGCGAACTGGGCGAGCGCCATGACCCCGAGACGCATCTGCTGCCGCTGGCGCTGCTGGCCGCGGCCGGCAAGCGGCCGGCGCTGGACATTCTCGGCACCGATTACGACACGCCGGATGGAACCTGTATCCGCGACTATATCCATGTCAGCGATCTGGCCCGCGCCCATGTTCTGGCGCTGCGGCATCTGATGGCGGGCGGGGACAGCATGGCGCTGAACCTTGGCAGCGGGCAGGGCACCTCGGTGCGGGAGATCGTGGCCGCAGTGGCGCGCATCACCGGACGGGCGGTTCCGCTGCGCGAGATGCCACGCCGCCCCGGCGATCCGCCGGTGCTGACCGCCGATATCCAACGCGCGGCCGAAAGGTTGGGCTTTTCGCCGGAACTGTCGGATATTGACACGATCCTGCGTCACGCTGCGCCGTGGTTCTGTGCCGAGGAGACGCATGGTGCCGAGGCCTGAGACCGGCACGATCGACGCGCCGGGCCTGGCCGGGGCCGAGCCTGGCACCCTTCAGCCGCAGACGGAAAGGCCGGTCCGCCCGACCTCGCTGGTGCCGATCCTGACAGGCGCGCGCAAGTGGAAATACATCACGCTCGCGACGCTGTGGATCGCTGCCTCGGCGTTTTTTTGGGAGTGGTGGTTGCGCCCTGGCAACGTGCTGAACCCGTGGCTTTACGCGCTGGTGACACTCAGCATGCTCTGGGTGTATTTCATGCAGCTTTACTTTGTGCTGGTGTTCCTGCGCGCCCGCCGCTCGGGCGCGGCCCTGCCAGAGCCGGGGCAGTGGCGGGTGGCGATGATCGTCACCAAAACCCCGTCCGAACCGTTTGAGGTGCTGGAGCGCACGCTGCGCGCGATGCTGGCGCAGGATTATCCGCATGACACCTGGCTTGCCGATGAGGATCCCACGCCCGAAACGATCGCCTGGTGCCAGGCAAACGGGGTGAAGATCTCGTCGCGCAAGGGCGTGGCGGCCTATCACCAGCCGGTCTGGCCGCGGCGCACCCGCTGCAAGGAAGGCAACCTCGCCTATTTCTACGACCATTGGGGCTATCGCGATTACGACATCGTCTCGCAGCTGGACGCCGATCACGTCCCCCGGCCCGGCTATCTGCGCGAGATGGTGCGCCCCTTCGCCGATCCGGCGGTGGGCTATGTCTCGGCCCCCTCGATCTGTGCGGCCAATGCGGCGCAAAGCTGGGCTGCGCGCACCCGGATGTATACCGAGGCCGCGTTTCACGGCGTGTTCCAGTCCGGCTATACCGGTGCGCTGGCGCCGATGTGCATCGGCTCGCATTACGCGGTGCGCACGGCAGCCCTGAAGGAGGTCGGCGGGCTGGGACCAGAGCTTGCCGAGGATCATTCGACCTCGATGGTGATGAATGCCGGCGGCTGGCGCGGTGTGCATGCGCTGGACGCCATCGCCTATGGTGACGGGCCCGCCAACCTGCCGGACATGGTGACGCAGGAATTCCAGTGGTCGCGCAGCCTCTTGACGCTGCTGCTCAGCCATACCGGGCGCTATCTGCGCGGGTTGTCGCCGCGGCTGAAGTTTCTGTTCGTCTTCTGCCAGTTGTGGTATCCGTTGTTCGCCGTGAACATGGCGCTGATGTATCTGATGCCGATCATCGCGCTCAGCTTCGACGTGCGCTTTGCCGATGTCAGCTATCCCGCCTTCATCGGCCATGCCTTCCCCACGGTGCTGGTGCTGACGATCTTTGCCTATCAACTGCGCCGGGACGGATTTTTCCGCCCGCACGACGCCAAGGTGATCGCCTGGGAAAAGGCGCTTTTCATCTGCATCCAGTGGCCCTGGGTGTTGTGGGGCTGCATCATGGCGGTGCGCGACCGGATCACCGGCCGCTTTGTCGATTTCCGCATCACGCCCAAGGGCTCGGCCGCCTCGCAGCGGCTGCCGATCCGGGTGCTGGCGGTTTATGTCGTGCTGGCGCTGGGCTGCATCGCGCCGGTGCTGTTGACCCAAGGCGTGACCGAGGCGCGCGGCTTCCATCTGTTGTCGGTGTTCAATGCGCTGCTTTACACCTCGATCGTCTTGGTGATCGTGGTGCATCACCTGACCGAAAACCGGATCGACTGGCGCAGCCAGAGCCGCGACGTGGCGGTCCAGTTGGGGGCAGTCTGCGCCCTTTTGTCGCTGATGGGCTTGGCGATCTTCAAGCACGGCATGGAAAGCTTACATGCCTTGAGTGTTGGGTTATCTCCGTTTCGCATTACGAAGGTTGAGTATATAGTTTCTGGGGCAGGGCAGGGGAAAACGGGTGACGTGCATTTCACCTTCGACCCCGGATGGACAGGCTGGCCCGATTTCGGGTCCGAGAATGAAGGAGAGGGACAATGAAACGCTTCGAAATGGCATCGCGCTGGCCAGCATTAGCGCGCAATCTCGGCGGGGCGGCATTGGCTGCGATCTTGGCCGTCGGGGCGACGGCTGCGCAAGCGGCCCCTCCCGGCACGCTTCCCTTCGGCGCCTATGACCCGGAAGGCACCTTTACCGATGACAAGGAGTTGGTGATCGAACACCTGTTCCTGCCGTGGGAAGACGTGTATCTGCCCTCGCTCAACGTCGCTGATGACTACGCGCTTGAGCGTAACCGCGCGCTGCTGGTCACGCTTGAGCCCTGGACCTGGTCGCGCGATGAGCGGAACACGGCGGTCTATCTGCGCCGCGGTATTGCTGACGGCATCTATGACGCCAACATGAAGGCGGTCTGCGATGTATTGGCCACGCTGAAAAGCCCGGTGACCCTGCGCTGGGGTCACGAGATGGACGATGACAACGGCCAGTTCATCTGGGCCGGCTGGAAGCCCGAGGATTACATCGCCGCCTATCGCCGGATGATCGACATCTGCCGCAAGTCGGCACCCGACATCACGGTGATGTGGTCGCCGCTGGGCGACGAGGGGATGGAGGCATACTACCCCGGTGACGATTACGCGGATCTGGTCGGCGTCTCGGTCTTTGGCCTTCAGGCTTGGGATCAGGCCAAGTATGGCGGTGATCGCACATTTGACGACATTTTCGCCCCCCGCTATCAGCGCGCCGCGTCCTTCGGCAAGCCGGTGGTGGTTGCCGAACTGGGTTATGTCGGCAAGGCGGACTATGTCGACAACTGGGAAAATACCGTGCGCCAGCCGCAGGGCAATTATCCCTCGCTGGTCGGCGTCGTCTATTTCAACCAGGTTGAAGTCTATCCCTGGCCCGAAAACTTTGGCCTGCCGGATTGGCGCGTGCGCAACCGCGTGCTGGATTGATCGGATCGCTGACCCGAATCTACCTGTCAGGGCGCCACATGGGCGCCCTGACAATTTTTGGCGAAAACCTGCCGAGCCGAGGCTCGGGGGATATCTGTCCGAGATAGCTTGATAATTTCCGCCAACAGCCCCTGTCGCAATGATGACGTGGAGAGGGCGTAAATTTGTCTCACTTGCTTGTTCTGTTGTTGGAACGCTAATCGTTGTTCCACCAAGACGAGGAAAGTCCGAAGCGGTGCTGATGGCGCGCGGTCTGAACACTCGTCACGCAGAGGCAGGAGATCAGTTATGACCAAATACCGTTCGGGGCGTAGCCTTGCTACGAAGGCGCTGGCGCTGAGCGCAACGGTGGCCCTTCTGGCTGCCGGTGCGGCGCAGGCCCAGCCTGACCTGAAAATCACGCCACATGCAGCTGTCAGCGCCGCCGGGAAGGGCAGCGCCAGCTTCAACTGGCTGGCCAAGCGCACTGCCAAGCCGACGCTGGTGACCGCGCGGGTGGGCCGGCCTCTGGGCACTGGCAGCTACATCTGCTCGCCCGCCGGGTTTGGCCGCAAGTCGCAGTGCTATCAACGCTAAGGGCGAACGGACCGGATGATCCGGTTTTCACGGCCCGCCGGCAGCACCGGCGGGCCGTGCCGTTTCTGGATCAGCCTGCCAGCCGGGCGGCCGCGCGCCGCGCAACGCGCGCGCGGATCGCCTCGATATCCGTCACCGGGGTGGCTGCAAACAGTTGGCGGGTATAGGGGTGCTGCGGATCGGCAAAGATCGCCTCGCGCGTGCCTTGCTCTACCGCCTCGCCCTTCGAGATCACCATGACATGATCGGCGATATAGCGGACCACCGACAGGTCATGGCTGACGAAGACATAGGTCAGCCCAAACTCGTCCTGCAGATCCGCCAGCAGGTTCAGCACCTGCGCCTGCACCGACAGGTCCAGCGCCGAGACCGGCTCGTCCAGCACCAGGATCGCCGGGTTCAGCATCAGCGCGCGGGCAATGGCAATGCGCTGGCGCTGCCCACCCGAGAACATGTGCGGATACCGGTTGAAATGCTCGGGCCCCAGGCCGACCTTCACCAGCATCGCCTCGGCCCGCTCGCGCCGCTCGGCGGCGGGAACCTTGGTGTTGATGATCAGCGGCTCCATCAGCACATCGCCGACCTTCTGGCGGGGGTTCAGGCTGCCATAGGGGTTCTGGAACACCATCTGCACCTTTGAGCGCAGTTCGGGAGAGGGGCGGCGGCGGCCCAGGTGGACCTCGGCCCCGTCGATCAGCAGATCACCGCCCGACTGGGTGTCGATCAGCGCGATGATCCGCGCCAGCGTCGATTTGCCCGAGCCGCTTTCGCCCACGATCGCCAGCGTCTCGCCGCGTTTGACGGCAAAGTCGATGCCTTTCAGCGCGCGCACGGTTTCGGCCCGGCCAAACAGCCCGCCCGGCACATGATAATCCTGCGTCAGGTTGCGGCCTTCGATCACCACGGTCATACGAATTCTCCGCCTTTCAGGAAATCGGCCACGGTGGGCAGCCGGTCGCCGGTGGCATGTTCGGGCAGGGCTGCCAACAGCGCGCGGGTATAGGGGTGCTTGGGCGACTCGAACAGAGTCAGCACATCGGCTTCCTCCATCTTGCGGCCCTTGTATTTCACCACCACCCGGTCGGCGGTTTCGGCCACCACGCCCATGTCATGGGTGATCAGGATCAGGCCCATGTCATGCTTTTCCTGCAACTCCATCAGCAGATCGAGGATCTGCTTCTGGATCGTCACGTCCAGCGCGGTGGTGGGCTCGTCCGCGATCAAGAGCCGCGGATTGGTGGCGATGGCGATGGCGATCATCACCCGCTGGCACTGCCCGCCGGACATCTGATGCGGATAGGCATCCAGCTTTCTGGCGGGATCGGGGATACCCACCGCTTCAAACAGCTCCAGCGCGCGGGCGCGCGCAGCGCGGCGGTCGAGGCCCAGATGCAGGCGCAGCACCTCTTCGATCTGGAAGCCCACGGTGAACGACGGGTTCAACGAGGCGATCGGCTCCTGGAAGATCATGGTGATCTCGCGGCCGATCAGCTTGCGCCGCTCGGCCGTGGATAGGGTCAGCAGGTCGCGGCCGTCAAAGGTCATCTCGTCGGCGGTGATGGTGGCGGTATTGGGCAATAGCCCCATCACCGCCAGCATCGAAACCGATTTGCCCGATCCGCTTTCGCCGACGATGGCCAGCACCTCGCGCGGGTCGACATGCAGGTCGAGACCTTTGACGGCGGTGAACTCGCCCGCGGCGGTGGCAAAGCGCACCGTCAGATTGCGGATGGTCAGAAGAGCTTGGGTGGCCATGTCAGCTCCGCTTCAGCTTGGGGTCGAGGGCATCGCGCAGCCCGTCGCCCATCAGGTTGATCGCCAGCACCGAGATCAGGATGGCAAGGCCGGGGAAGGTGACGACCCACCAGGCGCGCAGGATGAACTCGCGCGCTTCGGCCAGCATCGTGCCCCATTCCGAGGCGGGCGGCTGCGCGCCCATGCCCAGAAAGCCCAGCGCGGCCGAATCCAGCACCGCGGACGAAAACGACAGCGTTGCCTGCACGATCAGGGGGGCCAGGCAGTTGGGCAGGATGGTCTTGAACATCAGCCGCAGGTTGCCGGCCCCCGCCACGCGGGCGGCGGCCACATATTCGCGCGCCTTCTCGCCCATCACCGCGGCGCGGGTCAGGCGGGCAAAGTGGGGCTGATAGACGATGGCGATGGCGATCATAGCATTGGTCAGGCCTGGGCCCAGGATCGCCACCAGCACCAGCGCCAGCAGCAGCGACGGAAAGGCCAGCACCACGTCCATGATGCGCATGATCACGGTATCGACCCAGCCGCCGAAAAAGCCCGCCAGCAGGCCGATCACGATGCCGCCCGTCAGGGCGATCGCCACCACGACGATGCCGATGAACAGCGAATATTGCGCGCCAT
>CAYTMV010000006.1:55919-60869 GCA_964439015.1 uncultured Gemmobacter sp.
GTCAGGGCGATCGCCACCACGACGATGCCGATGAACAGCGAATATTGCGCGCCATAGATCAGCCGGGACAGCATGTCGCGGCCAACCGCATCGGTGCCGAGGAGAAAGCCCTCGCGCCCGCCCTCTTGCCAGATCGGCGGCACCAGCAGCGCGTCGCGGTATTGCAGCGTCGGATCATGCGGCGCCAGCAGCGGCGCAAAGACCGCCATCAGCACCAGCAGGATGAACACGGCCAGGCCCACCACCGCGCCGCGGTTCTGGCGGAAATAGAACCAGAAATCGGCCAGCATCCGGCGCCGGATGGCCGCATCGGAAAGTCGTTGCGTGACTTCGGTCATTTGTGGCGGATCCTCGGATTGATGAGGCCATAGGTCAGGTCGACGATCAGGTTCACGATCATTACCAGCATCGCGATCAGCAGCAGGCCCGATTGCACCACCGGGTAGTCGCGGCGCGAGATCGAGTCGATCATCCACTTGCCGATGCCCGGCCAGGAGAAGATCGTCTCGGTCAGGATCGCGCCTGCCATCAGCACGCCGATCTGCAGGCCGATGGTGGTGATCACCGGGATCATCGCGTTCCGCAGGGCATGCACGCCCACCACGCGGGACGGCGGCAGGCCCTTGGCGCGGGCGGTGCGGACATAATCCTCGCCCATCACCTCCAGCATGGCCGAGCGCGTCTGGCGTGCGATCACCGCCAGCGGGATCGTGGCCAGCACCACGGAAGGCAGGATCAGGTGCTGCACTGCCGAGGCGAAGGCCCCCTTTTCCCCCGACAGCAGCGCGTCGATGGTCATGAAACCCGTCACCTGCGGGAAGAAATACAACAGGTTGATCCGACCCGAAACCGGGGTCCATTGCAGGATGCCCGAGAACAGGATGATCAGCAGCAGGCCCCACCAGAAGATCGGCATGGAAAAGCCCACCAGCGCCGCGGTCATCGACAACTGGTCGAACCACGAGCCGCGCTTGATGGCGGCGATCACCCCCACCGGCACCCCGATCAGCGTGGCGATCAGGATCGCACACAGGCCCAGCTCGACCGTTGCCGGGAACAGGGCCAGAAATTCTGTCAGCACCGGCTTTTTCGTCACCAGCGAATTGCCCAGATCGCCCTGCAAAAGGCGGCCCAGAAAATCGAAATACTGCGCCCAAATCGGCTTGTCGAAGCCCAGCTGCGCCGCCAGTTCGGCATGGCGTTCGGGCGTGATGCCGCGTTCGCCCGCCATCAGCAGCACGGGATCGCCGGGCAGAACCCGCACGAAGCCGAAGGCGATGATGGTGATGCCCAGAAAGGTCGGGATGAGATAGAGAAGTTTGCCGAGGATGAACCGGATCATGCGCCCATTCCAGAAAAGGCGCGCGGAGGGGGCAGGCCCCACCGCGCGCCGGATGTCGTTTGGCCTTATTCGGTCAGATCGACGGTTTCAAAGGTAAAGTCGCCCAGCGGGCTCATGACGAACCCTTCGACGTTCTTGGCCATCGGCACATATTGGGTCGAGTGTGCCAGCGTGGCCCAGGGCGCCTGATCCTTGAAGATCACCTGTGCTTCCTCATACAGCTTGGTGCGCTCGGCCGGGTCGGACGTGGCCTTGGCTTTCGCCAGCAGCGCCGAGAAGTCCTCGTTGCACCAGAAGGCGCGGTTGGCACCGCCTTCACCTGCCGAGGCGCAGGACAGCAGCACGCCCATGAAGTTGTCCGGGTCGCCATTGTCGCCGGTCCAGCCCAGGATCACGGCGCCGTCACGGCCCGGCTCCATCGACTTCTTCAGGTATTCGCCCCACTCGTAGCTGACGATCTCGACCTTGACGCCAACCTTGGCAAAGTCTTCCTGCATCAGCTCGGCGGTGCGCTTGGCGTTCGGCATGTAGGGGCGCTGCACCGGCATCGCCCAGACCTTCATCGACAGATCCTTGACGCCGGCCTCTTCCAGCAGCTTTTTCGCGGCTTCCGGATCATAGGGATCATCCTGGATCGCGTCGTTATAGGACCACATGGTCGGCGGGATCGGGTTCTTGGCAACCTGACCCGCGCCCTGGAACACCGCGTCGATGATCGCCTGCTTGTTGACCGACATGTTCAGCGCCTTGCGAACGCGGGCATCGTCAAACGGCGCGACGGTGGTGTTGTAGGCAAGATAGGCCACGTTCAGGCCGGCCTGTTCGTCCAGCTTGAGGTTCGGGTCGGCCTTGATCGCGGCGATATCGGCAGGCGCCGGGAACGGCATCAGGTGGCATTCGCCCGCCTTCAGCTTTTGCAGACGGACCGAGGCATCGGGCGTGATCGCGAACACCAGGGTCTCGATCTTGGGCGCCTCGCCCCAATAGGCGTCGTTGCGGGCGTACCGGATCACCGCATCTTTCTGATAGGCGACGAAGGTGAAGGGGCCGGTGCCGATCGGCTTGTTGTTCAGCTCTTCGCGGGTGCCGGCCGCGTCCAGCGCGTCGGCATATTCCTTCGAGATGATCGAGGCGAAGGGCATGGCGATATTGGCCATAAACGGCGCCTCGGGGCGGTTCAGCACGAACTTGACGGTGTAGTCGTCGATCTTCTCGACCGACTTGATCAGCGCGGGCATCTCCATCGAGGTGTAATACTCGTAGGTCACGCCGGCGATATACTGGTGCCACGGATTTTCGGCATTGCCCTGGCGGTCAAAGCTGAACACCACGTCATCGGCGTTGAAATCGCGGGTGGGGGTAAAGATGTCATTGGCGTGCCATTTCACGCCCTGACGCAGCTTGAAGGTATATTCCAGCCCGTCGGCCGATACTTCCCAGCTTTCGGCCAGGCCCGGCTCGATCTCGGTGGTGCCTTTCTTGAACTCGACCAGACGGTTGTAGACCGGATGGGCCGAGGCGTCGAAGGTGGTGCCAGCGGTATAGGGAGCCGGGTCGAAGCCTTCGGGCGAGGCTTCCGAGCAATAGACGAAGGTCTTGGCCATGGCAGGCATGGCCGAAACCAGCGCCAGCGCCGAAGCGGCCAGCAGGCTGCGCGAAACAAGTTTCATCGGGTCGTCCTCTCTCTCACTGTTGAGTTCGTTTTTCTGCGGTGCGGCACGGCGAGGCGCCGGGACCGACTCGGTTCCGCATGATGGTGTTTTTTTACCATCTGGATCAATCACCTGTTTCGCGCCGCCAGAACAATGATGACGCGACGTCAAGCTGACGGGCCAAAAGGCGCATCCAGACTGATGCTGGGCGGGCAGAACCAGCGTGGCCCGGTCTCGGTCATGTAGACGATATCCTCCAGCCGAACGCCGCATTCGCCATAGACGCACAGCATCGGCTCGATGGAAAAGCACATGCCGGGGGCCAGGGGCGTGTCATTGCCGGCGACCATGAAGGGCGCCTCATGGATGTCGAGGCCCAGGCCATGGCCGGTGCGGTGGGGCAGGCCCGGAACGCTGTAGCCGGGGCCAAAGCCATCGGCCACCAGCGATCCGCGTGCCGCCGCATCCACGGCCGCACAGGGCGCGCCCAGTTGCGCCGCCGCAAAACCCGCCAGCTCTGCCCGCGATTCGGCCTGCCACAGCGCGCGCTGGCGCGGGGTCGAGGTGCCGAAGACATAGCTGCGAGTGATATCCGAGCGATAGCCGTGCAGGATGCCGCCCATGTCCACCAGCACCATGTCGCCCTCGGCGAGGGTCTGGGGATAGGGGACGCCATGCGGATAGGCTGTCGCCTCGCCGAACTGCACCGCCACGAACAGCGGTTTCAGCCCCAGCGCGCGGTGGGCGGCATCGACAAACTGGCCGACGTCATCGGTGCTCATCCCCGCGCGCAACCCGGCATGGACGGCCTTTTGCACGGCATGGCTGGCATCCATCGCCACCTGGATGATCGCGATTTCGGCTGCGGATTTGCACTGGCGCTGCGCCACGATCAGCGGTTCTGCCGAGACCAGCCGCGCGCCCGCCACCGCCATCAGCCGGCTGACAAAGCCGAAGGGCATCGCCGGGTCCAGCGCAATCCGCCCCTGTGGCACAAGGCTGGCCAGAAGGGCGAAAGGGTCTTCATCCTCTTCCCAGACCGCGATCGGGCCGGGCAGGCGCAGCAGGGTTTCCAGCTTGGGCTGCTCGAAGGTGGGGCTGAGATAGGTGATGCGCCCATCAGCATGGATCAGCGCGCCGTGGATCCGCTCGGACAGGCCCAGCGAAAGGCCCGTGTAATAGGTCAGCGAGGACGAGGCATCCAGCCACACCCCGCCGATCCCCGCCGCCGTCATCGCCGCCGCAAGCCCGGCGATGCGCGCCCGCAATTCGGCAACGGTGATCGCCGGGGCCGTCACCGGGGCAAAGCGGGCCAGCGCCCGGTCGAAATCACTGTCCATCTGCTGCATGGCCTGTCCTTCCGCGTATCGTTGCCCCGGCACGCTATGCCGATGCGCGGAAAACGGCAACGGCACGCGGCTGCGGCAGTTTTGTCTGCCAAACGCGGCGTTTGACGAAGGTCAAGCGGTCCAGACCGACGCCCTGCTAGACCGGCGCATCATCTGGACAGGAGCCGCGCATGACCGACCAAGCCACCATCACCCTCGACACCAGCGTGGGCGCCATCGCCGAGGCGCTGCCCGGCGCCGCGCAGATTTTCCGTCAGGCCGGCATCGGTTTCTGCTGCGGCGGGGATGAGACCTTGCGCGATGCCTGCGCCCATCAGGGCGCGGACCCCGTGGCGACCCTGGACGCGCTCTTGCACTTGCAGGCCCGCGCCGGCGCCCTGCCGCCCGAGGCCGCCGACAGCCCGGCGCTGATCGACCACATCCTCGACCGCTTCCACGCCACCCACCGCGAAGAACTGGCCTGGCTGATCCCGATGGCGCAAAAGGTCGAAACCGTGCATGGCGACCATGAGGAGGCCCCGCTGGGCCTGACCGCCGCCCTGATCGCGCTGGCCGATGATCTGGAAAGCCACATGCAGAAAGAGGAACAGGTGCTGTTTCCGATGAT
>CAYTMV010000007.1:0-59604 GCA_964439015.1 uncultured Gemmobacter sp.
TTGCCGCCCGCCAGTTCGTGAACCACGGCCACGTGACCGTGAACGGCAAGCGCGTCAACATCGCCTCCTACCGCGTCAAGGAAGGCGACCTGATCGAAGTGCGTCAACGCTCCAAGCAGCTGGCGATCGTGCTGGAATCGGTGGCCCTGACCGAGCGTGACGTGCCGGATTATCTGGAAGTCGACCACTCGAAGATGACCGCCAAGTTCGTTCGCACCCCCACCCTGTCGGACGTGCCCTATCCGGTTGTGATGGAACCGAACCTGGTCGTCGAATTCTACGCGAAGAACTGATTTCTGCGATCCGTTCCGAAAGGGCCCGCCATGGTGCGGGCCCTTTTGCTTTTGCGTCATTGAAACGCCGCTATCCTCACGGTTGAATGGTTCTATCCGGTTGGCATTCCGGTTGATCTGTCCTATGCCGACCGCGTCCGTTGCCGAGATTCTCGGACCAGTGCTGCGATGGGGAAAAGATGCGCAAGGTGCTTACGATTATGGCGATGGGCCTTGCCCTTTCGGCCTGCGATCCCAGCAAATCGGATTTTCCGGTTCGCAGCACCGAGGTGCGGTCCGAGGTCGAGGAAGTCTCGACCAATGTCGCGATCGTGCAGCTGACGGCCGACAATATCGAAGCCTTCGACACCCCGCGCAACCTCAAGGGCGGGGGGGCCTCGATTCCGACTGGCGGCTGGAACTATCGCATCGGTGTGGGCGACGTTCTGGATATCGTCGTCTGGGACCATCCTGAATTGAACCAGCCGGCCGGCGCAGGGCGCAGCCCCGAGCAGTCGGGCCTGCGCGTTCAGGCCGATGGCAGCTTTTTCTATCCCTATGTCGGTCAGGTGCAGGCGTCCGGCCGCACGCCCGAGGCGGTGCGGGATGATCTGCGCAGGCGGCTTGCCGCCTTCATCCCCGACCCGCAGGTTGAGGTGCGGGTGGCCAGCTATCGCAGTCAGGCGGTTTCGGTCACGGGGGCTGTCAAGGCGCCCAGCCGTCAGCAATTGACCGACGTGCCGCTGACGCTTCTGGATGCAATCGACGCCGCTGGCGGCTTGACCGAGGACGCCGACCCCCGCAGCGTCACCATTCGCCGCGGTGGACGCAGCCATGTGGTGGACATGCAGGCCTTTCTGGAGACGGGGGCCACCAGCAACCCGATCCTGCAGAATGGCGACGTGGTCAGCGTGGCCAAGGCCGAGCTGCAGGAAGCCTATCTGCTGGGGCAAGTGGTCAAGCCGCAGACGATCGACCTGACGCGCGAAAACATGTCGCTGACACAGGTCGTCACCAAGGTCGGCGGTCTGAAGGAAGACAGTGCCGATGCCCGCGGCATCTTCGTTTTCCGCGATACGGTCATGGGGATCACGGTCTACCAGCTGGATGCCTCGAACCCCACGGCCTATCTGATCGGGACACGGTTCACCGTGCTGCCGCAGGATGTGATCTATGTGACCTCGGCCCCGCTCTACCGGTGGAACCGCCTGATCTCGAGCCTGTTGCCAACGCTGACCACCGTGCGCGCGGCTGACGGAATCGGAGCCGACTGAGTGCGGATTTCGTCGATTCTGGTCGTTTGCGTGGGCAATATCTGCCGCTCGCCGCTGGGCGAGCGGGTGCTGGCCAGCGTGATGCCAAACCTGCGGGTCAGCTCGGCCGGATTGGCGGCTGTTGTCGGACACGGCGCCGAAGAAACCGCAGCCCGCGTTGCTGCCGAAGCGGGGCTGGACCTTGGCGGCCATGTCGCGCGGCAACTCACGCCCGAGATCGGCGCCGCGCACGACCTGATCCTTGTCATGGAGCCCGGACACCGAGCCGAGATTGCGCGCCGGATGCCGCAGCTTTCGGGGCGGGTGATGCTGTTCGATCAATGGACGGGCGCCAAGGGCATCGCCGATCCCTATCGCCGGTCCGAGGCCGTGCATCGCGAGACCCGCGACCGGATCATCGCTGCGGGCGCGGCCTGGGCTGCACGTCTGTCACCAAAAGCGGTTTGATCGTTTTCAGACCGCCGAGGGCAGCGCAGGTCAGCAGGCCGGATAGCCCATGCGGATCAACTCGGACCCGCTGATCTGAAAATAGCCCGCGGTGCGAAACCGGCCTTCGGACATAAACCAGCCGCGCAGCGGTTCCCGGTAATGGGCGGCCATCAGCTTGGACCAATGTTCAAACTCCAGCGCCGGCAGAGGTCGGCCGTTACGGCTCGGGCCGTGGAAGCCAAAGACCGCCTCAGGCCCGACGCAGGCGCCCGGCAGGTCCAGATACATCGTGCAGGCCGACAGGCAGGTGCCGCGCAGCTCCACCCGCTCGCCCGTGGCGCGCAGGGCCGCGATCTTTCGGGCACGTTGACCCAGCTTGCCGCCGCGATCCACCTTCACCACCAGACCGATGCCCGCAATCAGGTTGGCTGTCTGCGCGACAGCCCCGGTCGGTTGGACCATTGCGACAGCCAGAGCCAGACCGACAAGATATGTCACGCAGCGCCCCATAAGGCGCACCCTCAGGAAGTCCATCCCACACCCCTATTTCTTGACGTCGAGCCAACGCACCCATGGCTGACCCGACACACCCACCTGTCAGAAAGCCCGAGTTGTCTTAAGAAATGCTGATCGAAAGGGTGTGATTGCGGTTGGCATTTGGTTCAAATCCAAACCCAAGCGCCGTGATGCGGGCCTCTTTTCATTGGTTCGTAAAGCACTTATCTGCCAGCCAACCACAAAGAGGGGCAGGCCATGCGCAAAACAAGTGTTGAAACCGGGTTCGAGCGGGGGTTGTTCGCCTCGCGCTGGCTGATGGCGCCGATGTATCTGGGGCTGGTGGTCAGCCTCGGCATGTTGACGGTGATCTTCGTCAAGGAACTTTTGTATTACCTGCCCAAGACCTTTTCGCTGGGGGCCGATCAGGCGATCCTCGCGGTGCTGACGCTGATCGACATGTCGCTTGCGGCCAATCTGCTACTGATCGTGCTGTTCTCTGGCTATGAGAACTTTGTCTCGAAACTGGACATCGACGACACCGAAGATCGGCCCAGCTGGATGGGCAAGGTGGATTTTTCCGGGCTCAAGATGAAGCTCATCGCCTCGATCGTGGCGATTTCGGGCATCCATCTGCTGAAGGTGTTCATGGCGCTTGGCAAAGGCGACCCCGCGCATGCGCCCAGCGAGTCCACGTTGCAATGGATGGTGGTCATTCATCTGACCTTCGTGATCTCCGGCGTGTTGCTGGCGCTGATGGATTGGCTGGCGGCCAAGACCGACAAGCATTGATCTGGCTGGAATCGGCTGCGGGTTCCGGCTAGAACCCGCGGCGAAACCACGGAGATCATCATGTCCGACGCCATCCACCCGCAGCCCGGTATTCTTGACATCGCGCTTTATGTGGGCGGCAAATCGCATGTGGCAGGGCATAATGATGTCCTGAAGCTCAGCTCGAACGAAAACCCGTTCGGGCCGTCGCCCAAGGCCCGCGCGGCCTATGTTGCAGCAGCGGGCGATCTGCACCGCTATCCGTCGACCGATCACGCCGCCCTGCGCGCAGCCATCGCCGGGGTGCATGGGCTGGATGCCGACCGGGTGATCTGCGGTGTCGGTTCGGACGAGGTGATCCATTTCCTGTGCCAGGCCTATGCCGGGCCGGGGGATGAGGTGCTTTATACCGAGCATGGGTTTCTGATGTACAAGATCTCGGCGCTGGCGGCAGGTGCGACCCCGGTGCAGGTGCCCGAGCGCGAGCGGGTCGTGGATGTCGACGCCCTGCTGGCGGCCTGCACGCCGCGCACCAAGCTGGTTTTCATCGCCAATCCCGCCAACCCCACCGGCACGATGATCGGCGCGGCCGATGTCGCGCGGCTGGCCGAAGGTCTGCCCCCGCAGGCCATTCTGGTGCTGGACGGTGCCTATGCCGAGTTTGCCGAGGGCTTTGACGGCGGTCTGGCACTGGTCGAGGCGCGGGACAATGTGGTGATGACCCGCACATTCTCAAAGATTTACGGGCTGGGCGGGCTGCGGGTCGGCTGGGGCTACGGGCCGCGGGCGATCATTGACGTGCTGAACCGCATTCGCGGGCCGTTCAACCTGTCGAACGCCGCGCTGGCCACGGCCGAGGCCGCCGTGCGCGATCAGGATTACACCGCCTTCTGCCGGGATGAAAACGCGCGTCTGCGGGTCTGGCTGGCTGAACAGCTGGCGGCGCTGGGCATCCCCTCGGACGTTTCGATGGCCAATTTCGTGCTGGCACGCTTTGCCGACGCGGCCGAGGCCGAGGCCTGCGACGATTTCCTGCAATCGCGGGGCGTGATCGTGCGGCGGGTGGCCAGCTATGGCCTGCCGCATTGCCTGCGCATCACCGTGGGCGACGAGGCCGGGTGCCACAGGGTGATCGAAGGCATCGCCGCCTTCCGCGAGGGCCGGAAATGACTGTCATCTACAAGCGTGTCGCGCTGATCGGTCTGGGGCTGATCGCCTCTTCCATGGCCCATGCCATGAAGGCGCAGGGTTTGGTGGGCGAGGTTGTGGGCCATGCCAAATCCGCCGAAAGCCGCGCCGTGGCGTTGGAGATCGGCTTTATCGACCGCGCCTGCGAGACTGCGGCCGAGGCTGTGGCCGGCGCTGATCTGGTGGTTCTGGCTGTACCAGTGGGGGCGATGGGCGCGATTGCCGCCGAGATCGGCCCGCATCTGGCGCCGGGCGCGACCGTGACCGATGTGGGCTCGGTCAAGCAGGCGGTGATCGAGGCAGTGGCGCCGCATATCGCTGATGGCGTGCATTTCATCCCCGGCCACCCCATCGCCGGGACCGAACATTCCGGCCCGCGCTCGGGTTTTGCCACGCTGTTTGTCCATCGCTGGTGGCTCTTGACCCCGGTTCCCGGCACCGACCCCGAGGCAACGCGTCGCCTGCGCCAGTTGTGCGAGGGGATCGGCGCCAAGGTCGACGAGATGGACGCGGCCCACCACGATCTGGTTCTGGCCGTCACCAGCCACACCCCGCACCTGATCGCCTATACGATGGTGGGCGTGGCCGATGACCTGCGCCGCGTGACGGACAGCGAGGTGATCCAGTATTCGGCGGCGGGTTTCCGCGACTTTACGCGGATTGCCGCCAGTGACCCCACCATGTGGCGCGATGTGTTCTTGACGAACAAGGACGCGACATTGGAAATACTCGGGCGTTTCACGGAAGAGTTGTTCGCCCTGCAACGGGCGATCCGTCTGGGGGATGGCGCGCATCTTCACGCCTATTTCACCCGCACGCGGGCGATCCGGCGTGGGATCATCGAGGCGGGGCAGGATACGGCGGCCCCGGATTTTGGGCGGGTGCAATCGCCCGCGGCCGAATAAGGCGGGAGAACCCCGCCGCAAGGGTGGGGAAAGACATGCGGAAAACCGCGATCGCGGCTGTGGCGACCTTTTTCATGGCGGGCTTGCCCGCTGCTGCGCAGAACCTGGACCTGTCGCATCCCACGCCAAAGCCGCGCCCCGAGCGGGTGCAGGTGACGGTCGCCAGTTCCAGCTTCTCCGGCGTCTTGTCGACGCCGCGCCCCAAACCCCGCCCCGCTGCATTTGCGCCGGCCGAGATCGCGCCTGTGCAGATCGCGCCCGAAAGCGTCGTGCAATTGGCTGCGGTGCGGATGACCTCGCCGATGCCCAAACCGCGCCCGGGAAATCTGGATACTTCGGGCGAGGGGGCGCGGCCCGGCAAGGGGTTCAAGCTGTTCAAGGCGGCGCTGCGGGCGCCGGCATCGCAAGTGCCGGTGCGGCCGACCAAGGGCTCGGTCTGCGGGGACCCGTCGATCCGGGGGCAGACGCTGGCGCCGGTCGTCTCCAAGGTGAACGGCTGTGGCGTGGATGCGCCGGTGCAGGTCACCGAAGTGGCAGGGGTGCGGCTGTCGCAGCCCTCGACAATTGACTGCCCGACGGCCATCGCGCTGAAGACCTGGGTCGAATCCAGCCTGCAACCGGCCTTCAAGGGGCAGGTGGCGCAGTTGAAGATCGCGGGCCATTATGTTTGTCGCGGGCGCAACAACAAACGTGGCGCCAAGATCAGCGAGCATGGCCGCGGCAAGGCTCTGGATGTGTCTGGGCTGGTGCTGACGGATGGCTCGGGCCTGTCGATCGAGGCGCATTATCGCAAGATCAAGCCGTTGCAAGCGGCTTACAAAGGCGCGTGCGGGATTTTCGGCACCACCTTGGGGCCGGGATCGGATGGCTATCACGAGGATCACCTGCATTTCGACACGGCCAAGCACCGCAACGGTGCCTATTGCCGGTGATTACCGCTCGGTCAGCTTCAACTCTATCCGGCGGTTGAGGGCGCGGCTTTCGGCGCTGCCGCCCACCGCCACCGGTTGCCACTCGCCAAAGCCGGTTGCTGCAAGACGGCGGGGCGCAAAGCCCAGATCGTTTTGCATGAAGCGCACCACCGACAGCGCGCGGGCCTGACTCAGCTCCCAGTTATCGGCAAACGCGCCTTCGCCCGACAGCGGTTGGTTGTCGGTATGGCCATCGACGCGGATGATCCAGTCGATGTCCGGCGGGATCTGTTGTGCAACCTCGTTGAGGATCGCCACCACGCGCTCGATCTGCGCGCGGCCCTCGGGCGCCAGATCGGCCGATCCGGGGTTGAACAGCACCTCGGACGAAAAGACGAAGCGGTCACCCACGATGCGCACGCCCTCGCGCCCGGCCAGCACTTGGCGCAGCTGGCCGAAGAACTCCGAGCGGTACTTTTCCAGATCCGCCTTTTCGGCCTCAAGCCGCAGGCGCTCCGCCTCCTCCATTTCGGCACGGCGGCGCTGTTCGGCGGCGACCTGCGCCAAGGCGGTATTGAGCTGCGTGCCCAACGACTCTAGCTGCACCTGAGATGCGGCATCCCGCGCCTTCGCCGCGTCCAGCGTGGTCTGCAAGGCGCCCAACTGGGCGCGCAGTTCGGCTGCCTGTGCGTTCAACAACGCCACCTCGCGTGCCGAGGCCAGCGCCTTTTCCTGCTCCTGCGTCAGGGCCAGTTGCGCGGCTGTCAGGGCGGCGGATTGGGTCTTTTGCCCTTCCAGCGCCTTGGCGGCGCTGGTTTCGGCAGCGGCCAGCAGGGTCAGCGTTTCTTCGGCGCGCTTGCGCTCGGCCTCAAGCCGCAGGGTCAGGGCCGTCAGCTCGGTCTGCGATCCGGTCAGCTTGTCGCGCAATTCGGCCAAGGTTTCGGCATCCAGTGCCGCCTGCGCGGCGGCGCTGTCCAACGCGGCCTTGTCCGACGCGTTTTGTGCCAGCAGCGCCGCGACCTGTGCCTCGAAATCGCCGATCCGCCCCTCGGCCGCGGCCAGTGCCTGTTCGCGCCCGGCCAATGTGGCCGACAAGGTGGCGATCCGGTTGGCCTGCTCGGTCCCGCGCGCCTCGGCCATGCCGAGCGCCGCGGACAACTCGGCCACCTGCGCGCCCAAGGCGTCCAACTCGCTGTCCTGTGTGGTGATCGTCTCGCGCAGCACGCTTTGCGCCACCATGAAGATGGTGAGGACGAACATCATCACCATCAAAAGCGAGGTCATCGCATCGACATAGCTGGGCCAGACGGCGACGTCGCGGCGGCGCATGCGGGCCATGTCAGCCCTCCCGCGGGCGGGTCTGCTGGCGCACGGCTTGCGTCAGGGTCGCCATGTCATGGCGCAGATCAGAGAGGGTCTCTTGCCGCCCTGCCGATATTTCCTCAAGGATGCGCAGCAGTTGCACGTCGATGGAGCGCAGCCGCATGCGACTTTCGGCGTCGATGTGGGTGCCTGTCTCGGCCGCGCTGAGGGCCTCGATCAGCCGGTCCTGACCCTCGGCGATCCGGGTCAGGGCGGCGGTCTGCCCCGCCTCGGCGGCGGATTGGCTGGCCAGCGCCTCGATAGCGCGCGCCAACTGGCCCATATGCTCGGCCGCCAGTGCCACACCTGCGCCGGCCTCGGACTGCAGGGATTGCAGAGTTTCCACCTGTTCCGCCAGATGGTCAATCAGCGCCACCGTCGCCGGAGCCAGACCGCCCTCGCCCTCGCCCGCCGACAGGCCCAGACGGGTGATCGAGGACAGCCATTCCTCCAGCTCGCGGTAAAAGCGGTTCTGACCATGGCTTGCGAACAGTTCCAGCAGCCCGATGACCAGACTGCCAGCCAGCCCCAGCAGCGAGGAGGAGAACGCCGTGCCCATCCCGCCCAACTGCCCCTCCAGCCCGTTCATCAGCCGGTCGAACATCTGGGCGCCCGAGGTGCCCTCATCGGGGGCAAGTGCGCGGATCGTCTCGACCAGCGCCGGAACGGTTGTGGCCAGCCCGTAGAAGGTGCCCAGAAGGCCAAGGAAAATCAGCAGGTTGCCAAGGTAAGAGACAACGTCGCGGCTTTCCTCCATCCGGGTATCGACCGATTCGAGGATTGAATGGGCAGAGGACGCGGCGATCTGGCCCCCCTGCGGCCCGCGCTTGCCCAGCAGTGCGGCCAGCGGCGCCAGCAGCGTGGGGGCCGTTGCCAGATGGCCCGTGCCTGCGCCATTCACAAATCCGCCGATCCAATCGACCGAGCGGTCCAGCCGCCAGACCTGCAGGAAGGCCGAGATCACCCCGACCGCAAAGACGGCCAGGATCGCACCGTTCATCAGCGGATTGGAGGAGAAGACCGTGATCAGCTGCCCCAGCATCAGCCATGCCCCGGCGGCAACGGCGGCCATCACGGCCAGCATCAGAAAGATCTGTCGCAGCGGTCGAGTGAAAACCGGCTGTATCTCGGCTGTCCTGCGTTCCATCGCCTGCCCGCGCCCTTGTGATTGCGATCACTCTATGGGCGCGGCGGCCATATGCCAAGCCGACGATCAGGCCAAATCACGCAGCCGTGCAGCCAGCCAGACCAGATCGGCATCCTCCAGTCCCAGTTCGGCCAGATGGCTGGCGGTGTTCAGCAGATAGTCGCGGTTGGGACCACGTTCGCCCGATGCCCGCGCAATCACCGCCGCCTGATCTTCCAGGGTCATGCCGCCGCAATAATGCGGGTGCGTGCGGTCGATCACATAGGTCAGGCAGTCCAGCATGCCGTCGCGGGTGGTGACCGGCAAAGAGACCTCGTGATAGGCCGAGGCGTTCAATTCGCGGGCGCGCAGGCGATCCAGAGTCTCGGTCTCATGGCCGGGCGCGACCCGCAAGGCCAGCCCGTCGCAATGCGACAGCGCGCAGCGGTCGAGCGCCAGCACCAGTCCCGGCGCCTCTGTCGTGCCTCGATACTGGGTCGATTGCATGCAGAAACTGCGTCGCCAGCCCGAAAGGCGCGCAATGCGGTGCTCGGCCACCGGAAAATCCGGGTGCCAGATCAACGAGCCGTAGGCAAACACCCATAGGGACATGGTTCTGGTCCTCTGCGTCCTGCCCTAGTAAACAGGGCGCAGGGCATTGGAAAGAGGCGGCGATGCGGGGCTTGATTGCAGTGGTCATCGGCGTGGTCTTGGTCTGGGCGGGCTGGTGGATGGTGGGATCGCGCGCGGCGCTGCGCGGGGCCGAGGCGGTGTTGGCCGCCCTGCCGTCGCGTGGCCTGCAAGGGGGCGCGGAGGTCACCGTGGCGGGCTTTCCCAACCGCTTTGACCTGACATTTACCGACCTGCATCTGGCCGATCCGCAAAAGGGACTGGCTTGGCAAACGCCCTGGGCACAGGTCTTTGCGATGGGCTGGAAGCCATGGCATCTGATCGGAGCCTTGCCCTCGGGGCAAAGGATTACGACGCCCTATCAGGACTTTACGCTGGACGGCGAGATGATCCGCGCCTCTCTGCAGATGCGGCCCGCCGGCGACCTGGCGCTTGAGCAGATTTCCGGCCATGTCACGGCAGGACAGCTGGCCTCAAGCCAAGGGTGGGCCTTGGGTTGGCAATGGGCTCAGGCGTCGCTGGCGCGGCAGGACGATGACCGCAAGCACCTGTTCGCGGTCAAGGCCGATGCAATCTCGCTGCCGGTCGCGCCGCCGGGATTGTCGGCGCAGGTCGAGGGACTCGAAGCTGTAGCGATCCTGACCTTTGATGCAGACCTTGACCGGTATCTGACCAGCGCCCCCGCTGTGGTTGCGGTGGATCTGCGCGAGGCACGGCTGATCTGGGGCGCGGTCAAGCTGTTTGGCAAAGGGACCGTCGCGGCCGATGCTGCCGGACTGGCGGAAGGCGAGATTGCGCTGCGCGTGGAAGGCTGGCGCCCCGCATGGGAGGCGCTGCGCGCCGCAGCCAATCTGCCGCCGCTGGTGCAGAGCGGTATCGCCGCGATGCTGGAAAACCTTTCCCGACAAAGCGCCAACCCCGAGGTGCTTGACCTCGATCTGGTGATGGAAGGCGGGATGATGCGGTTGGGGCCGATGCCGCTGGGGCCGGCGCCGCGGTTGCGTTAATCGCCGACGCGGAACGGCACCGTCTGCCGGTCTATTTCAATCCCGTCCCGGATCAGGGCGGCCTCGGCCAGCCAGTCGCCGCGCGGCCAGCCCGCAGGGTCGCGCAGACGCTTGCCAAAAGCACGAAAGCCACGGGCCTGTGTGCGGTCGAGTGTGATCGTTTCCGATATCCGTGTGTTCTCGGGGCCAATCAAGGTGAGATCCAGCCGATCTCCGGCCCGGTTTCCGAAATACTGTGCCCAAAGCACCAGCGCCGGCGCGGTGCCGGGCAGGCTGTTCTGCGGTGGCAAACCATCCTTCACCTGCGCGTAGTCGGGGACTTCAGTGGCAAGTCCGATGCTGATCAGTCCGCCGGGGGCAGGGGGCAGGGCCACGGCCCAAAGGGGCGGCGAGGGCGTGTTGCAGGTTGTGCGGTCATCGGGATCGAACGGGTCAACCCATTCGCCATCTTGCCGCACGGTCAGGTGCAGGTGCGGAAATTCGGTATTGCCGGAAAGCCCCACCTGGCCCAGCACCTCGCCTGCGGTCACACGTTGCCCCTCGCGAACGATGATGGAGCCCTGCTTCATATGGCAATACTGCGTTTCCCACCCGCCCTCATGGGTGAGGGCGACGCCATTGCCACAGTCGCGCCCATCAAGACTGGGGGCGCCGGGCGCGCGGATCGAGATGTCCGGCATGCCATCGCGCAAGCCCCGCACAATGCCGGGCGCTGACGCCAGAACCGCCACGCCCGCCTCCATCGCCGCGAGGGTCGGCAAGGCGAAATCGGTGCCGTCATGGCCATCATAGCTGAGGCTCGCGCAACTTGCATCCCGCGCCTCGGGGCCGGGGTCCCGGTCCGGCAGGTTCTGGATGAAACAATCCTCATTGGGTGTGCAGGCTATCGGTAGCGCAAGTTCAAAAGCCGCCGCCGGCGCCGGCGGCAGCACAACGGCCCAGACAGACGCCGTCAGAAGCAACAGGCGGGCCGGGATGACGCACATCTTCGACCCGCCTGCCATGGATCACTCCGCCGTCAGCAGGGGGGGCTTCTGGCCCGTCAGGCGCGGTTTCTGCGGCTCTTCGATTTGCAGTTCGATCGCGCCATCCTTGACCGCCACACGGACCACGCCGCCCTTGGTCAGCCGACCGAACAGAAGTTCTTCGGCCAGCGGCTTCTTGATGTGCTCCTGAATCACGCGACCAAGCGGGCGGGCGCCCATCTTGTCGTCATAGCCCTTTTCGCCCAGCCATTGCGCCGCCTCGGGCGTCAGCTCGATATGGACATTGCGGTCCATCAACTGCGCCTCAAGCTGCAGCACGAACTTTTCGACGACCTGCATGATCGTCTCGCGCGCCAGCGGTGCAAAGCTGATCACCGCGTCCAGACGGTTGCGGAACTCGGGCGTGAAGGTGCGCTCGATCGCGGCGGTATCCTCGCCCTCGCGCTTTTCCCGACCGAACCCGATCGCGGCCTTCTGCATGTCGGCAGCGCCGGCATTGGTGGTCATGATCAGGATCACGTTGCGGAAATCCACCTGGCGCCCGTTATGGTCGGTCAGTTTGCCGTGATCCATCACCTGCAGCAGGATGTTGTAGACATCCGGGTGGGCCTTTTCGATCTCGTCGAGCAGCAGCACGCAATGCGGGTGCTGATCGACGCCATCGGTCAGCATCCCGCCCTGATCGAAGCCGACATAGCCGGGAGGCGCGCCGATCAGACGGCTGACTGCGTGTTTCTCCATGTATTCCGACATGTCGAAGCGCAGCAGCTCCACGCCAAGGGTCGAGGCCAATTGCTTGGCGACCTCGGTCTTGCCCACGCCCGTTGGGCCAGCGAACAGATAGTTTCCGATCGGCTTTTCGGGCTCGCGCAAGCCAGCCCGGGCAAGTTTGATCGCGCTCGACAATGCTTCGATCGCGGCGTTCTGGCCAAAGACCACGCGTTTCAGGGTCTTTTCGAGATCGCGCAGCACCTCGGCATCGTCTTTCGAGACGTTCTTCGGCGGGATGCGGGCGATCTTGGCCACCACGGCCTCGATCTCGCGCGTGCCGATGGTCTTGCGGCGCTTGCTTTCGGTGAACAGGTGTTGCGCAGCGCCTGCCTCGTCGATCACGTCGATGGCACTGTCGGGCAGCTTGCGGTCATGGATATAGCGCGCGGCCAGCTCCACCGCGGACTTGATCGCATCGGCGGTATAGCGCAGGTCGTGGTGTTCCTCGAAATGGGGTTTCAGGCCCATCAGGATCTTGATCGTGTCCGGCACCGACGGCTCGTTCACGTCGATCTTCTGGAAGCGACGGGACAGTGCGCGGTCCTTTTCGAAATGCTGGCGGAACTCCTTGTAGGTTGTGGAGCCCATGCAGCGCAGCTTGCCGCCCTGCAGCGCCGGTTTCAGCAGGTTCGACGCATCCATGGCGCCGCCCGATGTGGCACCGGCGCCGATCACCGTGTGAATCTCGTCGATGAAAAGGATCGCGTCAGGGTGATCCTCCATCTCCTTGACGACGGCCTTCAGCCGTTCCTCGAAATCGCCACGATAGCGCGTGCCGGCCAACAACGCCCCCATGTCGAGGCTGAAGATCGTGGCGCCGGCCAGAATCTCGGGCGTTTCGCCATCGACGATCTTCTTGGCCAGGCCTTCGGCAATGGCGGTCTTGCCCACGCCGGGGTCGCCCACCAGCAGCGGGTTGTTCTTGCGGCGGCGGCACAGCACCTGAATGCAGCGTTCGACCTCGGCCTCGCGGCCGATCAGCGGGTCGACATCGCCTTTCAGGGCCTTGACGTTCAGGTCCACGCAATATTTCGACAGCGCGGATTCCTTGGTCTCGCCGGCTTCGGCCTTGGGTGTTTCGTGATGCGGCTCGTCTGCGCCCTGCACGGGGCGGGCTTCGCCAAAGCTGGGGTTCTTGGCCACGCCATGCGCGATGAAGTTGACCGCGTCATAGCGCGTCATGTCCTGTTCTTGCAGGAAAAACGCGGCGTTCGACTCGCGCTCGGCAAAGATCGCCACCAGCACGTTGGCGCCCGTGACTTCGGTTCGGCCCGAGGATTGCACATGGATGGCCGCGCGCTGGATCACGCGCTGGAAGGCGGCGGTCGGCACGGCCTCTGACCCTTCGACATCGGTCACCAGCGTCGACAGATCGTCGTCGATGAAATCGGTCAGGGTCTTGCGCAGCTCATCCAGATCAACCGAGCAGGCGCGCATCACCCGCGCGGCCTCCGGCTCGTCAATCAGGGCCAGAAGCAGATGTTCAAGCGTCGCCAGTTCGTGCCGGCGGGTATTGGCCAGCGCCAGCGCGGCATGGATCGCCTGTTCCAGTGTCGTCGAAAATGATGGCACGATCTATGCTCCTGTCCTGCGGGCTGCGGCGGGTTGCCCTGCCGGAGACCTTGGTCTCATGAGGTTAAAGATCGGTTTTCTTTCGTCCGCTTCAAGGGAGAATTTGCCCCGTGATCGTTTTCCCGGCCAATGGATGCAAATTGTGATCGCGGGCACACCTTTTGCGTGTGTTCAAAAGCGATTGCGGGCCGCGCGCAGGGATGTGAAGACCTCAAGCGGCGGGGCGCCGGGCATGTCGAGGGCGGCGGCAATCGCGGGTTCTGCGGAACGCAGGAAGGGGTTGGTCGCGCGCTCGCCCGAAAGGCGCGATGGGACCGAGGGTCTGCCTTCGGCACGCGCCTTGGCCACCCGCATCAGGCGCGCTGCAAGCGCGGGATTCGCGCCGTCGACCGTCTGCGCGAAAGCCAGATTGTGCATGGTATATTCATGCCCCGAGCAGACCTGTGTCTCATCTGGCAGGGCGGCAAATCGCGTCAGCGTGTCGAACATCTGCGCGGGCGTGCCTTCGAACAGCCGCCCGCATCCCGCCGCCATCAGGCTGTCGCCCGTGAACAGCAACCCGGCCTCGGGCAGGTGGAAGGCGATATGGCCGATGGTGTGCCCCGGCGCATCCAGAACCACCGCGCCCCCGCCGAAGTCGATGTGATCCCCCGGACGAAGCTGGCGATCAAGCGGGGGCAGGCGATGGGCGTCGGCTGCCGCGCCCAGGACCACCGCCCCTGTCGCTGCGACCAACTCGGCCACGGCCTGCACATGGTCGTCATGGTGATGGGTCAGCCAGATCTCGTCCAGCGCCCATTCGCGGGTTGCCAGGGCGCCGATGACCGGCGCGGCCTCGGGCGCATCGACCAGCACTGTGCGGCCGGTCGCCTCGTCATGCATGAGATAGGCGTAATTGTCGGTCAGGCAGGGCAGGGTGATAAGGTCGACAGCCATTTTCTTTCGCGCCTTTCCGGTTATGCTGCGGGCAAGCTTTGCCGCAAACGGGCGCTTTCGCAATGCATCTCGACGTGCTGGACCTGCGCAACTTCTATTACCGCACCAAGCTGGGGCGGGTGGCGCAGCGTGCGATCCGGGATCGTCTGGTCGAGATCTGGCCGCCCCGCGCCGGAGAGACAGTGGCGGGTTTCGGCTTTGCCGTGCCACTTTTGCGCCCCTGGTTGGCCGATGCGCGGCGCGTGATCGGGTTGATGCCCGCGCCGCAAGGCGTGATGCCCTGGCCCGCCGGGATGGAGAATGTCAGCGTCCTGTGCGAGGAAACCCATTGGCCGATCTCTACCGGGTTCATCGACCGGCTGGTCGTGATGCACGGGCTGGAAACATCGGAAAACCCCTCGGCCGTGCTGGACGAGGTGCATCGGGTGCTGGGGCCCGGCGGCAAGGCGATGTTTGTGGTGCCGAACCGGGCGGGATTATGGGCGCGCGGCGACGGCACACCTTTCGGCTTTGGCCGTCCCTATTCGTTCACGCAGCTTGAGGCGCAGTTGAAACGCCATGGTTTCACGCCCGAGCGGTCCATGACCGCCCTGCATGCGCCCCCTTCGGGCGCGCGGTTCTGGCTGCGCACCTCGGCCTTCTGGGAGCGGATCGGCCGCCACATGCCGTGGCTTTCAGGCGGCGTGCTGATGGTCGAGGCGTCAAAGCAGGTCTATGCCCCCACCCGTGGCGGATTGGGGGCGGTGGTTAAGCGGCCGCTGAAGGTTCTAGAAGGGATCGGTCAGGGCCAGGTGGAACCGGCGCTGAACCGCGACAGCGGCCGAGGCGGCGAATCCCTGTGCCCACTGCAAGCCGGGCCTCACGGCTGCGTGAGGGTCATGTAAACCGGTCGTAACAAGATTGCTGAAAACCCGCATCCGCGGTGCGATGTTTGCGCCGGACAGGAAGTTTTTACCGCCGGTTCACAGTTGCGGCATGGGATGGCCTCTGCTAGACGAGGCGCGGATTTAGGGTGTGGGCTGCAATAACTGCAACCCTCATCCAGGGAAGCCCCTGCCCATCCGCCAGCCGGCAGAACGGGAAAAGGGGCCAGACAGCGGAAGGGTTGACGTGTCCGAACCAGCTTCGATCTCCTCCGGCATCGCCGCGCGCTACGCCACTGCGCTTTTCGACCTGAGCAAGGAAGAAGGCGCCCTGACGCAACTGGAACAGGATGCCGAGGCGATTGACGCCGCGCTGTCCGCCAGTGCCGACCTGCGCGACCTGATCACCTCGCCGATCATCAAGCGCGAGGAACAGGGCAAGGCCATGGCCGCAATTGCCGAAAAAATGGGGCTTTCGGCCCTGTTCGCCAATACTTTGGCGCTGATGGCCTCTAACCGCCGGCTGTTTGTGCTGCCGCAACTGGTGGCCGACCTGCGCGCCCGCATCGCCACCGAAAAAGGCGAAGTGACGGCCGAGGTGACTTCGGCCGCGGCGCTGTCGTCCGAGCAGGCCGCCAAGCTGGCCGAGACGCTGAAAGCCCGCGTCGGCAAGGTCGTGAAACTGAAAACCGCCGTCGATGAAAGTCTCATCGGTGGCATCGTCGTCAAGCTGGGCTCGACCATGATCGACACCTCGATCAAATCGAAGCTGGCTGCACTCCAGAATTCCATGAAAGAGGTTGGGTGAGATGGGAATCCAGGCTGCTGAGATCTCTGCGATCCTCAAGGAGCAGATCAAGAACTTCGGCAAGGACGCTGCCGTGGCCGAAGTTGGCCGCGTGCTGTCGGTGGGCGACGGTATCGCCCGCGTCCACGGGCTGGACAACATCCAGGCCGGCGAGATGGTGGAATTCCCGGGCGGTATCCGCGGGATGGCGCTGAACCTCGAAGTCGACAACGTCGGCGTCGTGATCTTCGGTGACGACCGCGCCATCAAGGAAGGCGACACCGTCAAGCGCACCAAGGCCATCGTGGACGTGCCGGCAGGCGAAGCCCTGCTGGGCCGCGTGGTTGACGGTCTGGGCAACCCGATCGACGGCAAGGGCCCGATCGCGGCCACCGAGCGTCGCATCGCCGACGTGAAGGCCCCGGGCATCATCCCGCGCAAGTCGGTGCATGAGCCGATGGCCACCGGCCTGAAGGCCGTGGACGCCATGATCCCGATCGGACGTGGCCAGCGCGAGCTGATCATCGGCGACCGTCAGACCGGCAAGACCGCCGTGGCGCTGGACACGATCCTGAACCAGAAGTCCTACAACAAGGCCGCTGGCGACGACGAGAGCAAGAAACTCTACTGCGTCTACGTCGCGGTGGGTCAGAAACGCTCGACCGTGGCGCAGCTGGTGAAGAAGCTGGAAGAAGCCGGCGCGATGGAATACACCATCGTCGTGGCTGCCACCGCCTCGGACCCGGCGCCGTTGCAGTTCATGGCGCCCTATGCCGCGACCGCGATGGCGGAATATTTCCGCGACAACGGCCGTCACGCCCTGATCATCTATGATGACCTGTCCAAGCAGGCCGTTGCCTATCGTCAGATGTCGCTGCTGCTGCGCCGTCCGCCGGGGCGTGAAGCCTATCCGGGCGACGTGTTCTACCTCCACTCCCGTCTGCTGGAGCGTTCGGCCAAGCTGAACGAGGATTTCGGCGCCGGCTCGCTGACCGCGCTGCCGATCATCGAAACCCAGGGCGGCGACGTGTCGGCCTTCATCCCGACCAACGTGATCTCGATCACCGATGGCCAGATCTTCCTGGAAACCGAACTGTTCTACCAGGGCATCCGCCCGGCCGTGAACACCGGTCTGTCGGTGTCGCGCGTGGGTTCGTCGGCGCAGACCAACTCGATGAAGACCGTGGCCGGCCCGGTGAAACTGTCGCTCGCCCAGTATCGCGAGATGGCGGCCTTCGCCCAGTTCGGTTCGGACCTCGACGCGTCGACCCAGGCTCTGCTGAACCGCGGCGCCCGTCTGACCGAGCTGATGAAGCAGCCGCAGTATTCGCCGCTGACCAACGCGGAAATCGTCTGCGTGATCTATGCCGGCACCGCGGGCTTCCTCGACAAGGTGGCGGTGAAGGATGTTGGCCGGTTCGAGCAGGGGCTGCTGGCCTATCTGCGCGGCCCGCGCAAGGACATCCTTGACTGGATCACCTCGGCCGACCCGAAGATCAAGGGTGCCGACGAAGAGAAGCTGAAGTCCGCGATCGCCGAATTCGCCAAAGACTTCGCTTGATCGCCTGAAGGAGTAGGCAGATGCCCAGCCTGAAGGACTTAAAAAACCGGATCGGAAGCGTGAAAAACACGCGGAAGATCACCAAGGCGATGCAGATGGTCGCCGCCGCGAAACTGCGCCGGGCGCAGGACGCGGCGGAGGCCGCCCGCCCCTATGCCCAGCAGATGACCTCGGTCATCGGCGCGCTGGCCTCTGGCGCCGGCAATTCCGAAGGGGCGCCGCGGCTTCTGGCCGGCACCGGCGCCGACAAGACCCACCTGCTGGTGGTGATGACCTCGGAGCGCGGCCTGTGCGGTGGCTTCAACTCGACGATCGTGCGTCTGGCCCGTGCGCGGGCCAACGAACTGCTGGCGGCCGGCAAGACGGTGAAGATCCTCACCGTCGGCAAGAAGGGCCGCGAGCAGCTTCGTCGCGATCTGGGCCAGCTGTTCGTGGGCCATGTCGACCTCTCCGAGGTCAAGCGCATGGGCTATGACACGGCGCATGCGATCGCAAAGGACGTGCTGTCGCGCTTTGACGCGGGCGAGTTCGATGTGGCGACGATCTTCTTCAACCGCTTCCAGTCGGTGATCAGCCAGATCCCGACCGCGCAGCAGATCATCCCGGCCGTGTTCGAGGGCGACGCCGCAAGCGCGCTCTATGACTACGAGCCCACGGAAGAGGCGATCCTCGCCGATCTGCTGCCGCGCGGCGTTGCCACGCAGATCTTCACGGCACTTCTGGAAAATGCCGCCTCGGAACAGGGCGCGCGGATGTCCGCCATGGACAACGCGACCCGCAACGCAGGCGACATGATCAACAAGCTGACGATCCAGTACAACCGGAGCCGTCAGGCCGCGATCACCAAAGAGCTCATCGAAATCATTTCGGGCGCCGAGGCGCTCTGAGTTACCGGAGACATAACCAATGGCAAAAGCACCGAAAGCAGCTGCCGCGGCCGGCAAGGTGACGCAGGTCATCGGCGCCGTCGTGGACGTGCAGTTCGAAGGCGCGCTTCCCGCGATTCTGAACGCGCTGGAAACCACCAACAACGGCAAGACCCTGATCATGGAAGTGGCCCAGCACTTGGGCGAGAACACCGTGCGCGCGGTTGCCATGGATGCAACCGAAGGTCTGGTGCGCGGTGCAGCCGTCACCGACACCGGCGCCCCGATCTCGGTTCCGGTGGGCACGGCTACCCTTGGCCGCATCCTGAACGTCATCGGCGAGCCGGTGGACGAACGGGGGCCGGTCAACGCCACCGCCACCCGCGCCATCCACGCCCCGGCACCGGAATTTGCGCAGCAGTCCACCGCGACCGAAATCCTCGTGACCGGCATCAAGGTGATCGACCTGCTGGCACCCTATACCAAGGGCGGCAAGATCGGCCTGTTCGGCGGCGCCGGCGTGGGCAAGACTGTTCTGATCATGGAACTGATCAACAACATCGCCAAGGTGCACTCGGGCGTGTCGGTGTTTGCCGGCGTGGGCGAGCGGACCCGTGAAGGTAACGACCTCTATCACGAGATGATCGAGTCGGGCGTTATCGACCTGGAAGACCTGAGCAAGTCGAAAATCGCCCTGGTCTACGGTCAGATGAACGAGCCTCCGGGGGCCCGTATGCGTATCGCTCTGTCGGGTCTGACCCTCGCAGAACAGTTCCGCGATGAGACCGGCGCCGACGTGCTGTTCTTCGTGGACAACATCTTCCGCTTCACCCAAGCGGGCTCGGAAGTGTCGGCGCTGCTGGGCCGTATCCCGTCCGCCGTGGGCTACCAGCCGACGCTGGCGACCGACATGGGCGCGATGCAGGAACGCATCACCTCGACCAAGAACGGCTCGATCACTTCGGTGCAAGCCGTCTACGTTCCGGCCGACGACCTGACCGACCCGGCGCCTGCGACCTCGTTTGCCCACCTTGACGCAACGACCGTTCTGGATCGTGCGATCTCGGAAAAAGGCATCTACCCGGCCGTGGACCCGCTCGGGTCGACCTCGCGTCTGCTCGACCCGCGGATCATCGGGGAAGAGCATTACAAGGTTGCGACCGACGTTCAGAAAGTTCTGCAACGCTACAAGTCGCTGCAGGACATCATCGCCATTCTCGGCATGGACGAACTGAGCGAAGAGGACAAGCTGACCGTGGCCCGCGCGCGCAAGATCGAGCGGTTCCTGTCGCAGCCCTTCGACGTGGCGAAGGTCTTTACCGGCTCGGACGGTGTGCAGGTTCCGCTGGAAGACACCATCAAGTCGTTCAAGGCGGTTGTGGCCGGTGAATATGACCACCTGCCCGAAGCTGCCTTCTACATGGTCGGCGGCATCGACGAAGTGATCGCCAAGGCCCAGAAACTCGCCGCGGCAGCGGCGTAAGGGGGCATCATGGCGAGCACCCTGCAATTCGACCTCGTGTCGCCCGAGCGGAAGCTGGCTTCCGCGACCGCGACCGAGGTGCAGATCCCGGGGGCCGATGGCGACCTGACGGCGATGGAGGGGCATAGCCCCACCATCACCACGCTGCGGCCGGGCATCTTGCGGGCCAATGGTCCGCAGGGCGCGTTGGCCTTTGCCGTGACTGGCGGTTTCGCCGAGATCGGCGCAGCCAAGGTCACCGTTCTGGCCGAACGCGCGGTGCCGGTTGCCGAGCTGACCGCCGGCATGGTGGATGCCTGGGTCGCCGAAGCCCGCGAGGCAGCCGCCAAGGCCGCACCCGAGGCCCGCGACGCTGCGGACAAGCTGGCGCAAGATCTGGCGGCGCTGCGGCCCTGAGGCCCCAAAAACGCTGAAATCGGAAAAAGGCCCCGTGGCAAGCGGGGCCTTTTTCATTAATGTTCCCCAAAATAGCCCCAATTCGCGTGTAGGGCGATCAAGATCAACAAGGCAGAAACGATCGATGAAGCGGATCACCAGCGGTTCATTCGGCATCCAGCAAGGCTCGCGTGTGCTGTTTTCCGATTTTGCGGATGGCGGCGTGATGTGGACAGGGCAGGGGCCGCGCGAAAGCCGGCATGTCGTGACCTTCAAGGACAGCTTTGCCGAACCGCCCGCCGTAATGGTCGGGATTTCGATGTGGGACATCGACCATCGCCACACCTCGCGCGCCGACATCACGGCCGAAAACGTCACGGCCGAGGGGTTTCACCTGGTCTTTCGCACCTGGGGCGATACGCGCGTGGCGCGTATCCGCGCGGATTGGACGGCCATTGGCGCGATCATCGATGAGGATAACTGGGTGCTGGAATGACAAGGCGCGCCGCTTGCACGGCGCGCCCCGTAGCCTTGGAGGTCATCCGCGATCAGCGCGGATAGAGGCTTTCATAGATCGGTTCCAGCGTATCGGTCTCGAACAGCGACGAGACCGACATGCCGCCCCAGATGTTCAGGATTGCCTGCGCAAAGATCGGTGCAGTCGGAACGATGCGGATGTTGCGCGCCTTTTGCACGGCTTCGGTCGGCTCGATCGAGTCGGTGATGACCAGGGATTTCATGACCGAGTTCTCGACCCGCTCGATGGCCGGGCCTGACAGTACGCCGTGGGTGATGTAGGAATGCACCTCGGTCGCGCCGTTTTCCATCAGCACTTCGGCGGCCTTGCACAGCGTGCCGGCCGTGTCGCAGATGTCATCGACGATGATGCACTTCTTGCCCTCGACATTGCCGATCACCGTCATGCCGGCCACTTCGCCGGCCTTTTCGCGGCGCTTGTCAACGATTGCCAGCGGCGCGTTGATGCGCTTGGCGATCTCGCGCGCGCGGGCCACGCCACCCACGTCGGGCGAGATGATCATCAGGTCTTCCATCTGCCCGCGGAAATGGTGGGCGATGTCCAGGGCGAAGATCGGGCTGGCATAGAGGTTATCCACCGGAATGTCGAAGAAGCCCTGAATTTGCGTGGCATGCAGGTCCATGGTCAGAATGCGGTCGATCCCGGCCTCGGTCAGCAGGTTGGCGACCAGCTTGGCGCTGATCGGCGTGCGGGCCTTGGTGCGGCGATCCTGACGGGCATAGCCGAAATAGGGGATCACCGCGGTGATGCGATCCGCTGACGAGCGGCGCAGCGCATCGGCAATGATCATCAGCTCCATCAGGTTGTCATTGGCCGGGCGCGAGGTGGGCTGGACGATATACATATCCTCGCCGCGTACGTTTTCGTAGACCTCGACGAAGATCTCCTGATCGTTGAACCGTTCGACCCGGGCATCCACCAGACTGACCTGAGTGCCGCGGTGGATCGACATCCGTCGGGCGATGGCCTTGGCCAGCGTCATGTTGGCATTGCCGGAGATGAGCTTGGGTTCGCTGATCGGGGCCATGGGGCGTCTTTCGCGGCTGGGGCCGCGGGGAATCGCGGCTGGTTTAGGCTTGATTGCCCTTACCACCGGCTGCGCGTTCGCGCAAACAAGGCGGACCTTGCGCCGGGGTCAGCCCGTGGCATTGGGTATTTGGATCATGGTGAGGCTGGCAGGGGCGCGCGGGCGATCAGATCGAGGAAGGCGCGGATCTCTGCCGGCCCGGTCGCCCAGGAGGTGACGAGGCGAGCAGTTTCGCGCCCGGCCAGCGCGTCGCCCGGATAATACTGCGCGCCACCGCCCTGCAGGTGGTCATGCCAGCCTGCGGGCCATTCGGGAAACAGGATATTGGCATCGACTGGATGGAGCAGGGTCACGGCGGGAAGACCCGCCAGCCCCGCCGCCAGCGCGTGGCCCGCGGCATTGGCATCGCGCGCCAGGTGCAGCCAGAGGTCATCCTCCAGCCAGGCCAACACTTGCGCCGCCAGATAGCGCCCCTTGGACAAGAGGTGCCCGGCCCGCTTGCGGCGCAGTTCGAACTCCCACAGACGTTCGGGCGGGGCGTTGAAGAACACTACCGCCTCGACCCCCAGCAGGCCATTCTTGGTGCCGCCGAGGCTGAGGAGATCCACCCCCGCCTGCCAGGTCATCTGCGCCGGGCTGGCACCGGTGGCCACCAACGCATTGGCGAAACGGGCGCCGTCCAGATGCGTGGGCAGGCCGAAGCTGCGGGCAATGCCGGCCAGTTCGGCGATGGTGTCGGGGGAGTAGACGGTGCCGGCTTCGGTCACGTTGGTCAGCGTCAGCGCGCCGCGTTGCACATTGTGCAGGCTGCTGCCGGTGCGGGCGATGGTGTCGCGCAGGGCCTGCGGGTCGATTCGGCCGTGATCGCCTGGCACATGCACCAGCTTGGCGCCATGGGTGAAGAACTCTGGCGCGCCGCATTCATCCTCGGTCACATGGGCGTGGCTATGGCAGAATACCGCGCCCCAGGGCGGACAGAGCGTCGCCAGCGACAGCGCATTGGCGGCGGTGCCGGTCGCGACCAGATAGACAGCGGCATCGGGCGCCTCGAACACGGTCCGCACCCGTGCTGTCAGGGCGGCGGTCAGATCGTCGCGGCCATAGGGCAGGGCAGGGCCGCAATTGGCCGCGGTCAGGGCGGCCAGCACCCGCGGCGGAATCGGAGCGGCATTGTCAGAGGTGAAGTGCATCTCGGCCTCGCTGGCAGGCGTCAGGGCGCCTCGTCGATGATGTGGTTTTCCCAGTCGTCCTCGTCGACCTCAAACTCCGGGATCGTCCAGCCCCGAACCGAGGCGCCGGCGGTGTGGACCGACTCGGGGTCGCCGGTCAGCAGCGGGTGCCAATCCGGCAGGGGCTTGCCCTCGAACAGCCGCCGATAGGCGCAGGTCTGTGGCATCCAATAGGCGATCTTGGGCAGGGTTTTGGGCGTCAGGCGCACACATTCCGGCACGAACTGGTGGCGGATGTCGTATTGGGTGCAGCTGCAGGTGTCACCGTCCAGCAGGCGGCAGGCGATGCGGGTGAAGGCCACCTCGCCGGTATCCTCGAATTCCAGCTTGTTCAGGCAGCATTTGCCGCAGCCATCGCAGAGCGCCTCCCACTCGGACTGCGTCAGCTTGGTCAGGGGCACCCGCTCCCAGAAACGGGGCCGCATCATGCGACCTCGAGGATGGTGCGGGCGCGTCGGCAATCGTCCTCCATCTGGGCGATCAGGCCGGGCAGGCCGTCAAACTTCATCTCGGGGCGAAGATAGTCCACCAGCGCGATCGACAGGTGCTGACCGTAAAGATCGCCCTTGAAGTCGAAGATAAAGGTTTCGAGGTTAGGGGTGTTTTCGCCGAACATCGGCCGCACCCCAAGGGAGGCTGCGCCGTTGTAATGGCCCGCCTGCGGACCGGTCAGCACGTCTACCTTCACCGCATAGACCCCCAGCCGCGGCAGGTGCAGCCCGGCAACCGACATGTTGGCGGTGGGATAGCCCAGATCGCGGCCGCGCTTTTCGCCATGCAGCACCTCGCCATCGATACGGTGCCAGTGCCCAAGCATCGCCGCGGCATCCCTCGGGCGCCCTTCGGCCAGCGCGGCGCGGATCGCGGTGGAGGAGACATCCTTCCCGTCCACCTCAAGCATCGGTGCGCCGGTCACCCCGAAGCCCAGGCCTTTGCCCAAAGCCGCCAGATCGGCGACCGATCCCGCGCGGCCCTTGCCGAAATGGAAATCTGCGCCGACCGTCACATGGGTCACACCCAGGCCCTCGGCCAGCACCTGTCGGGCAAAGCCTTCGGGCGGAAGGGATGCCAGTTCGGCGGTAAAGGGCAGCTCATACAGCCGCTCTACCCCCAGTTTGGCCAACCGGTTGGCGCGGGTCTCGGCATTCATCAGCCGGAAAGGCGTTTCGCTGCCGAAAAACTCACGCGGATGGGGCTCGAAGGTCACGACGCCCAGAGGGCCGTGCGCGCGGGCAGCGGCAATCACTGAGGCGTGGCCAAGATGCACGCCGTCAAAATTGCCCATGGCGACCGAGGCGCCCCGCGCCGCGACCGGAAGATCATGCCATGTGCGAAAGATCTGCATCGGACCCCTGCGAGGGGCCTGTCCCCTCAGACGGATGAACGGGACGGCGCCAGAACCAGCGCGTCGCCTTTGACGACTACCGTATTACCCACGGAACACCGGGTTTCAAGGGTCACGCGCCGCTTTGCCAGATCGATCTCCTGCACGATCACCTCGACCAGCACGCGGTCGCCGGGCCGTACGGGATGCAGGAAGCGCAGGTTCTGGCCCATGTAGATTGCGCCATGGCCGGGAAGTTGCCCGCCCACGACCGCCGAAATCAGCGATGCGCTGAGCATGCCATGCGCGACGCGGCCACCGAAGATCGATTGTCGGGCGTAAGCCTCGTCCAGATGCACCGGGTTACGATCCAGCGAGACCTCGGCGAAAAGGTCGATATCTCGCTCGGTCACGGTCTTTTCCAGACTGCGGCTCATGCCGACCTGCATGTCCTCGATCCAGATCGTGTGCTGGCCGCTGTCGTTTGACATATTTCATCCTCCCAAGACGCGATATTCATAGCGCCGTTTTGCGCGTGCGGCAATCGCAAGCGCATGATTTGTGCGGAGGGGATTTTTATTTTGTAATTTTATGTCTCAGCGAAGGTGTGCGATGGTATATGCCGGCGCCAGATTGCGCGATTGCAGCCATTCCTGCAGCAGTGCCGGATCAGGTTTGCCCTGCGCGGGGCCAAAGGCGCCTGCGGCCAGACCTTCGGTGACAAACAGGGCGTCCAACCCCTCGCCTGCGGCGCCGGCGATATCGGTTTCGGGTCCGTCACCGATGCAAAGGACCTCATCGGGGGCCACATCCGCCAATGCGGCCAGACGTTTGCGGGCCAGATCGTAGATCGGCGGGTGCGGCTTGCCGAAATACAGTACCTCGCCGCCCATTTCGGCATAAGCCTCGGCCAGCGCACCGGCGCAAAAGATCCGTTTGTGGCCCAGGTCGACCACCTTGTCAGGATTGGCGCAAAGCATCTTCAGCCCGCGTTCGCGGGCCAGCAACAATCGCGCGCGGTAGTCTGCGGGCGATTCGGTCTGGTCGTCAAACAGGCCGGTGCAGACGATGCCCTCGGCCTCTTCAAAGGGCACACGCTCGATGGTGGCGGGCGGCAGATCAGGCGCGAAAGTCGAAAAGAAAGCCTCATCCTTTGGCGGGCCCAGATGCCAGACGCGTTGGCCCACGGCGCCTGCCAGCATCGCCGCCTGGGCGGCATCGCCCGAACTGGCGATCACGTCCCAACACGCGCGCGGCACGCCCAACGCGTCCAGCTGCGCGGCCACCGACGGGGCGGGGCGGGGCGAGTTGGTCAGCAGCAACACCGTGCCACCTGCCGCGCGGAAGGTCTGCAGCGCCGCCACCGCGTCCGGAAAGGCCGCCTTGCCGTTGTGCAGACAGCCCCAGAGATCGCAGTAGACGGCGCGATAGCGATCCGAAACCTCGGCCAGCGATGCGATGATCCGGGTCATCTTGTCCCCCAAATGAAAAGGCCGGGCGCCATGGCCCGGCCTGTCCATTAAACCCGTGTCAGATCACAGCTTCAAGGCCGGGATGATCTGCTTCTTGCGGCTCATGATGCCGGGCAGGACCACGGTGTCGCCGGTGACAGTGCAGCCGAACGAGGCCTCGGCCATCTGCTTGACCAGATCGTTCGGGACCAGCAGCGTCGCTTCTTCCTTCAGGATGTCGACCACGAACAGCAGCACCTGATCGGCGCCGTCTTCTTTCGCCACATCGACCATCGAGGCCATCAAGCTGTCCTTGCGGTCCAGCACGACCTTGGGCGCGGTGGTTTCCAGAACCGAGACGCGCAGCTCCTTGCCGGCGACGTTGTATTCCTTGCTGTCCATGCGCAGCAGCGCGGCATCCGAGAAGGCCGAGACGTCGGACTTGGCAGCAAACATCTCGGCTGCGAAGTCAGCGATCTTCACACCCAGATCGGCGGCCAGCTTTTCGGCGACGGCGCGGTCATGGTCGGTGGTGGTGGGGCTGCGGAATTCCAGCGTGTCGGACAGGATGCAGGACAGCATCGCGCCCTTGATCGCGCGGGGAGCGCGGGCCAGATCGGCGCCCATCAGGTCATGCATGATGGTGGCGGTGCAGGCCAGCGGGCGGATGGTGATGTCGATCGGGGTCTTGGTCTTGATGCCGCCGACCAGCATGTGGTGGTCGATGATCCCCAGGATCTTGGCGTCATTGACCGAGGCCGGCAGCTCGGCCGGGTTGTTGGTGTCGACGATCACCACGCTGTCGTCGGCCGAGACGTCAGCGATGATCTCGGGCTTGTCGAGACCCCAATGGTTCAGCACGAAGGCGGCTTCGGTGTTGGGCTCGCCCAGCAGCACCGCCTTGGCGGGGGTGCCTTTCACCTCGGTCAGATACCAGGCCCAGATGATGGGCGAGCCGGTCGAGTCGGTATCGGGGGCCTTGTGGCCGAAAACCTTGATCATCGCATGTCCGTTCGGGTTTGGGATTTTGCGCGCCTTATAGGCAAGAGCGGCGGGATTGTCACGCCCGCCGCGCGCATCAGGCGGCGGTTTTTCTGCGTTGCAGCGAAAGTGTCAGCGGGTGTCAGCCCAATCCAGCCGCGCGATCTGCCAGCCGCGGGCGGCCAGCAGGTTCAACACGCCGGTCTGGCCCGGAAGGTGCAGCGCGCCAAAGGCCGCGAGGGTGTCTCCTTCCGCCGCTGCGCCTTCGAGAACCGGGATCCAGTCGCGGTTCCGGCGGGTCATCAGCAGGTCTTCCATCCGGGCAAATTCGGCATCGGCGCGGGCTGTGTCATAGCCGGGCAAGGTGGCGGTCATCATTCGCGTAAACTCCCACAGCCGCCGGGCTTCGCCGCGGAAATAGAGATCGCCCAGCGTCACCGCATGGTCGGCGGCCTGCGCCTCCAGATGCAGGGTGGTGCGGATCATGTCCAGCTGATCGGCCTCGGGCATCTGATCGAACAGCTTGAAGATCGTGTCATAGGGCTCAAGCGCAGTGATCGGCAGGCCCGCAGTCTCAGCCGCGTCGATGATCTGCGCATCAAGACCGTTATCGGCACTCATGCCTTCCATCTGGCAGGCGGGCGTGGCCAGCAGGGTGCTGACATACCAGGGGCGCAGCTTGGCCACCATCACCGGCGGCAAGTTGCGTGTCTTCATGGCCGCGGTCAGCGCGCCCCATTCTTCGGTCGACAGGCGCTGCATCAGGCTGGCGCCTTCGGTGTAATAAAGCAGCTCTGGCCGCTCGGCCATCGCGCGCATCAGGGCGCGCTTTTCCTCGGGCCCGGCCTCGACCAGCAGGCGGTTGACCTGCGGCAGCAGTGCCCGCACGGCCGCCATGGCCGGGGCGTGGCGGGGATCATCGTAATGATAGGTGCCGATCATCCACAGGCGCCGGCCATCCTTTTCCGCCCGCCAGAAATTGCCTTGCGGAAAGGGTTGTGCCGCAACGGCCGCATCCAGCGCGGCCGCCTGATCGGACGGCAGCGCGTCGGCCAGATTCATGCCGCTGCATTCAGCAAATGCCGGCAGGCCTGTGAGCCAGAGCCAAGCCAACGCCACCCAAAAACGACAGACGATACGCGCAATCATCGGTGCAGCCTCGCACGGACGCCGCCCTCGGCCAAGGCCGGGCAGAGGAAATCTTCCGTCAATTTCTGCAATTCCGCGCTTGACTCGTCGCGGGACTGTGCCTAACTCATCGCCGTTGGCACTCGGCGCGACTGAGTGCTAATTGCCAGAAAACCGGGAATCCAAGGGAGAGAACCCAGATGGCTTTCAAACCGTTGCACGACCGTGTGCTGGTCAAGCGTGTTCAGAGCGATGAAAAGACCAAAGGCGGCCTGATCATCCCCGATACCGCCAAGGAAAAGCCCGCCGAGGGCGAAGTGGTGGCCGTGGGCGAAGGTGCCCGCAAGGACTCGGGCGAGCTGATCGCGATGTCGGTCAAGGCCGGCGACCGTATCCTGTTCGGCAAGTGGTCGGGCACCGAAGTGACCCTCGACGGTCAGGAACTGCTGATCATGAAGGAAAGCGACATCCTCGGCATCATCTCCTGATCGCCTGACGGATCATCCTTCAACACCCTGTAATTCAAGACAACTGGAGCAAGCACATGGCTGCCAAGGACGTCAAGTTCGATACCGATGCCCGCGACCGCATGCTGCGCGGCGTGAATATCCTCGCCGATGCCGTGAAAGTCACGCTTGGCCCGAAAGGCCGCAACGTGGTGATCGAGAAGTCGTTCGGTGCGCCCCGCATCACCAAGGACGGCGTGTCTGTCGCCAAGGAAATCGAACTGCAGGACAAGTTCGAGAACATGGGCGCGCAGATGGTGAAAGAAGTCGCCTCGCGCACCAACGATGAGGCCGGCGACGGCACCACCACCGCGACCGTTCTGGCCCAGGCGATCATCAAGGAAGGCCTGAAGGCCGTCGCCGCCGGCATGAACCCGATGGACCTGAAGCGTGGCATCGACATGGCCACCACCAAGGTCGTCGAAACCATCAAGGCCGCCGCCCGTCCGGTCAAGGACAGCGACGAAGTCGCGCAAGTTGGCACCATCTCGGCCAACGGCGAAGCCCAGATCGGCCGCTTCATCGCTGACGCGATGCAGAAGGTCGGCAACGAGGGTGTGATCACCGTCGAAGAAAACAAGGGCATGGACACCGAAGTCGAAGTCGTCGAAGGCATGCAGTTCGACCGCGGCTACCTGTCGCCTTACTTTGTCACCAACGCCGACAAGATGGTCGCCGAGTTGGAAGACGCCCTGATCCTGCTGCACGAGAAAAAGCTCTCGTCGCTGCAGCCGATGGTTCCGCTGCTGGAAGCCGTGATCCAGTCGCAAAAGCCGCTGATCATCGTGGCCGAAGACGTGGAAGGCGAAGCCCTGGCGACCCTCGTGGTCAACAAGCTGCGTGGCGGCCTGAAGATCGCTGCCGTCAAGGCGCCGGGCTTCGGCGATCGCCGCAAGGCCATGCTGCAAGACATCGCGATCCTGACCGGTGGTCAGGTGATCTCGGACGATCTGGGCATGAAGCTGGAGAATGTCACCATCGACATGCTCGGCCGCGCCAAGAAAGTCTCGATCAACAAGGACAACACCACCATCGTTGACGGCGCTGGCGACAAGGCCGAGATCGAAGCCCGCGTGGCGCAGATCCGCACCCAGATCGAAGAAACCTCGTCGGACTACGATCGCGAAAAGCTGCAAGAGCGCGTGGCCAAACTGGCTGGCGGCGTTGCCGTGATCCGCGTTGGCGGCTCGACCGAGATCGAAGTGAAAGAGCGCAAGGACCGCGTCGATGACGCCCTGAACGCGACCCGTGCGGCCGTGCAGGAAGGTATCGTCGTCGGTGGTGGCGTGGCTCTGGTTCAGGCCGGCAAGGTGCTGGAAGGGCTGAAGGGCGCCAACAGCGACCAGAACGCCGGCATCGTGATCGTCCGCCGCGCGCTGGAAGCGCCGCTGCGTCAGATCGCCGAAAACGCTGGCGTCGATGGCGCTGTCGTGGCTGGCAAGGTGCGCGAGTCCTCGGACAAGAACTTTGGCTTCAACGCTCAGACCGAAGAATATGGCGACATGTTCAAGTTTGGCGTGATCGATCCGGCCAAAGTGACCCGCACGGCGCTGGAAGATGCGGCCTCGGTCGCCTCGCTGCTGATCACCACCGAAGCGATGATCGCCGACAAGCCGGCCGACAAGGCCGCTGCGCCGGCGATGCCCGGTGGCGGCATGGGCGGCATGGACTTCTGATCCAGCCGCAAGGTAGAACAGAAAAAGGGCGCCCCGCAGGGCGCCCTTTTTTTATCCGTGGGGCTGCTCGGGCAGCAGGATCTCCAGTACCTCAAGCTCCACGTTGCCGGAAGGCTTGCGCCAGATCACCGTGTCGCCCACCCGCGCCCCCAGCAGCGCGCGGGCCAGCGGCGCATGGGGGGCGATGCGGCCCTGCGCCGGGTCGGCCTCATCCTCGCCGACGATCTCGAATATCCGTTCTGCGCCGTCGTCATCCGCCAGCCGCACGGCAAGGCCAAAGGCAACCTCGGTCAGGTCGTGGGCCACCGGGTCTATCAGGATCGCCGACCGCAGCCGCGCTTCCAGATAGCGGATGTCGCGCTCGGCCGCGGCCTCGGGCAGTTTGTCCAGCCGTTCGGCCCGAGCGCGCAAGGCCGCAAGGCGGGTTTGCGTCTCGGTCAGGCGGTCTTTCAGGTGGGCCAGCCCACGCGGCGTGACCAGATTGGGGTGCGGGCTGACCGGGATATCGGGCAGCGGCTCCAGATCGCCGCTGTCTTCCTTGACGAAGGCGCGGCTCATCTGACGATCACCTCCAGCGGGTCATAAAGCGTCTCGCTGCCCCACGCCGCCTCGGCCAGAAGTCCGGGCTTGAAGCGGATCTGCGCCATCTGAGGGCGCGAAAAGAATCGCCGCTCGGTCACGATCCCCTCAGGGTCCAGCCAGGCGGAATCCAACTGGCCTGCGGTGATGGTGGCGCGGAAGAACACCTCGACCTGATGAAAGCCGCTGTCGGGATCGTGAAACTCGTTCACGAGGGCAGGGGCCCCCACGGTGATCTGCAGGCCAGTTTCCTCATGCACCTCGCGGGCCAGGGCTTCGGGCAGGCTTTGCCCGCGCTCGACCCCGCCGCCGGGGGCCGCCCAGAGGTCAGAGACCCCGCCGGGCCAGGCATTCACCAGAAGCAGGCGGTCCTGATGCAGGATCAGCGCGCGCACTGCCAAGCGTGGACCTTGAGTTTTAAACCGGAGCTGAGACATGGAGGGAAACCTGCGGCGGGGCGGCACCATTGTAAATCCCCCATGCGCAGGGGGCGGACGGGGAAGGGAAGTCTATGTCGGACAGGTTTGGCGCCATCGCAAAGGCCGTCTCTCGATGGACGGGGTGACAGTTGACGTTTCTTCTGGCCGTTGGCTTGATTGCGCTTTGGCTGATCAGCGGCCAATCATCGGGTTTGCGGAAACCTGGCAGTTGGTAACCAATACCAGCACCACCATCGTCACCTTTCTGATGGTCTTCCCGATCCAGAACACCCAGAACCGTGATACCGCTGCGATCCAGTCGAAGTTGGACGAACTGATCCGCGCCACGCAGGGCGCGCAAAACGCCCTGATGGACATGGAAGAAAGGCAGCCGGAACACGTGCGCCGCCGCTACGAGATCATGGCGCAAAGAGCCCGCCGGCGAATCGAGGCGGGCCAGCCCGACACCAACACGCCGGAAGCCTGATCTAGCCGCGGACGATCCGGTTCACATGGCCCATCTTGCGGCCGGGCCGGGCCTCACCCTTGCCATAGAGGTGGATCGCGGCGTTGCCTTCGCGGGCGATGGCGGGGATGCGGTTCACGTCGTCGCCAATCAGGTTCTCCATCACCACATCGGCATATCGCTTGCCGTCACCCAGGGGCCAGCCTGCGACCGCGCGGATGTGTTGCTCGAACTGGTCGATGGCGCAGCCCTGCTGGGTCCAGTGGCCGGAATTGTGGACGCGGGGGGCGATCTCGTTCACCAGCAGGCCCTGCGGGGTCACAAACAACTCGACCCCCATCACGCCGACATAATCCAGCGCATTCAGGATCCGGGCGGCAATCAGCACCGCGTCCGAGGTCAGGCGCGCCGGGATGTTGGCAGGGATGGTGGTGGTCGAGAGAATGCCGTCCTTGTGGATATTCTCGCCCGGATCATAAGCCGAGACGCTGCCATCGAGGCCGCGCGCCGCAATGACCGAAATCTCGGCGCTGAAATTGACAAACCCCTCCAATACAGCGGGGGCACCTTCCATGGCAGCCAATGCGGCAGGAGCGTCGGACCGGCACATGATCCGCGCCTGTCCCTTGCCGTCATAGCCCAGCCGGGTGGTCTTCAGGATAGCGGGTGTGCCGATCCTTGCCAGCGCGGCCTCCAGATCGGCGGCGGTCTCGACCTGCGCCCACGGCGCGGTGGAAAGGCCGATCTCGTTCAGGAAGGTCTTTTCCGACACGCGATCCTGGCTGACCGCCAAGGCGCGGCGGCCGGGGCGGATCGGGCGCAGGCTTTCCAGCAGGTCCAGCGCGGCGGTCGGGATGTTCTCGAACTCGTAAGTGATGACGTCGACCGAGTCTGCAAAGGCCCGCAGGGCGGCCGCGTCGTCATAGCTGGCGGTGGTCACGCGGTCGGCCACATGGCCGGCCGGCGGATTGGCGCCCGGCTCATAGACATGGCAGCGAAAGCCCAGCCGCGAGGCCGCGACCGACAGCATCCGCCCCAACTGGCCGCCGCCCAGAATGCCAATGGTCGAACCGGGGGGGAGGGTGTCAGTCATCTTGCGGTTCCTCGGGAATGGAGGCGGAAAGGGCATCGCGCCAGGCGTCCAGCCGGGCGGCAAGAGCCGGATCGGTCAGCGCCAGAATGCCGGCCGCCATCAAGCCGGCATTGGCGGCGCCGGCGGCCCCGATCGCCATGGTCGCGACCGGAAAGCCGCGTGGCATCTGCACGATGGAATAGAGGCTGTCCACACCGTTCAGCGCGCGGGTCTGGATCGGTACGCCGATCACCGGCACGCGGGTTTTCGAGGCCATCATGCCCGGCAGATGCGCGGCACCACCGGCCCCGGCAATGATCACCTTCAACCCACGGTCCGCGGCGGTCTTTCCGTAGCTCCAGAGGCGGTCGGGCGTGCGATGGGCCGAGACGATCCTGGTTTCATAGGCGAGGCCAAGCTCGTCGAGGATGACTGCCGCCTCGCGCATGGTGGGCCAGTCGGATTGCGAGCCCATGATGATGCCGATTTCGATGGTCATGATCCCCTCCATGGCCGGTCGATCCGGCTTTATTATGCAAGGCGCCAAGGGGCAAGCGCCGAGGCCGGGGGTTTCACACCCCCGGACCCCCGTGGGGTATTTTTGTCATGATGAAGGCCCGTCAGGCGATGATGTCCGGGATCAGCCGATCCTCGATCTTCACGATATGATCCTTGAGCGCGAGCTTTTGCTTTTTCAGCCGACGCAGCGTCAGCACGTCAGGCCGCCCTGCGGTTTCCAGCGCGTGGATCGCTTCATCGAGGTCGCGATGTTCGCGCCGCAAAACCTCCAGCTTGATCCGCAGCATTTCCTCGGGGCCGAGTTCCATCGAAGCGTTCATGGCGTGGGCTGGTCGCTTTCTCGTTACACTTTGGCAAGTCTAGCAAAATCGCTGTGATTCGGAAAGGAAAGCCGGATGCGGCACGGGCTTGCGCGGCGGGGACGGGCAACCCATATTCGAGGTCTATCCGGTTGCCGCCTGGCGGGGCCGGGGCACATGTCGCTTGAAAAGGACAGAGGATGACGAAGATCAGTTTCGGGGCGCATCCCTATTTGCTGGGCTTCGAGCAGCTGGAGCGGTTGCTGGAGCGCAGCGCCAAGGGAGGCGCCGAGGGATATCCGCCCTTCAACATCGAGGCCGTGGCCGAAAATGCCTATCGCATCACCTTGGCAGTTGCCGGGTTTCGCGAGGAAGAGTTGTCGATCACGGTCGAGGACCGGCAACTGGTTATCCGTGGCCGTCAGGCCGAGGAGGTGCAGGACAAGGTTTATTTGCATCGCGGGATCGCTGCGCGGGCCTTCCAGCGCAGCTTCGTTCTGGCCGACGGTGTCGAGGTCGCGGGGGCGCAGCTGGAGAACGGTCTTCTGCACATCGACCTGAGCCGTGCCCAGCCGGAGACCGTCGTGCAAACCATCGCCATCCGCAGGAGGTGACGCCATGGATGTCAAACACGAGCTTTTTCCCGAGACTTCGGACCGTATCGTCTATGTTCGCCCGGTTAAGGCGGCCGAACTGCCGGATGACATCCGGGCGGCTCTTGGCGGTGTTGAGCAGGTCTATGCGGTTCATAGCACGGACGGCGAGCGGCTGGCCTTGGTGCGCGATCGCAGGATGGCCTTTGCGCTGGCGCGTCAGAACGATCTGGCGCCAGTCAACGTGCATTGACGCCGCACAGGGCGGCAGACAGGGCGGCTGACAGCAGGCGCCCCTCGAAGACGGACAGGCAGGGGCGCGCAGCTGGCTGCCCGCCCTGTTCAAGCAAGTCAGGCAGGGCGCGGAGCAGTTGCGTGCGTTGACGCGGGCCCAGGCAGGAGAGGCCGTAATCGCCGGGGTTCAAGGTTTCGGTTGGAATGCCCTCGGCAAAGACGATCTGCGGTCTGGCGCAGGCAAAGTGGACGTATCGCACGATGGGGCAGGGGGCGCGGCGGATCGTGCCGCCATTCACCAGGGCTGCTGCAGGGACGAGAACCTCTGGTCCGCCAAACAGAATTTCGGCCTGCGGGTCGCGGAGCAGCACCCTGTGGGAAGCGGACAGGCGCAACGGCCTGGGATTACCCATTGCGCCCGCGGCAAATCGGATCGGCGCCATCGCGCCCAGGCCGGAAACAAGCCGCTTGCCGATCCAGGCCACGCGCTGCGGGCCATCATCCAGTGTCAGAACCCTGTCGCCGACCCGAAGGTCCCCCGCAAGCCTCGGGCCGTCAGGGGTGGCGATCGCAGTGGGAGCGGCAAAGCAGACAAAAGGCGCATCGCGGTTGGCCACCACGCTTTGGTCATACTCAACCCCGTCAAAGGTCCCCAGCGTGATCGCCGTGACGTCAAACCAGAACCCGGCCGGAATGCCGTCGTCGTGCAAACGCACGATATAGGTTCCGTCAGTAAAGACCCAGACGTCAAGATCCACCGTGAGGGTGTTGCCGTTCATCACGATGGTAGAGCCGGTAAATTTGCCCATCTCATGCACGGTGCGGGCAACGCCGTCGATCTCTACCCGGTCTGCAGGGGCGGTGAAGGCGTCATCGGTATCGGCATCGTTGATAAAGCCGTCACCCTCGGCGTCTGACCAGATGACCTCGGAATAGCTGTCAGGGTTGACCGTCAACCCGTTCTGACCGCCGCCGATATTGTCCTGATTGGACGGGGTGAAGCCCGGCCACTTTGTTCCCGGATACCAGGCCCATGAAGCGGTGTTGGTCAAAACTGCCTCCTTCAGCGGGTGCGTCAGGCTCTGCAGTCTAGAGGGCGACGGTTTACACGGGATTACCGGAATTGGCCGGAAGCCGGCCCCATAAAGCAAGAATGCCGCCCGGTGGGCGGCATTCTTGTTCGCACTGGCTTGCGATCAAGCCTTGATGAGGCCCATGCTTTCCAGCTTCAGGATGACCTGATGGGCGCAGCTGTCGACATCGGTGCCTTCGGTTTCGACGCGCAGTTCGGGGTTTTCGGGCGTCTCGTAGGGGTCGGAGATGCCGGTGAACTCCTTGATCTTGCCTTCGCGCGCCAGTTTGTAGAGGCCCTTGCGGTCGCGGCGTTCACATTCCTCGACCGAGGTGGCGACATGCACTTCCAGGAAGGCGCCGTAGGCTTCGATCATCTCGCGCACCGCCGCGCGGGTGGTGGTATAGGGGGCGATCGGCGCGCAGATGGCGATGCCGCCGTTCTTGGTGATCTCGGAGGCGACATAGCCGATGCGCTTGATGTTGATGTCGCGATGCTCTTTCGAGAAGCCCAGCTCGGAGGACAGGTGCTTGCGCACCACGTCGCCGTCCAAGAGCGTGACCGGACGGCCGCCCATCTCCATCAGCTTGACCATCAGCGCGTTGGCAATGGTCGACTTGCCCGAGCCCGACAGGCCGGTGAAGAACACGGTGAAGCCCTGCTTGTCGCGCGGCGGCGAGGTGCGGCGCAGCTGGGTGACAACCTCGGGGAACGAGAACCACTCGGGGATGTCCAGCCCCTCGCGCAGGCGGCGGCGCAGTTCGGTGCCCGAGATGTCCAGAACGGTGCAGCCTTCCGGCACTTCGTTCGCGGGGAAATACTGCGCCTTTTCCTGCACATAGACCATGTGCTTGAAATCGACCATGGTCACGCCGATCTCGGATTCGTGCTGCTTGAACAGCTCTTGCGCGTCATAGGGGCCGTAGAAATCCTTGCCGGCCGAGTTCTTGCCGGGGCCGGCATGGTCGCGGCCGACGATGAAATGGGTGACGCCGTGGTTCTTGCGGATCAGCCCGTGCCAGACCGCCTCGCGCGGGCCGGCCATGCGCATCGCAAGGCCCAGAAGCGACATATGGGTGGTCGCGGCCGGATATTTGTCCAGCACCGCCTCATAGCAGCGCACGCGGGTGAAATGGTCCACATCGCCCGGTTTAGTCATGCCCACGACCGGGTGGATCAGCAGGTTGGCCTGGCTTTCCTTGGCGGCGCGGAAGGTCAGCTCCTGGTGGGCGCGGTGCAGCGGGTTGCGGGTCTGGAAGGCCACGACCTTGCTCCAGCCGACCTTGCGGAAATAGGCGCGCAGCTCGTTGGGGGTGTCGCGGCGGGACTTGAAATCGTAATGCACCGGCTGCTGGATGCCGGTGACCGGGCCGCCCAGATAGACCTTGCCGGCCTTGTTGTGCAGGTAGTTGACGGCCGGGTGGGCCAGATCATTGGCGCCAAAGACCTTTTCGGCCTCGCGGTCCTTGTTGGGGATCCATTTGTCGGTGACGGACAGCAGCGCCAGGATCACGCCCTCGGCGTCGCGCAGCGCGATGTCCTGACCCGGCTCGACCTTGGCGGCAAACTCTTCCGACACGTCCAGCGTGATCGGCATCGGCCACAGGCTGCCGTCGCTGGTGCGCATGGTTTCGACCACGCTGTCGTAATCAGCCTCGGTCAGGAACCCCTTCAGCGGATAGAAGCCGCCATTCATCAACAGTTCCAGATCGCACAGCTGGCGCGGGCTGAGATCCCACGAGGGCATCGCGCCCGCCTCGTGCTTCAGCTTCTGCGCGGATTCATAAGAGACATACAGCTCCGGGATCGGGGCGTGGTTGGAAGGGACCATGGGGGACTCGCTTGAATGAAAGCCGGATGACGGCGGTCAGTGCCGCTTGGCCTGCGCTTTAACGCGGGAACGACGTTCTTTTCAAGCGCAACTGGGCAGGACAGGCCGAATAATGCCGCTTTGCCGCAGGTTGCGGCCTGTGGGGGAGGGTGTTCCACCGGCTTCGCGCCCGGTGGAACACCGTTCCGATCAATCCTGGCCTGCCAGCCAGCGTTCGGCATCGAGGGCCGCCATGCAACCCATGCCGGCCGAGGTGACGGCCTGCCGATAGACATGATCGGTCAGATCGCCCGCAGCGAAAACACCGGGGATCGAGGTGCGGGTGCTGCCCGGCTCGACCTTCACATAACCGCCCGAATGCAGCTCAAGCTGGTCCTTCACCAGTTCAGAGGCGGGCGCATGGCCGATGGCCACGAAGAAGCCATCGCAGGGGATCACGCTTTCAACCCCGGTCTGCACGTTCTTGACGCGCACGCCGGTGACGCCCAGCGGCCCCTCGGTCCCGAGGATCTCCTCGACCGTGCTGTGCCAGACCACCTGGATCTTGGGGTTCTTGAACAGCCGGTCCTGCAGGATCTTCTCGGCGCGGAAGCTGTCGCGGCGGTGGATCACCGTGACCTTGGAGGCAAAATTGGTCAGAAACAGCGCCTCTTCCACGGCGGTATTGCCGCCACCGATCACCACGACCTCCTTGCCACGATAGAAGAAGCCGTCGCAGGTGGCACAGGCCGAGACGCCGAAGCCCTTGAACTTTTCTTCCGATGGCAGGCCCAGCCAGCGCGCCTGCGCCCCGGTGGCGAGGATCAGCGCATCGGCCTTGTAGGTCGTACCGCTGTCACCCACCGCAGTAAACGGACGGGCAGACAGATCGACCGAAGTGATTGTGTCGCCGATGATCTCGGTGCCCATGGCGCGGGCATGCTCTTCCATCTGCACCATCAGATCGGGGCCTTGCACCTCGGTGTGGCCCGGCCAGTTTTCGACCTCGGTGGTGATGGTCAGCTGGCCGCCGGGTTGCATCCCCTGCACCAGCACCGGCGACAGCATCGCGCGCGCGGCATAGACCGCCGCGGTATAGCCCGCAGGGCCCGAGCCGATGATGAGAACCTTGGTGGCCTTCGTCTCGCCCATGGTTATTTCCTTTCGCTTTCGCCCCGATATAGGCGAGGGGCGCGTCAAGGCAAAGCCCTCGTGAGCGGGGGGCGTTTAAGGTCTTGCACGGTAGCCATGAAGGCCTGCGAAATAATGTTGCGCTTGCGGGGTGGAAAACATAATGTCCGCTCAAATCTTTCGCCTGATAAGGAAATTCCCCGTGGCTGGATCCAAGCTGGACCCCATCGACCGTCAGATATTGGCTGAACTTCAGGCGGATGGCCGCATGACCAACGTCGAGCTGGCCAAGCGGGTGGGCATTTCGGCGCCGCCCTGCCTGCGCCGGGTGCGCACCTTGGAGGAAGAGGGTTTCATCCGCGGCTATCATGCCGATATCGACGCGCGCGAACTGGGGTTCGAGGTTGCGGTGTTTGCCATGGTGCGGCTGCACAGCCAGGCCGAGGGCGACCTGTCGGCCTTCGAGCAACGCTGCCGGATGTGGCCGCTGGTGCGCGAGTGTCACATGCTGAACGGAGAGATCGACTTCATCCTGAAATGCGTGGCGCCTGACCTGTCCACCTTCCAGAGCTTCCTGACAGGTGATCTCTTGAAGGCGGACAATGTGGCCTCGGTCAAGACCAGTCTGGTGATCCGCTGCGCCAAGGACGAGCCGGGTCTGCCCTTTGACGTGCTGGAGGCGCGGCTGGCCCGCAACGCGTGACGCCCGACGCGACGGCTTTCTCAAGAAGCCAAACGAATTGAAACAAGGCAGGCGGCCCCTGAATGATACGCCAGAGGAGCGCATCGGGGCCGCCTTTCCCTTGTGCTGCCTGCAGGCCCGAACCAAGGCCAGCGGCACGCGCCACTGCCCTATCGGGAGACGTGATCCCATCGGGAGGCGTGGCGAGAATGTGTCGCAGAAGGACGTCTGCTGAAGGAAAGATGGCCCTGTCGGGGCGATAGGTCAAACTTGATCCATTTTTGGCAAGCCATCGGAAACGCTGCTGCATCCTTCTGGGCGAATGTTGCCGGAAAGGTGGATAACGCGACGGGGTGCCCGGATGTGGGGTGCCGATTTTGGCCGGAATCTCCGAATCATCGAACTAAAAAAGGCCGCGCCTTTGGGGCGCGGCCGTATCATCTCACCAGAAACCGGGTTCAACGAGCGGCTTGCGCCCGAAACACTTGCTGATCGGGTTTTCCGATCAATGCCGCCTGATCGTTTTCTTCGATCAGCGTCGCCGGGCGGCGGCGTTGGCCGCGTGTCCATGGCATCACAACATTCTGCTCCGATGCGGAGATCACGGATTTCAGCCAGCGACGTTCGGTCTTCATGGTTGGCTCCTTGCCTTCTGCACTGCCCTTGGCCGTTCTGGCCTTGTGCAGACTATCCCCCACCTTTGCGGCGCGGGTTTGGCAGGAAATATGGCAACCGATAATTTCCGCATGGTTAATCCCGCCAAGGATCTGCGGCGGTAAGATGCGGAGAATTTACCTCAAACTCAGCAGGATTTGCGCGAAGCCGGAAACAATCAACCGACGATCCCGCGCCGCGCCAGCGCGATTGCGGCAAATCCGCGGCGCATCATGCCGCAATCGCCCCGTCAAAGCCGGATCGCCGAGAGCAGCCGCCCATAATCGGCCTCGCCCCGGTGGGTGGTGCGGCGGTAGGAAAAGAATCGCTCTTCGTCGCGATAGGTGCAGTGGCGCGTCCATTCGGCCTGACCCACACCCGCCGCGCGCAGCCGCCACAGGGCATAGCCCGGCAGGTCGAACATCGCCCGGCCCGGATTGGCCGATCCGGCAAAGAACCGGGCGGTGTCGCGGTCATCGTCGATGAAGGCCTCGATGAACTCTTGTCCGACCTCATAGGCGGCCTGACTGATCGTCGGGCCGATCACCGCCACCGTGTCTTCGCGGCGGGCGCCCAACCGTTCCATCGCCTCAAGCGTCGCTTCCAGCACGCCGTCGCGGGTGCCGCGCCATCCGGCATGGGCCGCGCCGATCACGCCCGCTTTCGCGTCCGCGAACAGCACCGGCTGACAATCGGCCGTCAGGATCGTCAGCACCAGCCCCTCGGTTGCCGTCACCAGCGCGTCGGCCTGCGGGCGCGGATCGGGCAAGGGGCCGCTGACGGTGACCACGTCTGGCGAATGCACCTGATGCACGCCAATCAGATCGGTCAGGTCAGCATCCATCGCGGCGGCCACTCGGGCGCGGTTGGTCGCCACGGCCTCGGCCGCATCGGACGAGCCGACCCCGCAATTCAGCCCCGCATAGATCCCTGTGGATGCCCCGCCCTTGCGGGTGAAAAATCCGTGGCGGAACGGGATCGCGTCATGTGTCAGAATTTCGAGATTGGCGGTCTGGGTCATGGGTCAAGTCCGGCGAGGGGGGGGCTGTCGGCGGGGTAGAGGCCCAGCACCTTGAACAGCGTTCCCATTTCATCGGCCGCGGTCAAGCGGCGAAAGGCGGCCATATGGGTGTCGCGCGCAGCGCCCTGCATCCGGGCTGCCAGCGCCTCGGCGCGTTGGCCCATCCCCAGTCGCAGCAGCCAGGCGCCCTGTGGGGTCAAGCCCGACACGGCGGCGCCCGCGGTCGCGGCGGCCGCTGCCAGTGGTGCGAAATCCACATGTGCGGTAAGGTCGGCGCGGCCGGGCGCGGCCATCGGATCCACCGGCGCATGGGATTGCAGGGCCTGAAAGGTATCGCCCAACGAGGTCCACCCGCCATAGTCGATCAGCAGCGCCGCGCCGCCATGGCGGGCGATGCGCGCCGCGATGGACGCCGTGACCGAGGCCGCGGCGGGACAGATCTCGACCACGTCGCCGGGGTGGGTGTCCGCCAGCCGCGGTGCCAGCACCGCCAAGGGGGATGGAGGGGCCAGCGCCAGCGCGAGCCGGTCGTCCTGAACCGTCACCATGGTTTCCTGCCAGCCTGCAGCATGGCGGGTGAACTGATGGATCGGCAAGGCGTCGAAAAACTCGTTGGCGATCAGAAACAACGGAGCTTCGGGCAAATCATCGACACGGTCCAGCCAGACCGGCGCGTGATCCGGCAATGCCGCCGCCTGTGCCGCGCGCAGGCGGGGCGAGGCCTCGACCAGATGCAGGCGAAGGGCCGCGTGAAAGCCCGGAACGCCGCGGGTGGCGCGCAGCACATCCGCCATCAGCGTGCCGCGGCCCGGCCCCAACTCGGCCAGCGTGAAGGGTGCCGGCGCGCCCTGGTCCAGCCAGGCCTGCGCCAGACACAGGCCCGCCATCTCGCCGAACATCTGACTGATTTCGGGGGCGGTGATGAAATCGCCGCCCGCGCCAAAAGGCTCGGCCCTCGTATAATAGCCGTGATCGGGATGCAGCAGGCATTCGGCCATGTAATCCGCCAGCCGGATCGGCCCTTGCTGGCGGATGCGGCGCACAAGAATGTCAGCCAGTGGCGTCATGCTTGCCGCGCCCGCGCCCGTGCCACCAGCCAAAGCCCCAGCACTATCATCGGCAGGCTGAGGATCTGGCCCATCGTCACACCCCAACCGCCAAAGTGGATGGCAAGGCCCAGCGGATTGGTATCGGTGACGAATTGCGCGTCAGGCTGGCGGAAGAACTCGACCACGAAACGCGACAGCCCATATCCGGCCAGAAACAGCCCCGCAACCAGCCCCGGCCGCCGCAGCCCGCCAAGGCCGAAGGCCACCACCAGCAGGATCAGGCCCAGCACCAGCCCCTCAAGCCCCGCTTCGTAAAGCTGGCTGGGATGGCGGATGCAGGGCAGGGTGGCGGTGGCGCAGGACTGCGCGGCCTCGCCCGGAAAGGCCACGCCCCAAGGCATGGCGGTGGGACGACCCCACAGCTCGGCATTGATGAAATTGGCAATCCGGCCCAGAAGCAGGCCGGGCGGTGTGGCCAGCGCCAGCGCATCAGCCAGCGGCAGGCGGGCGATGCCATCCCGCGCGGCAAAGATCCAGGCCGCCGCGACAACCCCCAGAAATCCGCCATGAAACGACATGCCGCCCTGCCAGACCTTCAGGATCTCTGCGGGATTTTGCAGGTAATACCCCGGTTGGTAAAAGGCCACGAAGCCCAGCCGCCCACCGATCACCACCCCCAGGATCAGCCATGTTGTCAGCCGATCAAACTGATCCTCGGTCATCGGCGGGGCGGTGTCCGCCCAAAGCGCGGGGCGGCGAAGCGCGCGCAGGATCAGCGCCCAGCCGATCAGGATGCCCAGGATATAGGCCAGGGCATACCAGCGCAGCGGCAAGGTAATGCCGAACAACTCGACCGAGAAGATCTCGGGCGAAAGGGCAGGAAAGGGGATATAGCTCATCTGGGCACCCGTTGTCGCAGGTGTTGTCCGGTGCGGGGCGGCCATTGTCAACCGCCCGCGCCGGGGCCATATAGTCGGCAGGCCAGAAGGGGATTGCCATGACCACGCCCAGCAAAATTCTCGACGACATGTCCAAGTTGATGACCTCGGCCATGGGTGTGGCCCAGGGGGCGAAGACGGAGGCCGAGACGGCGATGAAGGGTTTCATCGATCGCTGGCTGGCGGACCGCGATTTCGTCACGCGCGAAGAGTTTCAGGCCGTGCAGGAAATGGCCCGCAAGGCGCGCGAAGAAAACGCGGCGCTGCTGGCGCGGATCGAGGCGCTGGAGGCCGGAAAGTCCAAGAAGGCCAAAGACACCCTTTCCGGCGCCTGACCGCGGCCTAGATGGCAGCGCAAAAGGAGATTCCCATGCCGATTGCCGCTGCCTTGACCACCGTTGCCGTCACCGGCCTCGTGTTTCTTGTCCTTGATGTGCTGATGTTGCGGGGCGTGTTGCAGCCGCTGTTCCAGCGCCATCTTGGCGCGGCGCTCTATGACGGGTTTCGCCTTGCGCCAGCGACCGGGTTTTACCTTTTGTATATGGCGGGGGTGTTCTGGTTTGTGACCGGACCGGCGCTGAAGTCCGGCGGGGCGGTGTTGCTGCCGGCAGCCTTTCTGGGCCTGCTGTGCTATGGCACCTATGAGCTTACCAGCCACGCGGTGATGCGCGACTGGTCCTGGCAGATGGTCGCCGTGGATATGGCCTGGGGCACGGTGCTGACCGGTGTGTCAGCCTGGGCTGGCGTTACGGTAACGCGGGCGCTTGGCCTTGCGCCCGCCGCAGTGTAACCCAAGGTCACACACAGCCGAGGTTGCCATGATCCTTTACGGAATCCCCACCTGCGACACCTGCAAGAAGGCGATGAAGGCGCTTGAAGCCGCGGGCCACGCCGTGACCTTCCGCGACGTGCGCCGCGATCCGTTGTCCGAGGCCGAGATTGCCCGGCTGGTGGCCGAGTTTGGCGACCGGCTGATCAACAAGCAATCCACCACCTATCGCGGCTTTTCCGATTTTCTGCGTGAATCCGAGGCCGATGCCCAGATCGCCGCGCAGCCGACGGTGATGAAACGCCCGGTGATCGAGGCCGATGGCAAGCTGTATCTCGGGTGGGATGACGCCGTGCAGGCCGCCTTGCTGTAAAGCAGAACGGCCCCCGAGGGGGCCGCCAAAGGTCCGGCTGGGCCGGGACAGACAGACGAGGCGGGCCATTGGCCCGCCGACCCATCACAGCAGTTGCAGATCCGAGGCCGAGGCGCGGCCATCGCGGCCCGACTGCAGCTCATAGCCGATCTTCTGGTTGTCGTTCAGGCCTTTCAGGCCAGCACGTTCCACCGCCGAGATATGAACGAAAACGTCCTTGCCGCCATCATCGGGCGCAATGAAACCATAACCCTTGGTGGCGTTGAACCATTTCACGGTGCCGGTCGGCATGCCGCTTCTCCTTTTTCAGACATCCCGGGGCGATATTGCCGCGGGCCGTGCAAGCCAGGTCTTCCGTGTGTTCCGGCTTCCCGAAAAAGGTCGGCAGGGCAGAAAGTCTGTCGTCACAAGCCTGCAGTCTGCCAGAGGCCAAGCAAAAATCAACGAAAAAACTGGGGCCCGCGCGCAGGCGGGCCCCAGTTTTTTTCGTTTGTGGCGGGTTTTCTCAGGTCAGACCGGGGGTCTTGGCCTCAAGCGCCAGTTGTGAAAGCGCCGCATCGAGGGGCAGGGTTTCGGTCCGGGTCTCGCCCAGACGACGAATCGACACGCTGCGTTCTTCCACTTCCTTCATGCCGATGGCCAGAATGACCGGCACCTTGCCGACCGAATGCTCGCGCACCTTGTAGTTGATCTTCTCGTTGCGGGTGTCCGCCTCAGCGCGGATGCCGGCGCGGCGCAGGGCGGCGGTCACCTCCAGAACGTAATCGTCCGCATCCGAGACGATCGAGGCCACCACCACCTGCCGCGGCGCCAGCCAAAGCGGGAACTTGCCGGCATAATTTTCGATCAGGATGCCAATGAACCGCTCGAACGAGCCAAGAACCGCGCGGTGCAGCATGACCGGGGCGTGCTTGGCACCATCCTCGCCCACATATTCCGCGCCCAGCCGCACCGGCAGGTTGAAGTCGCACTGGAAGGTGCCGCACTGCCATTCGCGGCCAATCGCATCGGTCAGCTTGAAGTCCAGCTTCGGTCCATAGAAGGCACCGTCGCCGGGGTTGATCTCATAGGGCAGGCCCAGACCTTCGATCGCCTTTTGCAGCGCCGCCTCGGCCTTGTCCCAAACCGCGTCCGATCCCACGCGCACGTCGGGGCGAGTGGACAGTTTGATGTCGAACTTCTCGAAACCGAGATCGCGATAAACCTGACCCAGCAGGGCGATGAAGCCCGCACATTCCTGCTCGATCTGGTCCTCGGTGCAGAAGATATGCGCGTCGTCCTGCGTGAAGCCGCGCACCCGCATCAACCCGTGCATCGAGCCCGAAGACTCGTAACGGTGGCAGGCGCCAAACTCGGCCAGACGCAGCGGCAGGTCGCGGTAGGATTTCAGGCCCTGATTGAACACCTGCACATGGCAGGGGCAGTTCATGGGTTTCAGCGCGTTGATGCGCTTTTCCTTGGCGCCTTCCTCATCCACTTCGACGATGAACATGTTCTCGCGATAGGCTTCCCAATGGCCTGATTTTTCCCAAAGGATGCGGTCCACCACCTGCGGCGTGCGGATTTCGCGATAACCGGCAGCGTCCAGTCGGCCGCGCATATAGGCCTCCAGCGTGCGCCACAACTGCCAGCCGTTGGGGTGCCAGAACACCATGCCCGGCGCTTCTTCCTGCAGGTGGAACAGGTCCATCTCGCGGCCGAGCTTGCGGTGGTCGCGCTTGGCGGCCTCTTCCAGCATGGTCAGATGGGCCTTCAGGTCATCGCGGTTCTTGAAGGCCACGCCGTAGATGCGCTGCAGCATCGGGCGCGAGGCATCGCCCAGCCAATAGGCGCCCGCGACATGGGTCAGCTTGAAGGCATCCGCCGGCACCTGGCCGGTATGCTGCAGGTGCGGGCCGCGGCAGAGATCCTGCCACTCGCCGTGCCAGTACATGCGGATGTCCTCGCCCTCGGGAATCCGGTCCAGAAGTTCGAGTTTGAATGGTTCGCCGCGGCCACGGTAGTATTCGACGGCCCGCGCGCGCTCCCATAGTTCGGTTTTGACAAGTTCGCGGGCGTTGATGATCTGCTTCATCCGCGCCTCGATCGCGCCCAGATCTTCGGGCGTGAAGGGCTCTGCCCGGTCGAAATCGTAGAACCAGCCCTGATCGCGCACCGGACCGATCGTGACCTTCACGTCCGGCCAGATCTCTTGCACGGCGCGGGCCATGATATGGGCCAGATCGTGGCGGATCAGCTCCAACGCCTGGGCGTCATCCTGCAGGGTGTGGATGGCAATGCTGGCATCCTGCGCGATCGGCCATTGCAGATCCCAGTGCTTGCCGTTGACAGTGGCGCTGATCGCCTTTTTCGCAAGGCTGGTCGAGATCGAAGCCGCCACTTCGGCAGGCGTCACGCCGGGCGAAAATTCGCGCTTGTTGCCATCGGGAAAGGTCAGGGAAATCTGGCTCATGGCCGGCTCCTCGTCGGTTTGGCGCCCACGGAACGCCCGGTTGCGGGTGGTTTGTTGGGCCGGTCTGCCGCGATGCGCGGCCGGCGTCAAGTCCGCGCGGCTTGAGGCGGGCAGGGATCGGGTGATATGGCAAGGGCCGGAGGTGCTATCCATGCCCGATTTCCTGACCACGCCGCAAGGCCGCCAGATCGCCTATCACCGCACGCCTGGCCAGGGGCCGGGGGTGGTGTTTCTGGGCGGTTTCAAATCCGACATGACCGGCACCAAGGCCGTGCATCTGCAGGCTTGGGCTGAGGCCGGCGGCCGCGCCTTCCTGCGCTTTGACTATTCGGGCCACGGGGCAAGCAGTGGCAACTTTCTGGATGGCTGCATCACGGATTGGGCGGCGGATGCGGTGGCGGCCATTGCCGCGCTGACCGAGGGGCCGCAGGTTTTGGTCGGCTCCTCCATGGGCGGCTGGATTTCGCTTCTGGTGGCGCGGGCCATGCCCCAGCGGATTGCGGGTCTGGTCGGCATCGCCGCTGCGCCGGATTTCACCGAGGATCTGATGTGGGCGGGCTTTTCCGAGGCGGAGCGCGCGGCGGTCATGTCCGGGCGGCTGGAGCAGCCCTCGGATTATTCGGACGAGCCCTATGTCATCACCCGCAAGCTGATCGAAGATGGTCGTCAGAACCTTGTTCTGCGCGCGCCGTTGTCGCTGCCCTTCCCGGTGCGGCTGCTGCAAGGGACGGCGGATGTGGATGTGCCGCCCTCTGTGGCACTGCGTCTGATGGATCATGCCGATAGCCCCGACCTGCGGCTGACGCTGGTCAAAGGGGCGGATCACCGATTTTCCAACCAGGAGAATCTGGCGCTGATCGTGGCGGCTGTGGAAGAGGTGCTTTCCATTTCACAACAAGCATGAGGGGCCCGGCTCAGTTTTTGTCGGCCACCGTTTCAAATCCCGAACATGTGACCGATCCGCCGCGCTTGGGTTTTGCCTCTGCGCACCCTCTGGCGAGGCAGCTTGCGCGGGGCTATGGCTTGCCGGTCAAACGGTAGTAGGCCCATGCTTGAACCCCTCGTGATGATCCCTGGCCTGATGGCGGATGCGCGGATTTTTGCGCCGCAACTCGATGCGCTGTCGCCGCTGATGCCCGTGATGGTGGCACTGCCCATCGGCGGGCGGACGGTCGAGGAAATCTCTGCCACGCTGCTGCCGAAACTGCCCGAGCGTTGCGCAATCCTCGGGCAGGGGTTGGGCGGCGATGTGGCCCTGGACCTTTTTCGCCGCGCCCCCAAACGCATCAGTCGTCTGGTGCTGATCGGGGCCGACCCGCTGGCTGAGACCCCGCAGGGGGCCGCGACGCGCGAGTTGCGGCGTGTGGGCGTAAAAGCCGGTCGATTGCTGGACGTAATGGCTGAGGATTACCCCGATGCGGCTCTTGCGCCCGGCGACGGCCGTCCGGCGATCCGCGGGCTGCTCCGATCCATGGCGGAAAATCTGGGCGAGGCGGTCTATCTGTCGCAATCCGAGGCGCTGGCCCGCCGGCCGGACCAGCAAAAGACCCTGCGCAAGGTGCCGGTGCCGGCGCTGATCCTGACCGGGGCGCATGACAGTCTGGTGCCGATGCGCCGGCTGGAATTCATGGCCGAGATGATGCCCTTTGCCGAGCTGCAGGTGATCGCCGGGGCAGGGCACTTCCCGTCAATTGAAACCCCGCAGGCGATCAATGCCGCGCTGCGGGGCTTTTTGCCGGGGCCGATGCTGCTGCGCTGAGGGCTACTTGGTTGCAGCCAGCCGCACCCGCGTGCGCTTGACGGTCGGCGCGGCGGGTTGACCACGCTCGCCCGAGAAGGTGTCGATGAAATCCAGCACCAGCGGGCGGATGTTCAACCGCCAGGCCTTGCCCGCAAAGATGCCGTAATGGCCCGCATCCGGCTCCACATGATGATACTTCATGCGCTGGGGGAGGCCGGTCAGCAGACCAAGCGCCGCGACACATTGGCCGGGGGCCGAGATGTCGTCCTTTTCCCCTTCGACGGTCTTGACCGCGACGCTGGTGATGGCGCCAATATCCACTTTCTTGCCGTTGACGACAAAGACGTTCCGCGCGATCTCGCGATTCTTGAACACCCGTTCCACGGTGGACAGATAGAACTCGGCGGTCATGTCCATCACCGCCAGATATTCGTCATAGAAACGGTTATGCGCGTCGTGGTCGCTGGCCTCGCCCCGCGCGACGCGCATGATCTGATCGGAAAACGCCTTGGCGTGGCGCTCGGCATTCATCGAGATGAAGCTCTGCAATTGCAGCAGCCCGGGATAGACCAGCCGACCTGCGCCCTTGTATTTGTAGCCAACGCGCTGAATCGCCCATTGCTCCAGCTGGCCCATGGTCACCCGGCGGCCGAAATCGGTCACTTCTGTCGCAGCGGCGTCAGGATCCACCGGCCCGCCGATCAGGGTCAGGGTGCGGGGCTGTTCATCAGGGTGTTCGCCCGCCAGATAGGCGGTCGCCGCCAGCGCCAGCGGCACCGGCTGGCAGATGGCGATCACATGCGTGTCAGGCCCGAGGGCCCGCATGAACTCGACCAGATAGGCGGTGTAATCCTCGACGTCGAACTTGCCGGCCGAGACCGGAATGTCGCGGGCATTGTGCCAGTCGGTCACGAAGACATCGGCATCGGGCAGCAGCGACGCCACGGTCGAGCGCAGCAGCGTGGCGTAGTGGCCCGACATCGGCGCGACCAGCAGTACCTTGCGGGCCATCGGCGGGCGGCGGCGCACGAAGAACTGCACCAGATCGCCGAAGGGCTTCCGAACAACCGGGTTCACGTCGACCAGATGGTCTGTGCCGTCCTGCCCCACGATCGAGCGGATGCCCCAGTCGGGCTTGGCGATCATGCGGCCAAAGCTGCGCTCGGTCACATCGCCCCAAGCGGCCATCAGCGGCAGCATCGGGTTAGGGGCCAGCGCAAAGATCGGATACGAGGCCATGGCCCGCGCCGTCGCACCCAACCACTCGTTGGTGTTACGGACAGTTTCCATCACGTCATAAGTCGCCATATACTTCATGTAATACCCTCACCGGATGCAACCACTGGTTGGCCCGGATCGGGGCCGGGAGTAATGCTGCACAGCAGCGTAGCGTAAGGGGGAACGGGCGAAATGACAACTGAAACGAATGGCGACAATGCCAGGCTGGCGCGTCTGACTGCCAATATTGCCCGGATGGAAGAACTGACGCGGCGCCTGGCGTCAGCGCTAACATCGCAAAAAAGCGATGATTTATCGTTGCATGCTCCCTCACCCGATCTCTATGCCAAGGCCGCCGGGGCCTATGTTGCGGAAATGATGCAGAATCCTGCAAAATTGATGGAACAGCAGGCAGCCTACTGGGGAAAGGCAGTGCAGCACTACCAGGAGGCGCAGCAGGCGCTGGCTTCGGGGTCTTTCAAGGCACCTGAGGACCACAGCCCCAAGGACAGGCGATTCGCGAATCCGCTGTGGCAAACCCACCCCTATTTCAATTTCATCAAGCAACAATACCTGATGAACGCGCAGGCCGTGAAAGAGGCGCTGGGCGATCTCAGCACCCTGCCGCCCGAGGAAGCCCGTCGGGTCGACTATTTCGCCCAGCAGATCATCGACATGATGTCGCCGACCAATTTCCTTGCCACCAATCCCGATGCGCTGGAGCGTGCCTTGGAAACGGACGGCGAAAGTCTGGTGAGGGGGCTGGAAAATCTGATCCACGATCTCGAGGCCAACAACGGCGAGTTGATCGTGCGGCTGGCCGACGAAGAGGCCTTCAAGGTGGGGGAGAACCTGGCCACCACGCCGGGGCAGGTGGTGTTCCGCAACCGGATGCTGGAGTTGATCCAGTATGCGCCCACCACGAAAAAGGTCCACGCCACGCCGCTGGTGATCTTTCCGCCGTGGATCAACAAATTCTACATCCTCGACCTCAAGCCGGTGAACAGTCTGGTCAAGTGGATCGTCGATCAGGGCTATACGCTGTTCGTCGTCTCCTGGGTGAACCCCGATGCCAGCTATAAAGACGTGACGCTGGAAGACTATATCCGCGAGGGCTTTCTGACGGCGATGGACGAGGTTCGCGCCATTACCGGTGAATCCCAGGTCAACGCCGTGGGCTATTGCATCGCCGGCACCACGCTGTCGCTGACCCTGGCCTATCTGAATGCGATCGGCGACGACCGGGTGAAATCGGCGACCTTCTTCACCACGCTGACCGATTTCAGCGATCCGGGCGAAGTTGGGGTGTTTCTCAACGATGATTTCGTCGACGGGATCGAGCGGCAATGCGCGGCGGATGGTGTGCTGTCCAGGCATTACATGGCGCGGACCTTCAGTTTCCTGCGCGCCAATGACCTGATCTGGCAACCCGCGATCCGCAGCTACATGATGGGCGAGACGCCCCCCGCCTTCGACCTTCTGTACTGGAACGGTGACGGCACCAACCTGCCGGGGCCGATGGCCGTCCGCTATCTGCGCGGTCTGTGTCAGGCCAACGAGTTTGCGCGGGACGGGTTCGAGATCATGGGGCGCAAGCTGCACCTGTCGCATGTGCAAGTGCCGCTCTGCGCCGTTGCCTGTGAGACGGATCATATCGCGCCCTGGGCCTCGTCTTTCGCTGGCATCCGGCAGATGGGCTCGGCGGACAAGACGTTTATCCTGGCCCAAAGCGGCCACATCGCCGGGATCGTCAGCCCGCCGGGCAAGGATAAATATGGCCATTACACTTCTGCCGCGGCCCTGACCACACCCGAGGACTGGAAGGCTGGCGCCCAGTTCACCAAGGGCAGCTGGTGGCCGCGGTGGCAGGAATGGCTGGCAGAACGCTCAGGCGCCATGGTGCCGGCGCGGGCGCCGGGCGATTCGGCCCATCCGCCGCTGGCTCCGGCGCCCGGAACCTATGTCACCGCCCGCCCCGCCTCCGTCGCCTGATCAGCCAAGTGTCCGGGCAGGCTGCAAAAAATCCCGCAGCGATCCGGCTGCAACTTTGGGTTTTGCTGCGGTGCAGAAAAGCGTTGATTTTCTGCACCGCAGCATGCATATTATCCGGAGTGAATATGGTTTCAGTGCCAAAACCCCTCTGAGCGGAGCCCGCAAATGACCACCAAGACCCCCGACTTCACCAAAGTCATGCAGGACATGATGGCCTCCATGCCGATGGATGCCGCTGCCTTCCAGAACGCTTTCCGCAATCACGCTGCGATGGCCGAGAAGTTCTCGAAAGTTGCTCTGGAAGCGGCTGAGAAGTCGTCCGAAATCACCTCCAAATGGACCAAGGACGCAATCGCCAAGATGAGCGAAGCGACCCGCGCCAAGACCGAGCCGGCCGACTACTCCAAGGCGATGAGCGACTTCGCTTCGTCCGCTGCGGAAATGGCTGCCGAAAACCTGGCCGCCTTCGCCGAAGTGGCCAAGAAAGTGCAGATGGAAACCGTCGAGCTGATGCTGGCCGCCGGCAAGGAAGTTTCGGAAGAAACCACCGCTGCCGTCAAGAAAGCCACCGCCGACGTGCAGGCTGCGGCCAAGAAGGCCACCGCGACCGCCGCGCGCTGATTTGACCGTGCAGGCAGCCCGCATCGGGCTGTCTCGCGTGAGTATCTGGTACTGGTGGACTGATATTGTCGAGTTGATGGAGAGGCGGGTCTGAAGGCCCGCCTTTTTCCTTTGCATTTATATGCTGCGCTGCCCTAACATTTCTCTGCAACCGCAAAAATACCCTGGGGAGGGGCCGATGGCCGATACCGCAAAGCCGCTGCTGATCAAGCGCTACGCCAGCCGCCGGCTGTATAACACCGAAACCAGCGATTACGTCACGCTTGAGGACATTGCGGGCTTTGTGCGCGCCGGGCGTGAGGTGCAGATCGTCGATCTGAAATCCGGCGATGATCTGACGCGGCAATACCTGTTGCAGATCGTGGCCGAGCATGAGTCCAAGGGCGACACCGTGCTGCCGACCAATGTGCTGACCGAGATGGTCCGCAGCTATACCAACGGCATGCAGGCGGTGATGCCGCAATTTCTGGCTGCCAGCTTTGAGATGCTGCGAGATGGTCAGTCTAAGCTGATGGAAAACCTGCAAAACCTTCCGAACCCGATGGCAACCATGCCGGGGTTCGAGGCGATGCGAAAAAGTCAGGAAGCCTTTCTGAAATCGGTGATGGGCGGGGTGCCGGGATGGGGGGCTGCGGCCTCGACCGGGTCCGCCACAGACGAGGAAAAGCCCGAGGATCTGGCCGAAATCAAGCGCCAGCTGGCCGAATTGCAGGCCAAGCTGTCCAAGCTGTAACGGATGGGCGAGGGGCAGGGCCGCGTCACCCTCTGGGGACTCGAGGCGTTTCTGGCCGTGGCCGAAGAGGGCACGGTGACCGCTGCCGCGCGGCGATTGGGCGTCTCGGCCAGCGCGATCAGCCAGCAAGTGACGGCGCTGGAAACCACCTACGCCACGGTTCTTCTGGACCGGTCGTCCCGGCCGATGCGGCTGACGCCGGCGGGGATGATGCTGCGCCCGCACGCCCAGACCATCCTGAACGCCGAGGCCGAGGCGCGCGCCGCGCTGGCGATGGCAGACCTGTCGGCCCTGACCACGCTGCGGCTGGGCGTGATCGAAGACCTTGACGCCGAGGTGACGCCGCGCCTTCTGGCCGGCTTGGCCGCCAGCCTGCCCAACTGCCGCTTTCTGCTGGAGACCGGGGCCAGCCACCGGCTGCTGGATGCGCTGGAGGCCAGGGCGCTGGATCTGGTGATCGCGGCCGATCCCGGCGGTGGTCCGGGCGAGGCGCGGGTCGAGGTGCATCCGCTGTTGGAAGATCCGTTTCTGGCAGTGCTGCCGCAAGCAGCTGCCACATCCGAGGGCCTGCCCTTCATCGCCTATTCCGCCCGCTATCCGATGGGGCGGCTGATCGCGGCCGAGATGTCGCGCGCCAATCTGCACCCCGCGCGCCGGTTCGAGATGGACAGCTATAACGCGATTCTGGCGATGGTCGCGGCGGGGCAGGGCTGGACGATCCTGACGCCGCTGGCCTTGCATCATGCAGCCCGCTTTGCGCCGGAGGTGGCGGTGCAGCCGCTGCCGGTCGCGCCCTTTTCCCGCTGCATCCAGTTGACCGCGCGGGCCGGGATACTGCAGGACATCCCGGCTCAGGTGGCAGGACAAGCCCGCCGCCTGTTGGCCGAAACCGTGGTGCTGCCGGCCCAGACGGCGTGGCCCTGGGCCGGCATCCGCGTGCTGGAGGGGGGCGTTTAGCCCTTCACCTCTGCCACGGCCGCCAGAATGGCATCGGCGATATAGTCCAGCTCTGGATCGGTCAGCCGCACCGGCAAGCGGGTATCGCAGGCGCGCATCAGCATGGCGCGGGTTTTCGGCAGATCCGGCGTTTCGCCCAGGAACTTCCAGTTCCAGAAGGCGCGGGCGTTGTCCTGCGACAGCCCGAAGACCTGCAAGGTGACGCCGCGCTTTTTCGCGGCCTCTTGCAGGGCCAGCGCCTGCGCATCGGTCCAATCGCCCGACAGCATGAATTGCAGCGAATCGGGCGCACGTTTTTCAGCGGGCAGGGCGGGGGGAACGGTGATGAACGGGCTTGCCGCCAGCCGCGCGGCCACCCGGTCATGGCCGCGAAGGCCCCGCGCAACGCGGTCCGCCAGATGCGGCAGCTGCGGACGGATCACCGCCGCCGACAGGTTCTGCATCCGCATGTTGTAGAGCGGCAATTGGTTTTGCCACATCATGTAGCTGTTTTGCAGGCCGGGATGCTTTTTCCAGTTCTGCTCATAGGCGCCCGACATGATGACCGCGCGGGCCGCAAGTTCGGGATCGTCCGTGATCAGCATCCCGCCTTCGCCGGCATTGATCATCTTGTAGGACTGAAAGCTGAAACAGCCGATCTTGCCCAGCGTGCCGATGTTGCGGCCATGCCAGGTGGTGCCAAGGCTGTGTGCCGCATCCTCGATCACGGGAATGTCTGCCGCATCGCACAGCGCCATGATCGCATCCATGTCGCTGGTATGGCCGCGCATGTGGCTGATGATCACCGCCTCGGCCCCCGGCAGCTTGGCGGCAAAGTCCGCCATGTCGATCCGCAGGCTGTCATCGACCTCGACCAGCACTGGCACACATTCGGCATGCACCACCGCCGAGGGCACGGCGGCAAAGGTAAAGGCCGGGATCAGCACCTTGGCGCCCGGCTTCAGGTCCAGCGCCTTCAGCGACAGGAACAGCGCCGCCGAGCAGCTGGACACCGCAACCGCATAGCGGGCGCCAAGAAGCTCGGCAAACTCGGCCTCCAGCAACGCCACGGGCGCATCCTGCGGGGCGGTGTAGCGGAACAGGTCGCCCGTTTGCAGCAGGCGTTCGATCTCGGCGCGGGCGGCCTCGGGGATTGGTTCTGCAGCGTGGCAATCGGGGGCGATCTGGATCTGTCCGTCGGGGGCCATATGAAGTTTTCCTGAAACTCGAATTCAGCGTCAGCTTAAACTAGGCCGGTGTAACACGCCAGTGACGGTGATCTGTGACATTGCGTCCGGGCAAAGTCTTGCCGCCCGGCCGGCGTTCGGCACGGCGTCACTTGCCCAGCCGGTCACGCAACGAGAACCACGTCATGGCCAGCACCAGCAGCGGCCAGCGCAGGGCCACGCCGCCCGGAAAGCGTGGCTGCGGCAGGCTTGCCATCAGGTCAAAGCGGTCCGCCTGCCCGGCCAGCGCCTCGGCCATCAGCTTGCCCGCCATTACCGCCAGGGCCACCCCATGGCCAGAATAGCCCGAGGCTGACAGCGCATTTGGCCCCAGCCGCACAAACGCGGGCATCCGGTTCATGGTAATCGCCAGTGTGCCGCCCCAGGCATGGTCGATGCGGGCATCAGCCAATTGCGGATAAACCTCAAGCATCGGTTTCAGAACGGTTTTCTTGAGGTCGGGGAAGCGCCAGCCATAGCTTTCACCCCCACCGAACAGCAGCCTCCCATCCTCGGACAATCGCCAGTAATTGACCACGAACTTGGTGTCATGCACGGCCACCGGCTGCGACAGGATCTGCGCCGCGCGCGCGCCCAGGGGCTCGGTCGCAACCATGAAATTGTTGATCGGCATCACGCGCGCCGCAACCGGCGCCGCCAGATCGCCCAGATAACCGTTGCAGGCCAGCACCAGCTGATCGGCGATCACGACGCCGTGTTCGGTTTCAACCCGGACCTGCGGCCCCTGCTGGATACGGGTGACGGGCGAGACCTCATGGATCACCGCACCCGCCGCCAGAGCTGCCCGGGCCAGGCCGATCGCAAAGTTCAGGGGATGGACATGGCCCGCGCCGCGGTCGATCTCGCCCCCCTTGTAGACCTTGGAGCCGATCAGGGCGCGGATCCCTGCGCGGTCCAGCGGCTCGATCTGGGTATAGCCGTAATCACGCGCCAGCTTTTCGGCATAGGCATGGGTGTCGCGCACCTGGGCCTCGGTCCAGCAGGCATGGGCGATGCCGGGATGGAAGGTGCAGGGCATGGCGTGGCGGTGGATCAGATCGCGCACCAGCGCCTTGGCATCCTCGGCCATCTGCCACAGGGCCTTGGCGCGGGTCTTGCCGAAGTGCTTTTCGATCCAGACCTGATCCATCCGCTGGCCCGAGCCCACCTGCCCGCCATTACGCCCCGAGGCGCCAAAGCCCACGCGATGCGCCTCAACCACCACCACGCGACGCCCTGCCTGCGCCAGATGCAGCGCCGCCGACAGGCCGGTATAGCCCGCGCCCACAACCACCACATCGGCCCGCGCCTCGCCGCGCAACGGCGGCTGCGGAGCAAAGGGCGCGCGGGTGGCAGCGTAATAGCTGGCCGGGTATTCGCCCGGCCGGTCATTGGCATAAAGCAGGTTCATGGCTTAGACGTTCAGCAGCAGGTGCTCACGCTCCCACGGGCTGATGACCTGCAGGAACTCTTTGTATTCATTGCGTTTCACGCTGTCATAGACCTTGCAGAAATCCGCACCCAGCACCTCGACCAGGGCGGTGTCCTCTTCCAGCAGGTCCAGCGCGTCGCCAAGGTTGGTGGGGATGTCGTCGCTGTCGATATAGGCCGAGCCCTTGAACTCGGGCCGCGGATGCTTTTTCTCCATCAGGCCCAGATAGCCGCAGGCCAGGCTGGCGGCGATGCCCAGATAAGGGTTGCAATCCATGCCCGGCAGACGGTTTTCAACCCGCCGCGCCTCGGGGTCCGAGACCGGCACCCGCAACCCCGTTGTGCGGTTGTCGCGCCCCCATTCCAGATTGATGGGTGCCGCAAAATCAGGAACATAGCGGCGATAGCTGTTCACATAGGGCGCCATCAGGGCAATGGCCGCGCTCATGTGGTTTTGCATGCCGGCGATGAAATGGGCGAAGGCTTCGGTCTCGTTGCCGGCCTTGTCAGCAAAGATGTTGCGGCCGGTTTTCAGGTCCACGACCGAGTGGTGAATGTGCATGGCGCTGCCCGGCTCGCCGGCGATGGGCTTGGCCATGAAGGTTGCGAAACAGTCATGGCGCAGCGCCGCCTCGCGGATGAGCCGCTTGAAGAAGAACACGTCATCGGCCAGACGGATCGGGTCGCCATGTGCGAGGTTCAGCTCGATCTGGCCGGCGCCGCCTTCTTGAAGGATGCCGTCGATCTCCAACCCCTGCGCCTCGGCAAAATCATAGATGTCGTCGATCACCTTGCCGTATTCATCGACCGCCGACAGCGAATAAGCCTGCTTTTGCGCGGCCCGCCGCCCGGTGCGGCCCATCGGCGGCATCACCGGCTGGTTGGGGTCGATGTTGCGCGCGGTCAGGAAGAACTCCATCTCGGGCGCGACCACCGGCCGCCAGCCCTGCGCCTCGAACAGGCCGACGATCCGGCGCAGCAGGTTGCGCGGGCTGAACGGCACCGGATTGCCCTGCTGGTCGATCGCGTCATGGATGACCTGCAGCGTCACATCCGCCGTCCATGGGGCGGCCGTGGCAGTGGTCCAATCGGGGACAAGGATCATGTCCGGTTCGGTAAAGGCGTCAAACGGGCTGTCGGCCCATTCGCCGGTAATGGTTTGCAGAAAGATCGAGTTCGGCAGGTAATAGCGGGTCTGCTTGGCAAATTTGGCCGCCGGCATCGCCTTGCCGCGCGCCACACCGGCAATGTCGCCGATGATGCATTCCACCTCGTCCACGCGACGGTTGGCGATGAAGTTCTGTGCCGCTTCGGGCAGTTTGTTCGTCCAGTCGGACATGAGTCACACATGATCTGGCCGCCGAAACCGGCGGCGGGTTGAAAAGGGTCTGTCCCGCAAGGCTGCGGGTGAAGGGATCAGGCCGTCGCGCGGTCGGCAGGGGCCCCGCGCGGGGCCTTGAAGAAATCGGCGATCTGGCGGGCCAGACGGGCCGAGTCGATCGGTCGATCCAGACGCGAGGTGGCATCTGCCAGCACCTCATCGGACACCACGCCCTTGCCGCGGGTCTGCATCAACCCCTCGACAAAGGCCGAGCGGAACTCGGGATGGGCTTGCACGGTCAGCGCCGTGTCGCCATAGACCAGCGCCGCATTCTGGCAAAAGTCGTTGCAGCCCAGAACCTTGGCGCCCTCTGGGGCCTCAAGCACCTGGTCGCGATGCCAGGCGTTGAGGGTGATCTTTTCGCCGCCGAAGTCATATTCGGTGGGGCCGACCGCCCAGCCACCGTCAAAGCGCCCGACCTTGCCGCCCATGGCCTGAGCGATGATCTGATGGCCAAAGCAGATGCCCACCAGCGGCACGCCCGCGGCCATGCATTCGCGGATAAAATCCTCCAGCGGCGCGATGAAGGGATGATCTTCATACACGCCGTGGCGCGACCCGGTGATCAGCCAGCCGTCACAATCATGCACCGAGGTGGGAAACTCCATCGCCTCGACGTGATATCTGCGGAAGGTCAGGCCCTGATCTGCCAGCAGCCGCTGGAACATGTCTGGGTAATCGCCATGTTCGGGCGCAAGAATGTCAGGGGCCTGTCCGGTTTGCAGGATGCCGATCCGCATGGGTCTTTCCAATGGTTTTGCACATCTTACGGCAGAGACAGGGCGCGCGTCCAGCGCGCCCGTCCCGTGCTTACACCGTGTCGAGATATAGCTCGACCCGTTCTTCCGCGGTCAGCTCGGCGATGTAATGCAACTCCTGCCGCTTGGTGTGAACGAGGTTTCGAATCAGCTCCTTCGGCAGGAAGCGATAAAGGGTATCGCTGTGCTCGAAGGCGTCGATCGCCTGTTCCCAGCTGGCCGGAATCTGCGGCAGGTCCATGGCATAGGCGTTGCCGACGATCGGGCTGGGCGGCTCTGCCGCGTCCTCGATCCCGGCCAGTGCCGCACCCAGAATGCAGGCAAGCATCAGATAGGGATTCACGTCGCCACCCGCCACGCGATGCTCGATCCGTCGCGCGGACGGGCTGCCGGCGGGGATGCGGATCGCGGTGGTCCGGTTCTCGTATCCCCAGCCGATCGAGGTGGGCGCATGTTTGCCGGGCACCAGCCGTTCATAGCTGTTCTGGTGGGGGGCGAAGATCAGCGTGCTGTCGGCCATCGCGTTCAGGCAGCCCGCCACCGCATGACGCAGCGCCGCAGTCCCCTTCGGACCGCCGCTGTCAAAGATGTTGTCGCCCTTTTCGTCGATCACGCTGAAATGGGTATGCAGGCCCGAGCCCGAATATTCGGGATAGGGTTTGGCCATGAAGCTGGCGGCAAAGCCGTGGCGGCGCGCCAGACCCTTGACCAGCATCTTGAACAGCCAGGCATCATCCGCGGCCCGCAGGGGGTCGTCGCAATGCATCAGGTTCACTTCAAACTGGCCAAGGCCAGTCTCTGAAGTGGTGGTGTCGGCCGGAATGTCCATCGCCTCGCAGGCGTCATATAGGTCGGTAAAGAAGGTATCAAAGGCATCCAGGGCCCGGATCGACAGCGTTTCCGCAGCCTTGCGCCGCTTGCCCGAGCGCGGGGAGGCCGGCACCTGCATGGTCTTGCCGCTGTCGTCGATCAGAAAGAACTCCAGCTCCATCGCGCAGACCGGGG